>JANRMB010000174.1:0-8215 GCA_033761985.1 Candidatus Sumerlaeia bacterium | reverse complement strand
CCGTGGGAGCTCACCCAAAGGGGGCGGCGTGTAGGAACGCGCCCCGTGGGCATCGGCGACCCACACCGATTGGGGGCCATCGGTGATGCACAGCGTGGTGTGCCACTCTCGGGCTTTCTGCACCAACGAATCGGGATGATTGGTGGAACACTCGGGGGCAATTTCCCGGAGTTCATCGGCGTTGATCTTCACTCCCGCGGGTTCAGCCTTCAGCGCTTCCGCCAAGGGAGTCCCTCGGGTATCCAGCCAGACGGTGGATTGATGCGCCTTCCCCCATGCCACGAGGCGTTTATAGGAGTCGGGGGGGAGCCCCGGCGGAAGTGAGCCGCAAAGGAGAAGAAACGCGGGGCGGATTCGGGACAAATTGGCGCACAGTGCTTCCAGCACCGAGGGGGAGATCGGGACACCGGGAGCGTTGATTTTCGTCATGCGCTTCCCCTGCTCGGAGAAAACGTGGGTGTTGATGCGCATCTGCCCAAGACCGGGAAGGAAGAGTGCTTCAATTCCGAATTGCTGAAGTTGCTCACGGAAAAAGGGATCGAAGGAGGTTCCACCGGATTGGATGGAAGTTACCCGCGCCACGGGGAATGCCTTGCGGAACGCCATGGCTGCGTTGATCCCCTTGCCCCCGGGAAGCATCCGCAGGGAATCGGCAAAGCAGATCTCGTTGGGCGTGGGAGTGTGCAGGCTTTGGTAGAAAAGATCCAGCGCGGGGTTCAGCGTGATAAAGCAGTGATGAGGTTCAAATGGATTCAAGGGCAGAATAAATCCTTACAGCGGACAAGGGACGATTTTCCATGATTGAGGCGGATGAGGCGTGGGTGGAACTTCACCCTTTAGGAAGTTTATCAATCCAAAACATACCAACCGAACCGTCCGGAACAAGGCACATCTGGTGGGGGCGGGTTTGGATATGTTCAGAAACTCGCTTATCGTGTTAGACCCCTCCCGGGGTCTGATTTGAGTGAGGGCCGATCGACCCCGGTTTGAAAACCGGGGCTAGGTTTGCGTCGTCCCTTCAGGGACGAATAATCCTGGAGTGCTAAGCATAACACATCTGGCCCCGGCAGGGGCGTTACAATACTAGCCCCCCGTTTCAACGGGGGGAAAAGGAGACCCATTTCACTCCGACCCCGGCGGGGGTCGAACAGGTTGTGAAACTCATGGATTTTGTTGAATATAGGAGAGGGCAGAATCCCCGGAAAGCGATCAGCAACTCCGATCGAATAAAAGGAATACAATTGCTCCTGTGGGGTGGGCATGTTGGTGTGAATCGAGATTGCTTCGGCTGACGCAAGGTGAGCCTGAAGTTTGCTGCAGGCAGGCGCATGAGTACAACGGAACTGAGCACCATCAAGGAAAAAGCGGCCCAACTGGAATCCACCATCGCCGGCTACGAGCGGGTATTGGTGGCGTTTTCCGGTGGGGTGGATAGCACCGTAGTGTTGAAGGCTGCTGCGAACGCGCTCGGTGTTCATGCCCACGGTATTCTTGCGCGCACGGAATCCAACACCGATGAGGATGTGGAGCTTTGCCGCCGTATTGCCCGCGAGCATCAACTCCCGCTGGAAATCATCGAGTACAGCGAGTTGGAGATTGAAAACTACGCCGCCAATCCCATCAATCGCTGCTTCTTCTGCAAAAACGAGTTGTATCAGCGCCTCACCAAGCTCGCTGAGGAGCGGGGAATTCCCGTGGTGATGGATGGCTCCAACGTCGACGATGGCGGGGATTACCGTCCGGGGTTGCAGGCCGTGGCGAAGCATGGCGTGGTCTCACCGCTGCGGTTGACCGGATGCACAAAAAGCGACGTGCGGGCCTTGGCGCAATTCTACGGGCTTCCCAACCACGACCGGCCCGCAAGCCCCTGCCTGAGTTCGCGCATTCCCTATGGTTCCCCGGTGACACGCGCCAAGCTGGAACAAGTGGCCAAAATGGAGGGATTCCTCCGCACCCTGGGATTGGTGGAATTCCGTTGCCGCCACCACGAACAAGTCGCCCGATTGGAATTACACCCCACGGATTTTCCCAAAGCGCTTGAAAATCGGGAGAAGATCGTTGATTTTGCCCGGAGCATCGGCTTCTTCTGGGTTGCTCTTGATTTGGCAGGATTCAAAAGCGGAAGCTTAAATTCTGTGCACCTCGCCTAACCTAAATCACCAAATTGCAGTCTTCCAAAGGAAGACGAAGACCCAATAAAAACCAAAGGAAACCTCATGAAATCCCCGTTGATGAAATCAACTTCACTGACACTGACATTTGTTTTGGCCGGGTTGCTTTGCTCGAATGCATCCGCACAAGAAACCGCCCCCGCTGCCCCAGCCACCGTTCCCTCGGCAGAAGCTGCTTCCCAGCCCGCCCCCACCGTGGAGCCCGCTCTCAAATTCGAATACGAGCGCTTTGAATATGGAACTGTGGAACAAGGCGATAAAGTCACCGTGACGTTCCCGTTCAAGAACGTCTCCGACCGCACCATCACCATCGACAACATCCGCGCGAGCTGCGGCTGCACCGTCCCCGAGTTGGAAAAGAAAGTCTTCGCCCCCGGGGAAAGCGATGTCATCAAAGCAACGTTCGATTCCGCCCGTCGCCAAGGCGTCAACACCAAGACTATTACGGTGAATACCGATGACGCCGGCAAGCAGGCGTACATTCTTTCCTTCACCGGTGAAGTACTTGTTTCTGTTTCGCTTCAAACCCCGATGCTCGCGTTTGAGGAAGTGGATCAGGGAACTTCCGTGACCAAAGAGACAGCAATCATCAACGTCTCCGGCAAACCGCTGACGATTGGTCAGGTGGTCTCCTCCAAAGAGTCCTTACTGGTAACGGTTGGGAAGTCCGAGCCCTACACCGACGAGAAAACCAAAAAGACCGGTGAGCGCATCCCTGTGTCGGTAACCGTCCCCGATTCCCTCCCCGCCGGGAACATTGATGGCAACGTCACCATTAACACCGATAGCGCCAACGTCCCGGTTTTGACACTTCCCATTCGCGGACTCGTTCGTGGGGAACTCGTGGCCCAACCCTCCAAAGTCTTCTTCGGTACGGTTCCTCCCGAAACGGAAAGCCGTCGGCGCATTATTCTGACCGGGAAAAAAGAGCGGACGTTCACGGCGGAATCCATCACCGTGGCTCCGTTGATCGGTGCTCAGGAAGTTGCGGTGTCTTTTGAGGCGGTCAAAGCTCCGGAAGGGCGTCCCGGTTCCGGAGCCCTGGATTTGACGATGATTGCCCCCAAACAAATGGGAAGCAGCTCCGGTGATTTGCACATTGATGGGAAGCTGGGCGATGAAGCCTTCCGCCTGACGATCCCGTACAACGTGTTTGTGCGTGAGACTCCCAATCCCGCCGCCACCATTCAGTCCACACCCGCAGCGGTTCCAGCTCAACCCGGAGAGCGGCAGCAGGAAATTGAACGCCTTCGCCAGAACCTGAAGTCCAAGATTGAGGAACGCCGGAACAACCCCTCGGCAGGCAATACCGGTTCCTAATCCGTTCCCGCCTTAGCTACTAGAAAACAATAATCCCCCGGTCGCGAGATCGGGGGATTTGTCTTCTCTCTGGTTGGCAGCGCGAAGGTGAATTAGCGCTTCACGTATTTGACGGCATCGGCAATCACGTAGGCACCGGAAGACGTCCAGCAGCTTACACCCACACGGGTTGCGGTAGAGCCTTGGTACATACTGTAGGTGCCGAGGGAAATCCATACGCCGTTGTTGATGGTTTGGTTTACGTTGACGGTGGTGCTTCCGCCCGTGTGGTAAACAATCACGGGTGCAGCAGTGGCCCGGTTGCTGGCGGCAGTGTGGCGGATGTACACTTCCCAGTTCCCATCGCTTGGGATCGCCCCTTTGAAGGTGGCGGCGTCGCTCACGCTACCCGTGGCGCGGGCATGGTAGTTGGTTCCGTAGTAGCCCGCCACAGAAGTACCGGGGAACCAGCTTGTGGAAGCCGTAAAGGCGCTGGAGTCGTTGTCCACAATCACCTCTACGGCGCCACCACCGGTGATGCGGGAGTTGACCGCCAGACGGGCTTCACCGGCGTTCAAGTTGGTGCCGATATAGGGATAGAACGTGTCCCCGGGGCACGCGGTGGCCATAACATCACGGTGACCGCACAGGAAGCCCACGTTGCTGTTTCCGTTGTAGCTTCCGCCGCCAAGGCCGGTATAGGGGTTCGGCATTTTCCACGCGATCAAGTCATAGATGGCATTGCGTGCTGCCGTGGGGGGTTGGTGATTGTAGGGGGTGTGGCAATAACCCATCAGCGTGAAGCCCATGGAGTTGGTGTTGTTGCTATCATGCGCCCCACGGGGAAGACTGCTGATGGAACCGGCACGGCCCTCGAAGCGGTTGCCCAATTTATCCACCAGAAAGTGATAGCCGAGGTCGGCCCAACCGTTGACGTCCATGTGGAGGTTTTGAATCGCGCGGACTTTGGTGATGGAGGTGGATTGCGAGGTGGTATCCCAATCGGTGGCGCCGGCTGTGTGGTGAATCACCGCGCGATTCAACGAGGCCATTTGTGTGGCGGTGCTTTTGGGGGCACGGGCGCCCCAGCAGCTCCGGGTACAGATGGTGGGCTGAGGGAAGCCACCCGCGGCCTGAACGGTGGTGGCGGAGAGTGTTGCGGCGGTAAGAAACGCTGCAGCGGCTGACTTGGAGAAGAGGGTGGAAAGCTTCATGGGAGGGCACCTATTCCAAAAAATGAATTCGATCATTTTTTCGGATTATTTTAGACCGCTGACTGAATCCCTCCAGCATTTGGTACCGCCGGGAGATTTTGAAAACGATTCAAAAGAATCTGAAAAAGTTGATGATACTCACCTCATGAGAAATTCCCAAAAGCCCGTCAACACAAAACAACTCACAAAAAAGTATTCTTTACTTTTTTTCCACACCACTCACAACATATCTTGTAACCACCCCTTACAACCTATTTTGTATGTCCGCTCCCAGAGCGCTAATCCGCTGATTTATTATTCTGCACACAAAGCTATTTTCACTTGCAATTCCTGCAGGGGAAATTCTCTATCGCACATTAACATCCTTAATGAGGAACGAAAAAATGAACAATAAAATCATCGCTGGGATTGCAGGAGCAGGGATTCTGGCTGTTGCGCTTGTGTTGCTTTTTGGCAACCGTGAAACGGAACCCAAAACACAAACCCATGCCGCTGCAAAAGAAGTCAACAGCACTGAATCGACACAAATCGACTCCGATTCCCAAGATTCCTCGCTTCGTTCTTCCGCTCCCATTCCGGATATTCCCCTGACCGTGCAGGAAGAATCGACCGAGTCCACCACCTACAACGGCATGGACCCCGAACTTCAGCCCCGGGCGTTTTACGTTCGCAATTTCCTCGGATCCTGGAAACTCCCCGAGGGCTTCCTCGCCGAAGGGATCATCGCCACGCCGGAAGGTCTTCAACTGGCTCCGGGAGAAGGGGACGGCCTTCGTCAAGGTACCATCCTCTCCCCTGCTGAACCCTTCGACTTCCCCTCCAACGCTCTCGCCCCTCTTTGGAAGGAAAACGTTCCGGAAGGAACAGATGTCATGGTGGAGATGCAGGTAAGCCCCAACGGCGAAGACTGGGGTGCTTGGCAATATATTGGAATCGATAACGACTCACATGGTCAGATCGCGCAATTCTACCCCGATGGCACACCGAACCCCAATTATGGGCATACCCCCGGTGGGTTGCTGGTGTGGGGAAACCTCCAATTTACCCACATGCGCTACCGCATCACCATGGTCTCTGAAAACGAGAATACCCCCACCATCGAGGCATTCCGCGGCTTCTATCAGGACAGCACCATGGGGGAAGGAACCATTGCCAGCGTTGCGGATCTCAGTACCGACCTTATTGAAACCGCAAATCCCATCAACACCAAACCCGGCGAGGAAATCATCTACAATCCCACCTACAAACCCGAGGAACATCTGGAGCAAAGCCAACAAACCGAAAGGGATGTGAAGCGTGTTCCCTGATTTCTCCAAACTTTTCCTCTCTTCCCTGCTGCTCACGACACCCTTCGCGGTCTATGCCGATGAATCACACCCCGCCACGCAGCCCGTGGAAGGCGCCCCCCTTGTTGTTTATGATGAGCTCTATTATGAACGGATGGGAGACAAAGCCAGCACCGAAACCCTCCAGTTGATTGCCGACTTCCAAAAGATGAGGCAGGGCGATGCCTCCACCGCTTGGGTGGATGCCACCGGTGGATTCTATTATCTGGATTTGAAAAAAGGGAACGGCAAAACACCCGAACAGGGGCAAATTCTCCGGGTGCATGTGCGTATTTGCCGGGGTGATGGAACCATGATCGGCGACACGTTGGCCTTTCGGGAGCCGCAACAATACTGGTTGGGGGGCCAAGCGCTTCCCGCTCCTTTTGAACAGGCTTTGGGCTCCATGCAGATTGGCGGTAGACGCCTTTTTGCGGTGAGTGAAGATGCTGAAATGGACTTCGAGGCAATCGTGTTCCCATTCCACCGAGACCGCCCCAAACGGGGTGATCTGGTCTTCTACGAAATCACGTTACTCGGGGCACGGTTTGACGAATTACGGAATGCGGTGAAATTCCAATAACTTATTCCAGCAGCTTGTAGAAGAAGTTCCGTTTGCAGGGTTCGAACCCCGCTTCACTCACCAAATTGCGGAGGTACTGCTCGGTCATGCGGAAGTTTGCCCCTGCCGCGCGTACCACGTTCTCCTCAATCATGATGGAACCCATGTCGTCGCACCCGTAGAAGAGGCTGATCTGACCGATCCGCCCCCCTTGGGTGACCCAACTGGATTGCAAGTGGGGGACGTTGTCCAGATACAGACGGGCGATGGCGGTGGTGCGGAGGTAATCCCAGCTTCCGACTTCGGCAAGATTGCGCTCACGACCCAGTTTGGTGTTCTCGGGTTGGAACGTCCAATCAATAAAGGCGGTGAAGCCTTGGGTCTCGTCCTGCAAATCGCGGTATCGCCGGAATGTTTCCACGCGTTCCGCCAGCGTCTCCACATGGCCAAACATCATGGTGGCACTGCTCTTGCCGCCGATCTTGTGCCACGTGCGGTGCACTTCCAGCCAATCCCGGGTATTGACTTTACCCCGGGTGATTTCCTCCCGAACGCGGTCCACCAGAATTTCCGCTCCCCCGCCGGGGAGGGAATCGAGGCCGGCTTCACGCAGAGCGGTCAGAACTTCCTCATAGGAGAGTTTGTTGATTTTGGAGAAGGCATGAATTTCAGGGGCGCTGAACGCATGCAAGTGGATGCCATAGGTTTTCTTGATGAAGCTGAGCATATCGGTGTAGAAGTCGAGCTTCAGCCGGGGGTGCATTCCCCCTTGTAGAAGGATCTGATTACCGCCGAGTTCGATGGTTTCTTCAATCTTCTGGCCGAGCTCCTCCTTGGTCAGGATGTAGGCATCGGCATCGTTGTGTTTGCGGTAGAAAGCGCAAAAGTCGCAATCGGCGAGGCAAGCGTTGGTGTAGTTGATGTTGCGATCGATGATGTAGGTTACGCGCTTGGTGGGGTGCAGCTTGTACCGCATCTTGGTTGCCGCCACGGAAAGTTCGGGAAGTTGGGCATCGGTAAAGAGGAGAAGAGCCTCTTCATCCGTCAAACGCCCACCTGCAGGGGCTTTTTCCAAGAGGTCCTGAACTTCGGCGACTGTGGGATTCATGGGGGTTCACTTTCGGCGTTATTGAGTGATGTTGTTTGTAGTAGTGCAAGTAATGGGACAGTTTATGCCGAAACACCGGGGAGAGAAAACAGGGATTTTGTGGATGAGCCGCAAAATTGGCGTTTTTCAAAACCGTTTTTCATCAAACGATTGACGTTCACCGTTTTCGAGCGAACAATACTCTCATTGTTTGCTTGCAGGGTTCTGCTGATTCATGGCTCACCGTAGCTTATCCACCCTTCAATTTGTTGGGTTTTCCCCCACTACTGCCTCCACCCTGATTTCCATGATGGGGGACGAAGGTCTTCCGAATGACATTCGGTTGGTCGCGGACTTGACGTATCAACCGTGGGCCACGAGTCGTAGCGGGTTGATCATCATCAGCATGAGCCCCTCCTCAGATCTGACGAAAATCTCCCATGTCATTCAGGATCGCACCACTTGGTGGGAAGTCGCCGTGTGCCTGATGGAGTCCATCAGTGCCTATCAACCGGCACTCCTTGCCCAGGGCGCTGTCAAAGTCCTCACCCATCCGG
>JANRMB010000173.1:0-3198 GCA_033761985.1 Candidatus Sumerlaeia bacterium | reverse complement strand
AGCACTACCTCATGCTGTTCTTCATCCCCATCCCCCGGTTATTTACGGTGAAAGAAAAAACGGCCGCCATCATCGAAAACCTTGGGCGTTTCAGCCGAGTCGCCCAGGCGGGTTTGCACCTTCTCACCCCATTTGAACGGCGTGCAGGTATCGTCAGCCTCCGAATCCAGGAACTCAACGTCCGCGTGGAAACCAAAACCGTCGACGACGTTTTTGTGCATCTCATGGTGGCGGTGCAGTACTTCGTGATGCCCAACCGGATCCGCGAAGCCTTCTACGAACTATCCAATCCGCAGACTCAGATTGAATCCTATGTTTACGATGAAGTACGCGCCCAAGTTCCCCGTATGAAGTTGGATGAGGTGTTCCAAAACAAGGACGACATTGCTGTTGCTGTGAAAAGTGGACTGGAAGAAACCATGAACAAGTACGGCTACGGGATTGTGAAGGCGTTGGTGAACGACGTTGACCCCGCCCCGAATGTAAAAACGGCCATGAACGAAATCAACGCCGCCCAACGGATGCGCAAAGCAGCGGAACAAAAAGGCGAAGCAGAAAAAATTCTCCGCGTTAAACAAGCGGAAGCAGAAGCCCAATCCGCCATCCTTCGCGGGGAAGGGATCGCCGGTCAGCGGAAGGCCATCATCGATGGTCTTCGCCAAAGCGTGGAGGAATTCCAACGCTCCATTCCCGATTCCTCAGCGGAAGACGTGATGCGGATAGTGATCCTCAGCCAATACTTCGATACGTTGAAGGAAATCGGCGCCGGCTCCAATTCAAACGTCATGATGATTCCGCACTCCCCGGGCGCCATCGATGATATCGCCAGCCAAATTCAAATGGGCGTAATGACCGGCAATATGGCTACACGAGGCATGGGTACACCCAAGGCCACCACACCGCGCCGGAAGGCTCAATCCGATCACGAAACCACCACACAGCTTTCCGAAAATCAGAATGAATCACCCCAGCGCCAATCAACGATGGAACACTCTACCCACCCACCTGATGAACCTCAAGACATCGTGGATCAGCTTCAGGATAAAGCGTTGGAAGCGATGAAGAAATTCCTCAAAACCAGTCCACCCCGAAACTAACCTGATGTGTAAAACAAAATCCCCGGAGCTTTTGGCCCCGGGGATTTCTTTTTGCAATTTGGAGAGTGTTGCTTATTCGTGCATGTCCCAGTTGGTTACGCTGGAAGCGGGAGCAACGGGGCTGAAGAACCACTGACCTTCAGCAGAAGGGCTTGTGGAGCTACCTTCGGAGAACACGATACGATTGTTGGTGGCATCAAATGCCAAGGAATCGTTTCCGACGAAGGGAGTGCCGCTGGGGAGAGCCAAAATCGTTGCAAGATCAGTTTTGCTGATTGTTGTAACGGTACCTGCACCGCCGCTAATATTGGAAACCGCGACGATGTTATCATCATATGCGGATGCCGCTGTACCAAAGGAGTTACCAAGATATACGGTTCCGTTGGCATCCACAGCAATCGCGCCGTATCCAACATCAGTAACCAAGGGATCAAGCGCAGCCAATGCATTTACAACGCTGGTTTTGTTGATATGAACAGTAGCAACACCTGCGGTTGTGATTCTGCCAACAACATCAGGAGCTGTACCCGAAACACTGATCGTTCCAAACAAGTCAGTGCCATCTGTCGCAAGAGCATTCACTGCAGATTCATTGGCAACACCGAAAGCTGCTTCGAGACCGGCTTTATTGATGACAGTAACTCCAGAAAGTGCGGGACCAGTACCAAGGCCGTCGAAAGCAATAATCGCATCAGCAGTAGTGGCGTTGCCGTTGTTTTCGTTGGTAGCGGCATAGATCGTGTTGCCGATGGTGGTCATCGCTTCAACACCATCAATTGCTGAGTCAGCACCGTTTACAGATGTATGCAAAACGGAGATCGTTGCGGGCACAGCGTTTGTCATAATCAGGATTGTGTCAGCATTCGCCACGTTGGTGAAGCCGGTTACCACAATGTTGCCGTTTTGAAGGACAGCTATCTGGCGAGGGCTGAAAGAAGTTACCGCTGTTGTTCCGTTTACCGCTTCAATGGCAGCCACGAGTTGAGCTTGATCAGCCATCAATCCGATGGTGTTGGGAGAACCAGGTACAACACGAAGAATGGATTGGCCAGTTGTTCCTGCAGCAGAGTCGGAATCGACCACGTAAAGTGTGCCACCGTTTCCTACTGCGAGGGCGTTAGCGTCAAAGTCAGCTTTTGCTCCTTGAACGCTCAGCAATTCAGTTTTTGTCGTGATTCGGGTGAATCCGGTGAGGGATTGGGCTTGTGCTGCGGAGCCGGCAAGAATTGCAGCCGCGGCAAGTGTCAGTAAATGGTGTGTGTTTTTCATGGATTGTTTTCTTTCTGATAGGATTTAGTTTGGTGGGTGAGTTTCTGCTGAGCAAAAACCGGACGAGATTTGTGAGTTAACGAAGCCTCCTTTCAAGAGAATTGAAGAATTTTTTCTTTTATGGGGATAAAATTTAAGCGTTCCCGCCCGGTTTGGGCAAAAACCGGCAGTTTTTCCAAGATGGAAGTCTCTTTATGTTCAGTTTCCACCCCACCCAGCCCTGCCAAAAGAATCATCTCCCCCAAATCTTGAAGGTCATTGAGGCTGACCTGTTCGGGTGCAATCTCTGTAGAACCTTCCACCATGTTATGGTAATTCCTTACCGGTGCGCAGAGCCCGGCAGCACGCAGGCCATGGGCGGAAAATGCCGTGGCCTCGCAGGTGCCCCCATCCATTAAGACGCGGCGCGGGGTGTTGTTGAATTGTTCACTTTTGGGGAGTATTAGCTCCATGAGCTCTGTAACTCCCTTTGTATTGAAGAGGCCTGCTTTATCTCCAAGCCTGATAACGGCCCCCCCACCCAACGGAGCCGCCGGATTCTCCCGACTGATCTCCACCGAGACGTACAATGCATCAGCCGGCAAAGTTTTACGTATCTCAGGGTCTGTTACCGCTGCCAAAGCCCCACAGAATCCCGCCTCTTCCGCTCGGGTGAAGAACCCAGCCACTGTTCTGATTCTGGGTTGCTTGCTTGTGGCCATTTGCCTGAGCGCCCAAATAATTGCTGCAACACCGAATAAATCGTCGCATGCTCTGCCAGAAAGAACGCCATCGCTGATGGCGAAGGGCTCCACATCCCACATCGCCAGAACGGGATTTTTGATTATCTCTT
>JANRMB010000172.1:0-4284 GCA_033761985.1 Candidatus Sumerlaeia bacterium | reverse complement strand
CATCACCTCGCGCCACAACATCCCGGAAGGGACAATTTGGAGAACCATTTCACCGGAAATCACTCCTAGTGCTGGTTTGGGGAGTACCTTTCTTCCTGCCTACATCGGGATTGTTACGGCCATTGCCGTACCCGGGTTCATTAAGGCTCGGGAAACATCCCGGTCAAATGCCTGCCAATTCAATCAACTCGTTCTTCAGGATGCCGCCTATACCTACGCTTTTGATCAAAGCATCGAGGATTACAGTCAGTTGCCCTTCATCGGGAAAACTGTCGACTCTGAAGAAGCGAAAGTTCTCTTCGGCGACTCCGAGGCTCCCACATGCCCTTCCAGTGGTACCTATACGTTTGTTTTCAACAAGGAAGAAAACGCCGTCATGATTCAATGTTCTCATGATGGAAACTCCGACGGTATTCCCGATCATCCGTATCCCGGCACGCAATAACCACGGGTTACCAATTCATACCAAATCTGGTGGAATAATCTGATTTTCAAGGCTGGAAAAGCGAACGAATCATGATATTCCTTGTTGTTCTCGTCCTATTGTTTTTCCTCACCGCGCTCGCCTTGAATGCGGTTTTTGTCTTTGTCTACAACCACTACCTCGCCATGATACACGAGTCTTCCATCAAGAAAATCGTGGCGTTGGGGGGGCTCCCTGCGGGGACTGTCCTGTCCCTCTTCCTCGTTGCTCAAACATATTGGGGTCCTGCGGGATTCGCAGTTCCACTGCTCTTGTGGATTTTATCCTTCTTGGGTGTGCTGATTCTTCTGGCGGAGTTTCGGCTTCAATACCTTCGGCGTCGGCTTCGTTGGTTTGCACCTCGAACGGATGTCATCCCCTTCCCTCAAGGCTCCCCTGTCCCCTTTTCCCGCTACTCCGCTTTGTCGCGTCTTGTGCTATGGTTCCTCCAGCCCATCAATCAAGTTGGTTCGCTGCGTGTGCACCATGTGCGCCTCTCTCCCAGGGAACTCCCCGGTCTCAAGCCCGACTGGAACGGCTATACCATTGTTCACTTCACCGATTGGCATTTGCATCACACTCTACAGCCTGAGTGGACGGAGTTTGTCTTCGGAGAAATTCAGCGCCAGAAGCCGGATCTGATACTCTTCGGTGGAGATTTTCTATCCAAGTATCCCCATGTGAATCACGTTCAAGACTATCTTTCCCAACTTCAGGCTCCCGATGGCGTGTATTTTGTCCGTGGGAATCATGATTTCTGGAAGTCCCCCACGCGCTTGAAACGAATCGCCCTAAATCAGGGGTGGAGAAACCTCTCGAATTCCGGTGTGGTGCTCCAACGGGGCGATTCCTCCCTCAGCATTCAGGGCTTGGAGTCGCCCTACATTCCACTCGGGGATGCGGAACGACTCGAACTTCTCGCCTTCCCTGAACCACGTCTCTGCTTGGTGCATACTCCGGAAGCTTATGCACTGGCGCAGGAGGTTGGAGCCTCGATTGCGATTGCGGGGCACACGCACGGTGGTCAAATGCGCCTCCCTTTCTTCGGAACGGTTCTTTCCGGTTGTGGCGCCTCACGCCTTCTTGTGGATGGACCCATCTTACATCGGGGACTCCGGGCGTTGACTTCCCGTGGGGTTGGTGCATTCTTCCCCTTGAGGGTGCTCTGCCCCCCGGAATTTCACGTGTTTCACTTGGAAGCTTAGTACCTGCCCATGTCGACCTCTCCTGTGATTGGTATTTTTGGTGGTTCATTTGATCCCTTTCACCGTGCCCATGCCATGGTGGTGTTGTGGGCGCTTCAGCATTCAGCCATTCAGAAGGTCCTCATCGTTCCCACCTTTAACCACGCCTATGGCAAAGAGTTTGGCGCCAGTTATTTCGACCGCATCGAGATGTGTCGACTCGGCATCCGTGAATTCACCGTCGATCGCGTGGATGTAAGCACGATTGAGGAAACACTCGGGGGTGTTTCGTATATGTTCCACACGATTCAGGCGTTGAAAAAGCACGATCCCAAATCCGAGTATCGTTTACTAACGGGTTCGGATGTTTTTCACGATGTGGTGAACTGGTTTCGTGGCGAGGAATTGCTCACGCTCGCCCCACCGCTGGAGATACCGCGTCCTCTGTCCCCCGGGGACACACGTCCGGGATTGCTCCCCAACATCTCTTCCTCCGAGGTACGCCGTCGCATTCGCACCGGGGAAGTTATAACTGATTTGGTTCCAGCCTTGGTCGAGGAACATATTCGTGTGAATCGGTTGTACCATGCCTGATCCGCAGTTTGTAAGCGGCATCACTCCGTTGGGAAAGCTTTCCCAGGCGATGAACTTTCAACGGCTCCCATGTCCACGAATACCCACTCTTGTCACGTTGGACCACCGCGCCGTATTGGTGGCGGCGTGGGCTGCACATCAGGAAGAATCGTTCTCCTCTGTCCCCGATCTGTTACGCTTGGATGCCCATCTGGATATGGGGGAAAAGCCCCGCCCTTGGAAGTATGAGGAATCGTTACTAACCAATCTGGATGCCGTGCAGAACGTGGTTAATTCCACACGGGTGGATGATGGCGGTTGGGTCATTCCCGCGATACAATGGGGCTTTTGTCGCCATGTGTATTCCGGGTGCATCCACGAATACCATCGCTTCCCGGGCGATAACGGAACGCTGCGAGACTATCGTGGCGGTGAGCATCACCTGAACACGGAATCGAGTCTTTCCGGGCTGCTTCAACGATATGCTCAAAGCCGCCATTCCTCTGTCCCCCTATGGGTGGATATTGATCTCGATTTTGCCACGACCCGCCAACCCGAGGGCAATGTCACCGTGTGGAGCCAGCAGGAATGGGACGTACAGTTTCCTTCGGAAGTTGCCCATCAATTCGCCGATTTGATTAACACCCGCGCTGCATTGGTAACCATCGCGCTGGAACCGTGGTTCTGCGGAGGCGTTTACGCTTGTGGGTTGATTGCCCGGGAGTTTGAGCATCGCATGAAGTCCCAAACTGACGTCTTCAACGGCCTTTCCTGATTAGCTAGTAGGTTTCTCTCTTACTTGTGAAGAATTTCCTGCCGATTGTAATCCCCGTTGAAATCGTTCCTCGTCTGGTCTGATGTACAGATGAAAACGCCCGGCTTGTTCATGAAATTTATAGCTTGAAGCAATCGCCGCAATAATCTGAGGTGCCCACCCCTGAACGGGAGCATACTCCGGAATCAGCTCATTCGCATCATTCACGCGCCGAATCGGCTGCGTAAGAATAATCAACTCAAAGTCCCGTTGATAAATCCGATTGATGAGCAATTCCGGACTCCACTGCCGCTCCGCCGCAAGTTGCGACATAATGAACGGTTGAAAAATAGCACGCTGACCGCTGAAGACCTGAAAAGTGGGATCATCCGAGAGTACTGGATCAGAGGCCTGCGCCACCTGTGCATACACGTAATCAAAGTGAGAGGTGCGTTGTGGAATCGGCGTGAAGACAATCTGCCGAATGGCTGCTCCCCCAAGTTTTTCCCGGGGAAGGTATTGGCTGATTCCGTAGGCACCCAGCGCCACAATCAGAGAAATGTTTGCCGTCCAAATAGCCGAGCGATGCCACATTTTCTCGCGGTGGGGGAGTTCCTTCATCAACAACCCCAGAACCAACGCCACCAAGAGGGACACGGCAAGGTGGAACTCCAAATAGTAATTCACGGCAGAACCAACCTTCGCCGATGTGACCGTGAACAGGAGAGACAGAATGGAATACCAGACAAGAATCGGAAGCGCACGCGAACGGGGACGGTGCTTTGCCGGATCAATTTCCCTGGGGATTTTTCCGCGAATCTTGCGCAGCAGATACGCGATTCCCCAGCCGAGTATCAGCAAGACATACGCTCCCCAGGCAAAGTCAAGTTCTGTGTTTAGAAGAAAGCCCAGAAACGCATTCCAGTTCATCGCGTTCCGGTTGTAGTCCACCAAATGCAGCCAAAACTCCCCTTGGGTGATCAGCGTACCGTAGTAGAGAAGCGAACCGCAAAGAATTCCCAAAGCACCGGCAAATCCCACAGCCAACTTTCGCTCCCCTTGCCACCATAATCCCAGAAAAATTGCCGCCGGTGCAATGATCTGCGTCTGCTTGGTAAAGAACGCCAAACAGAGCATCAGTGTCCCCAGAGTAACCCCCACAATTCGGTGTTTGTTGCTGCACGCGGCCATGCCACAAACTGCGAACGCCAACGCTGGAATATCCACCCGACCAAAGGCGATCCACTCGCGTGTTCCGTAGTAGGATAGGAACAATAGTAACGCCAGCATCCCCGGAAAGAAGGAACGCG
>JANRMB010000171.1:0-7936 GCA_033761985.1 Candidatus Sumerlaeia bacterium | reverse complement strand
TTGGGCGTCCGTGGATTCCAAATTAATGGTGTTGAACGATTTGACAACTCTGGCAGAAGCCTTTCCGCTGCAGGCGATGTGAATGGTGACGGATTGGGGGACTTGATTATTGGATCAAACGGCGCCGATCCGGGTTACCCTCGAAGAATCAACGCCGGCGAATCCTATGTTCTCTTCAGTACCGCAACACCATCCACCACCGCCACCTACCGTACCCAGACTCTCCCCGGCAACGCCCCCCGCCAACCCATCGGCATCGTGGGCGATGGCAGTAATGACTCCACCCCCGATTCGCGCGCGTTCATCGACTTCGCCGATGGCTCCACCACCTCCACACAAACGGTGACACTGACCCGCAACAACTTCGCGATTCAGGACATCCCCAAACCCGCCTCGGTGATGTGGGAACTCACCACCAATCGTACCGACTGGACTTCCGCCGAAGTCACGTTCCGCTACACCGACGCAGAGATTGCGGGCCTTCAAGAGTTTTTGCTCACCCTCTACACCGCCGAGACACCCCTTGGACCATGGTTGCCAGTGCAAGACAGTACACTCGATGGCTTTCGTCAAGAAATCAAAGGGACCGTCACCAATCTGGGGTATTTCGCGATTGCAGAATTCTTCGCCCCACCCGTGAACGATGTCATCGAGTTGTCTGAAGTCGGTACCAACCATCCGGGGTTTGTCATCAACGGATTTAATCCGTACGATCGGTCAGGAGTCAGTGTCTCGGGTGCGGGCGACGTCAACGGCGACGGCCTTGCTGATGTAATCGTGGGGGCGAACAACGCGAATCCGAATGGACTTGGTTATGCGGGAGAAGCCTATGTCGTCTTCGGCAAATTGGATCAAACTCCCGTTGAACTCAGCAACCTGGGAACAGGGGGCTTCCGTATTCCGGGAATCGATGTCTATGACCGTACCGGGTACAGCGTTTCCGGCGCGGGAGACCTTAACGGCGATGGCCTTGCGGATCTCATCGTCGGTGCATTATTTGCCGGGGAACTTATTCCATCTCCTTACGGTGGGTTCTACTCAACACAAGAAGGCCGAAGCTATGTCGTTTTCGGAAAAGCTGATTCCAGCGACGTCGATTTGGAAAATCTCGGCAGCGGCGGATTCCAGATCAACGGAATCGATAAGGATGATAACTCTGGTTTCAGCGTTTCAGGTGCCGGGGACGTCAACGGTGACGGCCTAACGGATTTGATTGTGGGAGCCCTTGAAGCCGACGGGGGAGGATACTCGAACTCCGGAGAAAGCTACGTAGTGTTCGGCAAAACCGACACCACAACCGTAGAACTCAGTACTCTCGGCTCGGGTGGTTTTTTGATTGAGGGAGCTAACGAGAATGATCTTTCCGGACACCGGGTTTCCGGCGCGGGAGACTTCAACGGCGATGGACTAGATGACCTTTTGGTGGGTGCCTATGAAGCTGATCCAAATGGATTGAGTAACGCGGGCTCCGCCTACCTCCTCTTCGGAAAAACCGATACCTTCACTATTCTTCTCAGCAATCTTGGAACCCGGGGCTTTCGCATCGATGGTCTTGCAGAAGGAGATAGATTGGCCCACGACGTCTCCGGCGCCGGAGACGTGAACGGCGACGGCCTTGCGGACTTGATTGTGGGAGCCTATAATTCTGATTTGAATGGAAAATCAAACTCTGGCGTAACCTACGTTCTTTTCGGTACCACCGACTCCACACCCTTTGATCTCGCGAACCTCGGCACCAAAGGTTTCCGCATCGATGGCGTCAACAGGGACGACTACTCCGGGTACAGCGCCAGCGGTGCAGGTGACATGAACGGTGATGGTTTGGCAGACTTGATCATCGGTGCCTTTGCCTCCGACCCCGATGGAAAATTTGCCGCAGGGGAAAGTTATGTTGTTTTCGGAAAAGCAGACAACTCCACCATCGCGCTCAGCAATCTCGGAAGTTCAGGCTTCCGTATCGAGGGAATTGCCAGCTATGATAATTCTGGATCAAGAGTCTCCGCTGCGGGCGACGTCAACGGCGATGGCCTTGCCGATGTGATCATCGGGGCCTCTTGGGCAGACCCCGATAACATCTTCGAAGCCGGACAAAGTTACGTTGTCTTTAGCACTGCCACGCCCCCCACCTTATCCACCTACCTCGCCAAGGCGCTCCCCGGCGATGCCCCGCGCCAAGCCATTGGAATCACCGGTGACGGCAGTAACGACTCCACCCCCGATTCGCGCGCGTTCATCGACTTCGCAGACGGCTCCACCACCTCCACACAAACGGTGACACTGGCTAGGAACAACTTTTTTGTGGAAGGAATTCCAAAGCCTGCAAACACATACTGGATGCTCAGAACAGAACGCACCAATTGGACTTCGGCTGATGTCTCCTTTCGCTATACGGACGCCGATATTGCGGGGCTTGATGAATCCAGTCTGACACTTTATACTGCAAATTTTGAATCAGGCCCATGGTCAGCTCTTCCAAATCAATCTTTGGATACTTCACGCCAAATTATCAGTGGCAAAGCAACAGAGTTTGGATTTTTTGCGATAGGTGAGTTCTTCGATCCCCCCGTGAATAAGATCATCGAGTTATCCGAACTCGGCACCACCTATCCAGGGTTTGTCATCAATGGAATTGCAGCCTACGATTATTCCGGATGGCAAGTTTCGGGCGCGGGGGATGTCAACGGCGATGGGCTATCGGATCTGATAGTCGGAGCCTTCCGCCGTGACATCGGTACTAGGTACAACGTAGGGGAAAGCTACGTCGTATTCGGAAAGTTGGATTCCACACCGGTTGAGCTGAGCAATCTTGGCAGTGGAGGATTCCGTATCGAAGGGAAAAATCCCTATGATTATTCATCGCTAAGCGTATCGAGTGCGGGTGATGTGAATGGGGATGGTTTTGCGGACTTAGTGATTGGGGCATCCAGAGCTTCTATTTTAGCAGGTGAAAGTTATGTCGTTTTCGGGAAACCGGATCCTAATGCTGTTTTCTTAAGTGACCTCGGAATTGGGGGGTTCCAAATTACTGGAATCGCCAAGAACGATCACTCGGGGATCAGCGTTTCCGGTGCCGGCGATGTGAATGGTGATGGATTAGACGACCTAGTTATTGGAGCTTCGAACGCATTTAATGGGGGCTATGATCCGTCTGGATCTCAACTATTTGGAGAAGGTCAAAGCTACGTTGTATTTGGTAAAACCGATAGTTCTACTATTGTTCTAAGTAATCTTGGCCAGAAGGGATTTGTTATCCAAGGAATGGATCCTGCTGATTGTTCCGGATGCAGTGTCTCTGGTGCGGGAGACGTCAACGGAGATGGATTGGCAGATTTGGTTATTGGCGCTCGAAGAGCCGGTGATTATATTCCAAACCTCTACGGCTACTACTCAAATCGTACGGGAGAAAGTTATGTGGTTTTCGGAAAAGACGATGACACCACTGTTTCACTCTCTAATTTGGAATCTAAAGGCTTCCTCATCAGTGGCATAAACAAGTATGATTTTGCGGGTGGAAGCGTTTCAGGCGCAGGTGATGTAAACGGGGACGGACTCGCTGATATTGTCATAGGGGCAGATGGAGCCGGTTCGGTATTCAATTATAATGGAAGGGAGTACCAAAGTAGAAACGGACACAGTTATGTTGTTTTTGGAAAACCGGACGATGAACCCATCGAATTGGAGACCCTTGGAAATAGTGGATTCCAAATCGAAGGAATCAATCGCTACGATTACTCAGGAACAAGCGTACATGGGGCAGGGGATCTCAACGGCGACGGATTAGCAGATTTGATTGTTGGCGCACCAAGGGCAACATTCGACAACAGCTACTTTCCCAGAATAGGTGAGAGTTACGTCATTTTTGGAAAACAAGATAGCACTCCAGTAGCCCTAAGTAGTTTGGGTGCGAACGGATTCCGTATCCAGGGGATTGATCCCCTCAACTTTATGGGGCGCAGTGTCGCCGGAGCGGGAGACGTCAACGGCGATGGCCTCGCCGATGTGATCATGGGGGCTTATGGTGCAAACCCAAATCAGAAAACAAATGCCGGGCAAAGTTACGTTCTCTTCAGTACCGCCATGCCACCGACCACCGCCACCTACCTCGCCAAGGCTCTCCCCGGCGACGCCCCCCGCCAAGCCATTGGAATCACCGGTGACGGCAGCAACGACTCCACCCCCGATTCGCGCGCGTTCATCGACTTCGCAGACGGCATCACTCTCTCCACCCAAACGGTGACACTTACCCGGACGAATACCAACATCAGCAACCTCAGCCAAACCGCCAACGTTCTTTGGGAACTCTCCACCGACCGCGAAGCATGGTCGAATGCAGAAGTAACCTTCCGCTACACCGACGCCGAAATTGCAGAACTCATGGAATCTGAATTGATCCTCTACCAAGCCCCTACACCTGCAGGCCCCTGGTCACCTGTCCCCGGCTTTACTCTTCAACCCGAACGCAACCAAATCCGAGGGAACGTCAGCGCTCTCGGATACTTCACTCTCTCCAACGAGATCGACGTCAGCGATGCCTGGATGGTTCGCTAACCCAAACTGGGCGCACCGACGTGCTATAAATTCACATCCTTCCCATCCTTAAAATCGATGTTTAAAACCACACCCCCGACGCCACAACAAGCCTCGGGGGTGTTTTTCTGTTCTCTCGTTTATTGGAGTTCAGGTTATTGTTTCGCCACTTTGTGGAATGACAACAACCCCTTGGGGGGAAGCGTCCCCAGAAGAGGACGAGCCCACTCGATGAACTCGGGCGTTACGTCTGTCCCCGAAGCGGAGATGAACTTGTCGTCCATGGGGCGATATTGCTTCACGCCTGCAGGGAAGTTTACGCCGGAGACATCGTCCAAATCCGCGCGGAAGGGTTCACACAAGTACTTGCCCGCAAGGTTGGGGACACGGCGGAAACAGATGCTGCCGCTCTTGACGCCGGAAACCGCGGAGATGACCGCAGACTTGCCGGCTTCGCGGGCTTCCAGTGCATCGCACTCGCTCACCACACCCGCCATGGAACGTTGGGCGTAGCCGAGCGTATCAGCACGGACGCGGACTTTTTTCTGGTATTTTTTGTAGAGGGTAATCTTCACGGCGTTGGCCAGGAAGTCGGCCAACGCACCCGTTCCAGAAAGCTGCACGTGACCAAACGCATCCTTCTTGGCGCCGCCGGAGAGTTCTTCGATTTCGCCGGAGAGGTCGAAGTTTTCGATGAGTTTCTCGAGACCCAGTTGGCGAAGCTCCGCACGAACGCGGTCGCTCTGCAGGAAGATGTTTCCATCGGCATCGGAGATCCCTTCAGAAACAGCCACCAACGCACGACCATACTTCTGGTACACGGCATCCACATCGTTGATGAATTGGGTGAGGGTATAAGCGCGTTCGGGGAGATAGATGAGGTGGGGGCCATCGCCGCCGTGGTGACGCGCAAGAGCCGAGGCAGCAGTCAGCCAGCCGGCGTTGCGGCCCATGCAGATGTCGATCTTGATGCCGTTGAGGGAGCGGTTATCGGTATCGTTCCCGATGAACGCCTGCGCCACGTACTTGGCGGCAGAGCCATACCCGGGGCAGTGATCCGTTACGAGGAGGTCGTTGTCGATCGTCTTCGGTACGTGATAGACGGTGAGATCATAGTTCTGCTGTTGGGCGATTTTGTTGATGATGCCGGTGGAGAGGGCGGAATCGTTGCCACCGGCGTAGAAGAAGTACTTCACGTTATACTTTTGAAGGATGGCGAAGATTTTTTTGCAGTCTTCCTCCTTGGGTTTGAAACGGCAGGAGCCAAGACCCGCACTCGGCGTGGCAGCCACGGCTTCCAACGTGGCATCGGTCTCTTTGCGGAAGTCGATGAAGTCCTCGCGGAGCATTCCTTCCATACCGTTCAGGGCGCCGTACACGCCTTCGATTTCCGCGTGGCGGAAGGCTTCCTTCACCACTCCGATCACAGATTGGTTGATCACAGCGGTGGGGCCACCGGATTGACCAACAACGAGGTTTCCACGTATTGCCATAATAAGGGGGTTTCTCCTTGGGGAATAAATGCACGGGCGATTTGGAGCCTTGCACCGAATGCGGGGCAATAAAGACCGTGGAAATCCAGAGAATTCGATTGAACTTTAGCCCACCATTTTTATTGCTTGGGTGATATTGAACGTTGGTACGGGGAGAATTTTCTCATGAAGAAATTTGCAACAACTTCTTTTGTGGCAATGGTTTGCCTTTTAGCGATTAATGCCGCGCAGGCCCACCTAAGCTGCGAGCAAAACATCTACACGGCCCCCTTGCTTTTTGTGGAAAAAGAAGAGGAGTTGGCGCAAAAAGCCCCCGGAACGCTCCCCCAAAAAATCACCGTCGCCGTCAATGGCATCACCTTCGATTCCAACTACGATAACGGCAGTCTCGCCGCCGTGGCTCTGGGAACGCCCGTTTCCGGACGCGAAGTCTATAACATGAACATCTTCACGGAGAACGGCGAGCTGGGAACCGCCGCCTACTGGTTCCGCTTCACCATGGATGGCGTGGCAGGACGCGCCTTGCGACTCAACATCGACCACACCCAGAACCTCCGCCCCGTGGTGCGCTTCTTCAGCACCGCCTCGGGAACATGGTCGGCCTGGCGTCGCACCACCTCCACCGAAGCCCCCACCACCAGCCGTTTGGACTTCAACCCCACCGCCGATCAAGACCTCATGGAAGTGGCGTTCTTCTTCCCGCTTGGCCTTCAGGAAACCTACGACCGCGTGAATGCCCTCGTCTCCGGTTCACCCCACGCAACTTCCTCCATTCTGCCAACTCAGTCGTTTCAGGGGAATGACTTCATGCGCGTCACCATCAACGATGTCGCCTTCCCCGATACGCAAAAACACGGCGTCTGGGTCCACTCCCGCGCCCACGCCGGCGAAGTGACCAGTACTTGGTGCCTGATTGGGATCCTCGATCAATTCCTCGCCAACGACGACACCGGGCGCCGTCTCCGGGCCTACTGCCGCTTGGATATGCTGGTGCTTCAAAACGTGGATGGTGTGGAATACGGCTACACCCGCTGGGACTCCCAAGGGGTGGACCCCGAACGGTGGAGCGACTCCAGCAACCCCGGAGTCCCCGGATGTCTTCTGCGCAGCCCCGCCATCGCCTCCCAAACCGTTCTCAAACAACTCATCGACGAACGCCTTGCCTCCTCCCTTCCCCCCGAGGTGGCCCTCAACCTTCACTCCACACAAGGGGCCTACGCCGATACCTTTTTCTTTCAACGCAATCTGAACACTTCCCCCACCGCCGGGCAGGCTTTCGTGGGGAACAGCTTCCGCACGATTCTCCAGAACTATGTGGATGCCCTCAACAACGCCACGCCGTTGTTTGAAAATGCCGATCCCCAGTTTTCCACCCTGAACCTTTGCAGCTCCACCTCCACCTCCCGATTTGTGGAATCCTACTTTTTCACCGAGCGGGGCGAAGCCACCATGGCCATGACGCACGAAGGGTACTTCCGCACTCGGGGCTACGGCGACTTCGGCTACTGGACCGATGAGGAATACATCGAACTCGGCCGTGGCATGGCCCGGGCTCTGGTGGAATACTTCAACCTCCCACCCGCACCCGTTACCGCCACTCAGGATTGGATGGTGTTGTACTAAGTGTGGGCCATTGGGGATAAAATTGCCTGTAAGGCAAACCCATCATTTAGCCCGGGGCATCGCCCCGGGTTTACGGTAAGCCAAATGGATCGAACCCTGTAAGGGTTCAACAAGACCACCCGCTTGTGGAATCCCTACAGGATTCGATGGATTTTTCGGGATCATACCCGGGGTGGCGCTGCGCTTACCCCGGGCTAAAGGATGTTGTAAGCCTTTCAGGCTTTCCCGCCCGGCATATGAGAATGACGCCGTGCCGTTGGACCTCGGTTGGATTTTCTCGACCGAAGACCTAG
>JANRMB010000170.1:0-5120 GCA_033761985.1 Candidatus Sumerlaeia bacterium | reverse complement strand
GAATCCCGTGGAATGCGGAGACCAATCGGCTTGGTGCCAACGGATTCCTTGTTTGCTTTCGACTTCATCCAGACCAAAGAAATACCAGCTCTCTCCGAGTTGAATGAGACGCAGCTTTTCCCACGCGGGGAGTTCCACCGTTGTGCGACTCCATTCCCTGAGGGGATCGGGTGAGACCCAGAGTTCCTGATTACGAATAATGTAGTAGAGACTTCCGAATTTCGTGAGGAAGAGATGCTCAGCGGGTTTGGGATTGGGGGTATCGGCGGAAGGTTTGTTGAATTGGGTTACCAAACCGGCATCAACCCAGGATCGAAGATCATTGGAGACCGAGGGGATCATGCGGAATTCTCCGGTGCGGGTGCTCGCCTGATTGAGCATCACATGACCAGCGCCGTAGGGCGCCGTGCCGGAACTCATCAAATCCAGAAAGAGACCTTTGCGATGGCCCGTCCATTCATCCGAGGGGCGGTGGAGCGGGTTCTGAATTGGGGCGCCGAGGGGAGCCTGATCGAGGGCGAAGAGAAAGCCGAGAATATCCATCTCGGCGGCGTTTTCACCGGTGAGGTACACCGCCACGGCATTACCGGACCGGCCGATGGAAAGGGAGTTGAAACCGGCTTCGGCGAAGTGATCATAGGCGGGGGCACGCCACGCCACATGTTCGCGGTTGCTGCCACTGTTGAGGCTAATGGTGAAGTCGAGCACTTCATGGGCGCAACTTTCGTAGCCTTTGGGCTCGGGTTTGGAAAGCTGATCGAAGGGGAGCACCACGAGGCGGAAGTCAGGCGCCTGATCAAATACGGAATAATCCCGCACACTGCGGAACGGGACTTCAAAGGTTCCCTTGAAGCTCAGAGTATCGGCAGAGGGCTCCACGACATCGAATGAATCCTCTCCAAGAAGGAACAACTCCTCGCCGAATTCATCCATAATGGCGGCGCGGAAAACTTTGCGACCCAATCCAATTTGCCCGAGGGGAATGGATTGCTGTTCAAAAAAGAATTCCTGCTTCAGATCCCGCTTGGGATCGATCAGGATTTCGCGGCGTTCATCGCCCCCCATGATGACAATCTTCTGCCCAAGGAAGCGGCGGTACAATTCGCGCGGGAGAACCACCTGCACCGGTTGGTTGATGAGGCGCCCATATTCCACGCGTTTGTAGCCGATTTGAAAGAGGAGGAACTGGGTGGCGTTGGCCACCGTGGCGTTATCCACGGAACCTGTTTGCACCAAACCTGCGGAAAGACCGGAGAATTCGACAACTTGATCGGCACCAAAGGAGAAGAAAAAGTGTCGGGGGTTTGCGGATTTCCCGACGCGTTCCTCCAACAGCCAATACACAGTGTTTTCTCCGGGTTGGAGCAACTGGCGCCGATACACCTCGTTGGATTCGGAAGGGGTGCGCGTTTCCAGCCCTACAACAAGGGGCACGGAGTTGGTAACTTTTAGGTAAACGGCGGTGGCTGGGGAATGGGCGATGGTATCCGTGGTGAAACCGTGCAACACATCGGTCATCATCAACCGGGTGGCGGCAGGATCAAATGTCCCTCCCCAGGGTTCGGGTTGCTGGGTGAGGAAGCTGGGTTCGAGACTGAGCAGGTGAGGGAATGGGGTCTCTTTGGGAACCAATTCGCCTTCTGCAGCAGGAACGACAGAAACCAATAAAGTGGAAACGAGTAAGGTGAGGGAAGAAAGGGTAAGACGCATCAAGGGTGCACCGTGGAACAGAAACAAAATGTAAGACCAGAGACCGTGAAACGAAAGGGATCGCTCAGGGTGTGGGAGAGGAGGGGAAATTGCCCCCCGTTGATTGGGGAAGCGGGCCGATCCAGATGTCTGCCGTGCTCCCCACAGGGAATGTGCTCCAAGCTTCAAGCCGACTCAACCGAAGAAATTCAACCAAAACTGTGAGTTCCTTGTCGGAAATTTTCGTAAAAGTTACGGCTGGGAAGTTTTCCACCAAGGATTTGTACACTTCGCGGGAGCTTCGAACTCCGGATTCATGAAGGGAACGTTTATCCGCCCCATAAAACTGCACGTATCGGCGGAGTTCCGCATCATTAACCACGATCTGGGTGACGCCATCCTCCTGCAAAATCCGGAGGAGTTGCTCCACGGAATCGATTTCGTGTTCATGAAAGTAGTGCAGGGGATTCCAAACCTTGTTGCTCACCACGGGAGGGAGAAACCACCGATCCCGCGACTCAAAAATCAGCCACGTTTTCCCCCGGAGTTGCTGTTGTTCCAATCGGTGGCGCTCCAACATCTCCACCGGAAAGACGGAATCACGGCGCCAGGCATCGGCATACCACCCCAAACGCAACGAGGGCGGCCCCCCGAGTGGCGTGGTGACGAGTTCGCGCCACGTTCCCAAAAAGACGAACGCGCCCGCCAGCAGCCACAGGCCACGGCGCAAAATCATGGGATGCTGTTGCGCTACCACCACGGCGACAAAAGCCCCGGAGATCGCCACCAACGGCGCCATAAATCGATCGGGAGCCACTCCCACCAACGACCACGCGGCATACCCCAGCAGGCACATGAAGGCCATGAGGCCGGTTCTGAGGCGTCGGGGAGCCCCAAACGCCCACACCAGCAGCAACAACCAAAACAACGGGGGAAGGTAAACTTGTTCGGTAAAGGAGTCGGTTTCCTCCACATAACGAAAAACACTCAAGGATGGTCCCCATACCCAGTTTCGGGAGAGCATGTTCTCCCAATGGCCGGCGCTGAGGGGCGAAACAACTCCGTGTTGTTCCGTGAGAAATGCCTGCTGTTGCGCGGACCACACCTCCGACTCCCCGGATAACGGGAAGAAGGGGTTTCCGGTCAGCAGCGTGGAACGAATCAACCAAGGGGACATGGCAACGAACATTCCGAGGCATACAACCGCGAAAACGGGAAGCGTGACTTTCAGCGGAGCGGTTTTCTTCCAGTGTCCCCACGCGAAAGCTAAGAGAAGAATCAGAATCGCGGGAAGTATCACCACAACAAGGGCGCTTTGCTTCATGCCGTAGGCGGTTCCGAGAAGCACCCCACCGAGGATCAATCGGACAATCGAATCAGTGCTCAAACGTCGGGGTTGAATCGGCAAAAGATTCACCCCCGCCACGGCCACACAGGCGGTGAGAACATCGGAACTGGAATTCAGCAGCATTCCGGAAAACATCGGTGAATAGGCAACCAGACCAAAGGCCAGCGCTTGGGTGAAGCGTCGTCCGCCTAGAAGCCCTGCAAGCCGCCCGGCACCCAACCCGGTGAAGAACCACGCCAGAAACAGAATCACCCGAACACCGGGATCGTCGAGTGTCTCCGCGGGTGAACTCAACACCGGGCCATACAATAACATCGGCGTGAGGGGGAGATTGCGGTAGTAATCCCAAGGGGACAGGGAAAGTCCGGAACCGGTGGCCAATTCATGCGCCAGCGGAAGATGGTAGGAAAGAAGATCGAAACTCAATTGGGGGCGAATTAACACCGGGAGCATCACCAGAAACGGGGCAATTCCCCAAAGGCAGGCGCCGAGGGCGAATCGGTTCCTCCACCCCACAGGCAACCGAAGAATTGGGGCAGTTTTCACCAAACTCGGGAGAGCCAACAGACCCCCCAAGACGAGTAGCGGCCAGGCAAACAGCAGCCAACTCCCGGGGACGGAGTCTTCGATTACGACAAGGAGCGGGAAGAGAATCCCCATCAACGACATCCCCAAGGGGAAGGCCAGAATCCACGAGCGCTTCCTCTGTCCCCCTTGCAAAACCCACCCCCAGCACCACAACAAAATGCAGTACAACAACGCTGGAAGAAGGTCCCCAAACCCGGGAGAGAGTTGCATCATTGTTCGCGAATCACATGAAGCTGAAAGGGAAGAGATGAAGTACCAGCGATGTGGAAATCGAGGGTGACGTGGCGTTCTGAGTTTGCAGGGATGATCAACGGCGCTTCCAAGAAGGAGCGTGTATTATCCGGAAGATCATCCTTCGTCCAGGCACCAGCCCAGCCGGATTGATCCGCCGTGCTTTTTGTTACGTCGCCGGTAGCGGGATCTGTCACGGCAGTACGCCAAACCAATCCCACGGAGGCGTCCTGCTTGCCGTAGCGCAAATCAATGGTGACAGGCTCGGCCGAGGGGTTTACGAGTTCCAACTGCACGAGGTATTCAATCGTGTAGTTGCCGATGGTCTCCTGTCGAACGTAGGGGGGGGAAAGCAGCATGTCGCGCGTTTGGCGACCCGCCTCACATCCCACGGCTTGCACGGAGGGAAGGGCCATCTGGAATCGCAGGTTGTTTTCCGGAAGTTCCAAAACATTCAACCGTGCGGCACCATGCCACTCGAAATTCTTATACACCCCCACCACGCGCCGAAGGTGACACGGAGGAGGAGCGATGCGCAAATCCATCCCTGTTTCCCCGGATTTCGCTCCCTGACCCAGAAGAGATTCCACGGTACTCAGCACGGCGTCGGGTTCCGTGGCGGCAGGAATCGCGACGACGGCAATCTGCAGTTTGGGTGTTGATTCAGACGTCACGATGCCACGCACAATGCCGTTCAGAAATCCGGCGTTCATGCCTTCCGGAACTGCGGCAATGGCGGGAGTCACGGTGAGCACGCCCCCCTTGCCGGGTTCGATGCGCACAGGCGTGGCCACTTCAAACTCCCGGGCAAAAACCTGCCGGGCGAGGCGCATTTCCGGACCATCTGCCGCGGCCATTTGCCCCGCGGCATGAACGGCCACGTGGGGCTCCAACTCCACGGCGTGTTCTGCATCCTCGTTGACTACATACACCACAAGCTTGCGGGGCTCCACTCCCCCGCCTGGAACCGAGAGGTGGTAGAGGAAAACCTCAAACGAGCCATCAATCGCAGTGTAGCCCTGATTGATTTGTCGGCGCATTTCCTCTGCCAGAGGGCCATCCTTGTGGGTATCAAAAGGGGGGAGAACGGGGAACGTGGCGTAAAGCACCCCGACGCTTTCAAAGATCTCGGGCAAATCCGAGTGGATGGCATAGGGAACCTCAACTCGATCCACCGCCTGACCCGGAAGGAGATAATGCTGACATTTGACGCATTCGGTGGTATCGCCCAACTTGACGAGTGGGGTGAATTCTGCCGGGACAA
>JANRMB010000169.1:0-21175 GCA_033761985.1 Candidatus Sumerlaeia bacterium | reverse complement strand
GGTCGGGATTCCAAAGGGGGTTTTTCGGCAGGAAGGGTGTTGGAAGTTGTTGGTGTTGAAGAGTTGGTTCCGGGTGCCAAAATTACCGGAGGTGATTGGACTTCATCCTCCTCATCATCGGTAATCATTTTGGAAATAAAGTGCCAGGCACCAATTTTCTTTTGTGTTTCAGAAAGGCCGGCAAATGAAGGGTCGGAGGGGTCGTACGGTTTTCTTCCCGTACCGGTGGTTTCCTGCTGTTTAATCCGATTCCGGAGATCAGCAAGTCGTTTTTCCAGATCTGCGGAAGTGGCACCTGCATTTACCAAATCAGCATAAACATCAAAAGCATCCTGAAGAAAATCAGCTTCCTCAAGCAACCGCCCAAATCGATAAACATGATCGGCATTTGCAGCTTTAATCGTTGGTGCAAGCCTCATGCGGAGCAGCCTGAGTGCCGAGGCTGAGTCTCCAAGTTTGAGAAAGACCTGTGCCACAACAAAGCAAATTCCAGGTTCTGGATCGTCGGTAATTTCATCAATCAGCAATTCCACCGCCCGCACATTTTCCCCTGAGCAAATGGCGAGCATTCCGGCAATTCGACGTAGTTTTGCGTCACGCAGGCAATCGATGGATTCCCTGATTTTTCCCATCTGAAGATAAACGTCGGC
The DNA here is from genome assembly GCA_033761985.1 of Candidatus Sumerlaeia bacterium. Taxonomy (GTDB): domain Bacteria; phylum Sumerlaeota; class Sumerlaeia; order SLMS01; family JAHLLQ01; genus JANRMB01. The sequence goes on along the minus strand of JANRMB010000169.1, from coordinate 20,525 downwards.
AGAACTAACCAGCGCTCCCTTAAGTGCAAGCATACCGGCAAGTTTAAGATATTCCTGTGGTGTTTTTGTTTCGGCCCCCGATGGTTCCGATATCCCTAATTGCTCCCAATATTGATGGGGAAAGATCAGGCGCATCAGGGAAGCGTTTTGATGAAGCGAACGAAACGGTGGGAGGTTTTTCAACAGCTCCGGTTGCGGTAGCTTGGGTTTTATTGGAGGACCAACAGATTCCACTGGTGGCTTTGCAACTCCGGAAGAGGACGGGCGAAAAGGAAAATTGGGAGAAGCTGAGGATGGTTTTGGGGGTGGTGTCAACATACGCCCCGAAACTTTTGGATTTGCAGCAGCTTCCTTTATGTCACGTGGTGGAACTTTGTTGATGCAGTTTTCTGCTCGTGCCTTATCACCTGATTTTTCCCAACAAAGTGCTGCTTTCAGCCACTCCTCCAACTTTTCATAGAGAGTTGCCGCCTTGGCGAATTGATCAAGTTTTCGATACTGCCAAGCCGCCTCAAAATAATCGCCTTCTGATTCAAGTAGTGCCGCGGAAGTTTCTGCGGCTTTGCGGCGATGTTCCAAGATGGTGGGGCTTAGTTTTTGTTCGCCTTGTTTGCGTTTCTCGTGTGATTCAATAACTTCCAGGTGTTCACGGAGGCGTTGAGCTTCCTCGATCCGACCGGATTCCTCCAAGGCATCTGCACCGCGAAGTAATTCGCCCACTTCCTCATAAAGTTTGGCTGCTGATTCATGGTCCCAAAAGCGATCCATGAGATCAGCCTTTTGGCGTAAATCCAGACTCTTTTCTTTTTCACGAAACTCTTTCCTATAATAATCGCGGGCAACGCTTGGCTCCCCAAGAAGATTCGATAAATGTGCAGCAGTACGGAAGTCCTTTCCGAGTAGGTAAAGGTCTCGAGCTTTCGATCGATTATTCATTTTGAGGGAAAGTCGAGCTGCCAGTAGATACTCTTTGCTAGACTCAGCCAATTCCATTGCTTGTGGATATAACTTGGCGTTTTCCAAGTGAACGATAGCGAGTTTATAGTTACCCTTCTTTTTTTCCAACTCAGCGTTTTCCAAGGCTTTCTTCTGAGTTGCTGGAGTAATTTTTCCGTTTTCAGCGTCCTTCTCCTTGGGATCATCGGAGAGGATACTGACTAGTTTGGCGTTTGTTGTAAGTCCGGCTGCGATGATCAGAAATGTGACCAAATAAACAGCTTCGGAGCTTATCTTTGGAAAGATTCCCTGAAGTATTGTGGGAAAAATTAGGAGGATAAATGGGATGATGAGAGCCCAGAATCCTATGGAAATAATGTATAACATCGATCTATTCATTTTCCGCCTCAGGAAAAATGTATATGAGTTGTTACAATATGTGGAATAACCTATGGCGGTAAGTAAAGGGCAAGCAAAAATCCCATTTGATGCATGTGATCAAATGGGATTTGAGAAGGAATTCTGCTGAGGTGGTAGTTGTGTGACTACATGCCGTGGGCGAGGCGTTCTGCAAGCTCTCTGGGGAGTCCGGCTTCGATAATGGCTTTTTGGGCGCCCATCAAGTCGTAGGCGAGGCGCTTGATTTCCAGTTTTTTCTCGTCCAAATCACAGATCACATAGCACGCATCAGGGTTGTGGTCGCGGGGTTGACCAACGGAACCAACGTTGATCAGGTAGCGGCGGTTGGGGTGCAGGCTGATGCGGGGCTCATCGGGGCAGGTGAGGTTCCCCATGTCGTTTTCAATGATGAACGGCTGGTGGCTGTGGCCGATGAAGCAGATTTGTTCCGTGAAGTAATTGAAGTTGGTCCGTGCTTCACCCATGGTGAGGATGTAGTTCCACTCGCCGGGGTCTTTGGGTGAGGCGTGCACGTAGAAGATATTGTTGGTTTCATCGGAGATGGTGAGGGCCATCTGGCGGAGGAAGGAGACGTTGTCATCCTTCAGGACTTCCTTCGTCCAAAGTACGGCGGCCTTGGCAATATCGTTGAAGTTGGAGATATCGGTGAGAAGAAGGCAGGCGTGATCGTGGTTGCCGGCGATGACGGGGATTTTGCGGTTGCGGATTTCTTCCACGCATTCATTGGGGCGGGCGCCATAACCAACAACATCACCGCAACATACGGTGAGATCCACGTTTTCGTTTTCAATGGCCTCCAGCACGGCTTCCAGCGCGTGGTAGTTGGCGTGAATATCGGAAAATATGGCAATGCGCCGAGCCGATGAATTCAGGATGTTATTCTGTTGGTCCAGATTCCCAGTCATATTCTATTCCGGTGAGTTCCTTGATTTTCCGAGCGGCTTCGCGCCGGATGACCTTGCTTTTATTGTAGAGACCATGACCCCAGCGTTGAACGACTTTTTCGTCCACTCCAGCGGGCACGGGTATTTGATTGAGGCTTTGGGGAATGCGCACCAAACCACCGGGTGTGGCTTGAGGGGTGGGGGCTGAAGGTTTGGGGAGTACGGCAACAGGTGCGGCGGGGGTGTTTCGCACCGCTTGTGGAAGCGGCGTAAGCGGAGAGCTGCCAGGGGTTGGAGTGTTATCCAGGGAGCCGGGCTCCAGATTGGCCACGGGCCCGCCAAAGAGGGATTTTTCTTCCTCCGCATCGTCCCGTAGCACATCCTCATCACCCATGAGTTCCATGTCTTCAATCAGTTCTGCGGCTTCAGGCTTGTCGAACTGGCTTTCCTCCATACGGCGGAGAGCGGCGTCGTCCGGGTCGGTAAGGCTGCCATTTTTCTGCGCATGGGCTTTTTGAAAAGCCTCGGCCACGGCGCCCTCGTCATCGGAGAACGTCAAATCGGCATCGTCTTCCAGAGACTCCAACTCCGTGTTGGTCAGCGGGGCAAACTCATCCACTTCTTCTTCCAGCGCCACGGAATCTTCCCGGCTGGGTTTGGCGGCTGCGGGCTTGGGAACCGCAATCGTGACTTCCTCGCCAAGGGCCTGGGTGATGGAAAGCGGAAGAAAGGGGAGATCAATCCCGTGAAGCTCGGGATGCTCGGACACGGGGAAGTTGGTGCGCTCTTGAACCGCATCGGCGCTCACGTATTTGAAGACCATCAACGTACTGCCGAGAAGGATTTCATCCCCTTCGCGCAGGGTTTTTTCCTTGATTGTTTCGGCGTTGATCGTGGTACCGCGCCAACTACCGAGATCGCGCAGCATAAACTGACCGTCTTTGTAGAACGTGGCGGCATGAACCCGGGAGACCAGCCAATCCTTGATACGCACGGTGTTTTGGTGGGAGCGCCCGATGGTGGATTTGACGGTGGTAAGAGGGAAAACGTGGTCGATATCCTTGCCCCGAATCACGGAAAGAGCCGCAATCATCGGGGAACCATCGGCACCGGGGAAGGGTGGAATCGGGGAATCTTCGGCAAACTCAGAGGTGGGGGAATCACCTTGCGCGGCCACACCAGCCACCGAGAAATGGAGACGGTGTTTGCCAATCGAGACAATGTCATTATCCGCCAACTCGGCCCGCATCACTTTGGAGCCGTTGACGAAAATACCGTTCGCCGAGTTGTTATCGATCAAGACGTACTGACCACCCAGAAATTCTATCCGGCAGTGGTGACGGGAAACGGAAAGGTTTTCCACGACGATATCATTGTCGCGGGCACGGCCAATCCTTACGGGATCGCGCCCCAATTCATGCGTCTGAATAATGTTTTCACCGAGTTTGACGATGACAACCGCCATGAAAGTGCTCTGCCCCGGGAAACCGGTTCCTTTCACGAAATAACATCCCACCAATTGTTCTCAAGAGAACAGGAGGGCTCGAGGTGCATGTTTCTTCCACCGGAGTGTATTAGGTGGGTTCTTTGGAACGACGCAAGGATTATCCCAAGGGGTTTTGGACTGATTCTGGGCAGTGGTATGGGTAAGCAATCCTCAAAATGGTAAGCATGAAGGATGGAATGGGCTTCTCGAGAGTTGTGGAAAAGGTATCGGGAATGATTCGGATTTGCATAAGAATCAGCGGAGAAGATTCTGTTCGAGTAAACCAAGTCCGTTTTCTTGTGTCCTGCCTCTCCGATGGTTAAAGCTCCCACAGCAGGCCCACCAAAGGCCACTAGAAGGTCACTAGAAGGCCACCCCCTTATCACCAGCAGGCCACCAAACGATTTCCGTCTGATTCAACAGATTCTTCCCCGTTGTAAGCGTGTTTAGTCTCGCGACATCGGTAACACTTTATCCTCAGGACATTTTTGGCGCTTTTCTGAATGTTGTTACGATCTTACTAGCCCGGCTTTCTCACCAACTTCGTCGCGAGACGGCGAAGCGCCCGTCAGGCCGGGGGGTTCCCGACGCGAATCGGACGCCGACGTGTATTCACACTTCAAGGTCGACGAACAAGGGATACCCTTGGAATGGGGGGATGATTCGATTGTCGTAGCAGATGGCTGGTGAGAAATCCGGGCTATAGCGGCATCGAGTCCTGCGTTACGAGTACTAAACGGAAGAGCAGTTAGAGTGATTGCTGAAGCAGCTTCGTTTTACTTCCTTCCACCCGAATATCTTGCTGAAAAACGAATTTGCGAGGTTTTTCGAAGGGGGGAGCGAGCTGAAAATTCTCTTGGGTAATAACGTGGGGATGGGGTGCCACAGAGTAGTGCAAAAAGGCAGGAGATGAGAGCTGTTTTTTGACGGTATTGAGTCGGGGATTGTAAAGATTGGCCATGATTATAAGAATTCCGTTAGGAACTGAATTCTCTTTGGTTAGATCGTCTGGCGCCGGTTTTTTGGCAGTTGCGAGCAGCGCGTGCGATGAGGTTGCAATCGGTCGTGTCCCACACAACCCAGCCCTTTCGGGCGGACCATCCTAATCACACGAAGGAATACACCCGTGAAAACTCGTTTTTCTACGCTCGTTACTTCTGCTTTGGCTTTGGCCATGGCAGCGTCCGCGCAAGCTGCAACAATCGTTGTAAACGCTGACATCACCTCCGACACTACTTGGACTTCCAACAACGTTTACGATCTTACGACTCAAGTTTATGTTACCAACGGCGCCACTCTGACGATTGAGCCCGGTACCATCGTTGCTTCCACTCCCACCGTAAACGGTTCTGGCTCTCTCGCCGTTACCCGTGGTGCCAACATCGTGGCCAACGGTACCGCCGGCCGCCCCATCATCTTCACCTCCACAAACGACGTTGCCACATGGGACGTTCAAGCTGGTACTTCCACCGGCCGTAACCCCAAAACCGGTGACTGGCGTCTTGCCGCCAACGAGTGGGGCAACATCACCATCATGGGTAATGGTTACATCTCCAACTTCGGTAAAAACGCTCCCATCGCTGGAAACGCTGCAACTCCCGGTGCCAACGTAGCACCCATGGAAGGCCTTACAGAAGGCTTCCCCGGCGACACTCGTATTCTCTACGGTGGTACCGATGACGCTGATGACTCCGGTTCTCTTCAATATGTTTCCATCCGTTATGCTGGCCGCGTGGTAGGTCTTGGTAATGAGCTCAACGGTCTTTCCCTTGGTGGCGTTGGCCGTGGAACAGAAATCAACAACATCGAAATCATGAACAACGTTGACGACGGCATCGAAATCTGGGGTGGCACTGTAAACCTCAAGAACTTCGCCATTTGGAACGTGGGTGATGACTCTTTGGACATCGACCAAGGATGGCGTGGAAAGGCCCAGTTCGGCCTTATCGTTCAAGGGATGTCCCTTGCCAACGGTTCCCAAGGTGGCGGTGTTGGTGACAACATCATCGAGATCGACGGTGCTGAAGGCGCTGCTTCCCAGCCCGTAACTTCCACCTTGATTTACAACATGACCCTTGTTGGTGAGCCCAACCTTGGTGACCATGCCATTGAGTATCGTGACGGTGCTCGTCTTCAGTTCCGTCAAGGGATCATCACCGAAGTGGGTGATCGCTTGATTTCTGGTGCTGACAACGCTTCTGACGGTGAAGGCACGATTACTGGTTACGGCAACGGTGGCACACTTTTGTTCTTCAACACCGCTACTCCTGCCAACCCCCATACATGGAACACCGCCTTCAACGATGCGGGTGCCTACACTGTAAACGCTGGTACCGGTACTGGTGCTCCCTCTGCTCTGTACACCTCCCAATCTGCTGGCGATGCCACCATTGGTCAGGGCTTCCTGAACGAAGTAACCGACACGGTAATCTTTGATGTTCTTTCCTTCACTCGCGCCAACGAAGTGGGTGTTACTGTTGCTGGTGGTTCCAACGCTGCCAAAGGAAACGTTGTTGATGTGGCTTCTCCGCTGACAAGCATCGTACGCTCTGCTCCCCAAACTGCTGGTGGTGCATTGGGCAACATCGAACTGGTAACTACTCTTGATCCCCGCCCCGTGGGTGCTGCGGTAACCAAGGCTGCTGCCAACGGTTCCACTCCTGCTGATGGATTCTTCACTGAAGTTTCCTACCGCGGTGCGTTCTCTTCCAACCAAGCTCAAAACTGGCTGAATGGCTGGTCTGCTGCCAACGCCTTCGGTTTCGTTGCTTCCACTCCTGGTTCCAACGTTTCTGATTGGGACATGATGAACTAATTCAAAGATTGTGGGTCCCCACAATCTTTGAGTTCTAACGCAAGTCTGATGATCCGGTGGTGTTTGCATCGCCGGATCATTTCCCTTTTAATGACAGGAAAAATAATGAACTCTTCTTCTCCCAAGTACCCTGCGCTTGCAGGTGTTGTTCTACTGTTATTTGCTGTATCCATATCCCATGCCTCCGTTGGGGAAAGTGATACTACCACGTCTCCTGCTGTATCTCAAACGCTGGAAGCAGTGGTGGGGACACCTGAAGTGACGGATCTCCCAATTATGGAGTTGGAGCTTCCGGGGACACTCTCCTCTGATACCATCACCACGGGGACACTGATCCTTAACAAAGCATTTGAGGGGGCTTCGTTGATGCCCCTTTATCCTCACGTTAAAACTCGTTCCTTGCTTCAGTATGAAATTGTGGAAGAGTTTGCGGCCCGTGGTGAGTATGATTATGCTTATGATTTGGCGAATCTGATCATGGATTGGCGCAGGGGTCAGGGCTTCGCATTGATTGCTCACCAAATGGTGGAGAATGGGCACAGCGAGGAACGTGTGGCGGAGCTTCTTCGGCAGGGTGAGAGAATTGCCTCCCTAACAGATAGTTGGCAGCGTGAGGAAATTGCTGCATTGCTGGCGTTGTCTCATGCGGCGCTGGATAATCAGGAAAAAGCCCGGTTTCTTGTCTCAGGAATGGTGGAGTCAGAAGTGGGACGGTTGGAGTCCTACAATGCAGCCAATCAAGTGGAGACCGAGGTGGAGACCCGACTTCAGGTTTTGGAGCAACTTCTGTTGACGGCGACTTTGGATACGCAGCGGAACGTTTTGGAGGGGTTGTATGCCCTTCATCTGGAAGTGTATCATGAGCCTGAGATGCGTGCGATGCTGGAGGCTAAGATTCGTGCGGTTCTGTTGAAACTCCCTTCCAACCTGGCGTTTGAAGGGGAACTGCGACTGGCGCAAAATGCAGCAGAAGTGGGGGACACAGAAGCTGTTCGTTCTATTCTGGATCCCTTGGAGGCTTTTGTTTTCAACGATGTTTGGGAAGCACAACATCAGTATGAGTTGATTTGCAAGCTGGTTGATACGGAACATGAAGTGGGTAATTCAGCTCGGGCTTTGGAATTGTTGGATCGTGCGAAAAAGCAATTTGCGGAAAGAAAGCCGACAATCGAACCGATGTATTGGGGGACATGTCAGCGCCCGTTGGCAGAATCGTATCGCAAGCTGGGCAAACCAGAAGTTTCGCTGGACATCATCCGTCAGGCACTCTTGGATGGACTTGTTAATCCCAACATCCGTCCCCGTTCCATGGACTTCGTTCGCAACGCCATCGTGGCCTCCCGGCTGGAAGGTGTGAGTGGGTCTGATGTACTTGTTTCTGCTGCGGATGAGGTGCTCAAGGAATTGGATCCCCTTCGTTGAAGCTGTTTGCATCCCTGTCCCTCAAGTCCCTGTCCCTGACACTCCTGTGTGCCACCTTGGCGAGTGGTTCTCTTTTCGCACAGGAAGTGGGATCGATTCGGGGGTTTGTACAGGACAGGGATTTTGAGGCTCCGGTGCCGGATGCGCGGATTTTAATTGCGGAGACGGGTGAGGAAGTGCGGTCGGGTGAAGACGGAAATTATGTGTTTCCGCAGTTGCCTCCAGGCACCTACACGGTGGTGATCAGCAAAGATGGTTATACGCGGCAGGTGATGGGGCAGGTATTGGTGTCTCCCGGGCGTTTGACCGAGGTGGATGCTTCCTTGACGGGTGAGTTTACGGACTTGGAAGAGTTCGTTGTGCAGGAAGTGAAGTTTGGCGGAGCGACAGAGTTGGGGCTTTTGGAGCTTCGATTTGAGAGTACTCAGTTGCTCGATTCCGTGGGGGCGGAGTTGATCAGCAAAGCGGGTGCGAGTGATGCGGCTTCCGCCTTGACTTTGGTCTCCGGGGCCACCGTGGAGGACGGAAAGTTTCCCGTCATACGGGGTTTGCCCGACCGTTATGTGAACTCTCAGTTGAACGGTTTGCGACTTCCCACGGCTGATGCGGAAAAGCGTGCTGTGGCGTTGGACCAGTTTCCCTCTTCAGCGATTGAAAGTATCCAGGTGAGCAAAACGTTTACTCCCGATCAACAAGGTGATGCCTCTGGTGGTGCGGTGAATGTGATTCTTAAGGGTGTCCCCGAGGAGACCACTTTCAAAGCGAGTAGTAGCTATACTTACAATACTCGTACAACTGACCGGGATGACTTTCTCACGTATGAAGGGGGAGGAATCCGGGATTATTTTGGATTTGATGACGGCAGCAGGGACACGTCTCGGCAAACACCGGGTACCGATTGGGATGGTGCAGCCGGTGCAACAACGACGGATGCCCCCACGGATTACAAGTATAACCTTTCGGGTGGGTCGAAGTATGAGCTGGGCAATGAAGTAAAGATTGGTGGGTTTGGAAGCGTCTTCTATGAGCGCAGTGCGCAACACATAGAAGACAAGGTTGACGATAGCTACTTTATTGCAACGCCGGGTGGTGATCCTGTTCCCGAGTGGAGCCAGGGGAGCCCGCAGCAGGGCGAATTTGTTACCAGCCTTTTTGATGTAACGGAAAGCTCTCAGCAAGTGAAGTCCGGCGGTTTGGGCGTTCTTGGCCTGGAGATGGAGAATCACAAACTCACGCTGACGGGGTTGTATACCCACGATGCGGAGGATACGGTGATTGTAGCCGAGGATACACGTGGGAAAGAGTATTTCTTTCCGGGATATGACCCGAATGATCCCGCCGATGTGGGGAATCAGCGCTTTCAAGAGGCCCCCTACCTGCGGTATGAAACCCTGCGCTATCGGGAGCGTGAGACTCGCAACCTGCAGCTTGCCGGTGAGCACACGCCGATTGATCCCGATATTGAAATCGATGGGTTCCTAACTGCACTTCCTCCCAAACTGGAGTGGAGCGTGAGCGAGGGCACGGCGACATTCTACGAACCTGACAAACGTCAATTGGGTGCTCTATGGACGGCGACAAGGAACAACCGGCGTCCAAATCGGCCGCCCATCCCCGAAACTTGGGGGCCGTTGCGCCCGGGTGAGAATATCAACCTCGGGAACTTCAACCGCACCACGCGTGATATTGATGAGCGCAGCCGGCAAAACAAAGCGGATCTTACTCTTCCCTTCACGCAGTGGACGGATACCGAGGGCTTCCTGAAGTTTGGTGTATTCGAGGACCGTACGGTTCGGCGATACGATCAGGATTCCTTTAGTAGCCGTGGTACGTTTGTATTTTATCAGGCTGGCTTCGAGGACGATTATTCCGAGTATTTTGAAGACCAAAATGTCCCCATTCAGTCGGAAGACATCGACGTGGATTACCGTGGTGAGCAATATATCACCGCCTGGTACTGGATGGCTGAAGTTCCCCTTACGGATTGGTTCTCGGTGAACGGGGGGATTCGATATGAGAATACAGAACTTTCCATCATCAACCAACCAGAGGGCGAAGTTTTTTGGTTTCCGCCGGGGTCGTTGGCTCCGGTGGAGTTGCGGCCTGGTGATTCTGATGTCGCCATTGAACAACAGGATCAGCTGCCCGCAATAGGTTATACCTTCACTCCGCATGAGGACTGGACGTTCCGGGGCTCTTACTCCGAGACGATTGCACGGCAAACATTCCGTGAGTTGACGCCGATTCTTCAACAGGAGTTCCTGGGAAGCGATGTGTTCATCGGGAACCCTCAGCTTCAAACGGCTTCCCTTAAGAACTACGATTTGCGGTTGGATTATACCCCGTTTACAGGCTCGCTGCTGTCGGCTTCGTGGTTCCTCAAGGAGATTAAGAATCCGATTGAGAACGTTCAGCGTGCCGCCAATGCCTTTACCTATACTACTCCGGTGAACTATCCCGAGGGACAGATCAAAGGTTGGGAATTTGAAGCACGCCAGCAATTGGGGACACTCTACGATCCTCTGGATGGGGCACAACTTGGTGCCAACGCCACCTTTATCGATTCCGAGGTGACAGTTCCCGAGGAGGAACAAGCCTTGTTCCGCCAGTTTGGCATTGAGGAGCCTCGGCCCACCCGTGACGCCACGAATGCTCCTGAGTATCTGTACAACATCTTCGCCATTTATAATTTGAAGAAGCTTGGCTTGGAAGGGACGGAAGTCGCCACCTTCTACACCGTTCGCGGGGACACTCTTGTGGCAGGTGCGGGTGCGGCCGATGGTCGGTTTATTCCCGACGTTTATGAGAAGGAATATGGAACGTTGAACGCAAGCCTTTCACAAAAACTGGCTCCCGGTTGGGACTTGAAGCTTCAGGCTAAAAACATTCTCGATCCCGATGTTGAGACGGTTTACCGATCGGATCAGTTTGACGGTGATATCACGAAAACGAGCTACAAAAAAGGTATCGAGTATTCTGTGGGGTTGAGTGCGTCCTTCTAATGTTAAACCGAGTGAACTCCCTTTCCCATCAGTTGAAACGCTTCGCGGTGTTGGCTTGTTTGTTGGCCTGCGGTGGTGTGGTTTTTGCCGCACCCAGTGTGCTGGATTTGGTTCAACCGGATTATTCCACGCCAGGTTCTGCGCTTCCGGAAGAGATTACTTCCGTTTCTTCCACCACGGTGGAGGAGATGACGCAGCGTTCAGAGCAGGAACCCGTCCCGGGCGATGTTACCATCAAACTTTCCCGAGTTCGAGTCATTGGTTTGTTGCCACCGGAACAGGAAGAAGTGGAGAAACGGATTCCGCTGTTTTCCGGTGAGGAGCTTTCCCGGGAGAGTCTGGAGAAAATTCGGGCGTTTGAGGAATCGTTGGTTCAAAATCCGCCTTCCAACCCCTTGCGCCACGTGATGTTCCGCCCCATGAGGGACGGAGTAGTGCTTGAGGCCGAAGAGGTGGAAAAGAACGACTGGACCGAAGTGGAGTTGTTGGTGGATTTCCGGGTGGATCCACGAATTACGGCCATAGAGATTTTCCCGTTGGTGGATGTGGACGCGCGGCAGTTTCCACCCGTGATTCCCGTGGTGACGGGTGATGTGTATTCTGCAGAGCAGGAAGCGGCTTCCTTGGCGGCTCTTGTGGAGGAAGCTCGCCGTGCCGGGGTTCGTAAACCCGTGGTGACCACCAATCACCGCATGGTTTCACCGGAAGAGATTGTCCTTGGGTTTATCATCGAGGATTCGGCGAATCCCGCAGTACTTCAAAAGCTGCGTTTCCGTGATGCGGGTTTTGGGAATGCTCCCAAGTTGCGGAATTTCTTTAAGGAACCGGAACCCATCGGGATAGACAAAGGGTCGCAATTTCGTGGGGAAACCCTGATGGAAATGCAGGCGATCTCCGCAGATCTGATGAAGTCTCTGGGGTACCTCAAGGCTCAGGCCCGGTTGGATGAAACCGACCAAGGGCGCAAGGGCATCAAGGTGTACTACCGGATTGATCGCGGGGAGAAGTTTGAGATTGATGAAATTGTGGTGGAGAGCGCTCTTTTCCCGGAGCCAGCACCATGGAAAAAATACATCCACCGATTTGAGGATCGTTCCATGACCTCCAAGCGATTGGAGGAACTGGAAAAAGCCATGCTCCGCCGCGCGTATAAAGAAGGCTACATGGGGGCCACCGTGGACGTTCGCTATGAGTATGTGGACGAGGATGAAGTGAAGCTCACGGCGAAGATGCTTGAGGGCGAGAAGAGCAAGATGGGGAGCGTTCAAATCAAGCGTCAACCCGGTGAGCGGGGGTATGGCCATTCCTGGTATCACCGAGAAATCGCACCGGCAATCCGCCAAAAGTTGATCGCCAAAGCGGTAAGAGCAGAAGCGGGCGAGGACCTGAATCAACAAGTGGTTCGTGATACTGAGCGCCGTTTGTGGCGGCTTGGTGTTTTTGATGAAGTGAAGGTGGATACAGCAGCCACGAGTGGAAGCCTTGCGGTGCGCGATGTGGTGATTGATGTGAAGGAAGCTCGCACGGCACGGCTTGGTGCCAGCGTGGGCTGGAACGATCAACAGGGGGCGGTGGTACGTTTGGGATTCAGCGAACGGAACATCGGTGGTTTGGGGGATATCCTTAGCTTCGACTCCTATTACAGTGTCACCAATCAAACCTATGGGGGGACACTATCCTACTTCGATCGCAACTTTACACCCGGGGAAAAGTGGATCGGCAAACACCGCGAACCCTCCATGTTGTATCAGGTTTACCATACCCAATATGGATACCGGGAATACATTGAGCAACGATCTGGCGGGCGGGTACGGATGACGTATCTCACCGGTAAGAAATATGGCCCGTGGAGCAACAGCGTCTCGAAGCGGTTGGAAGGTGTTTCCTACGATCCTGCGTTGAAACGGGATAACTACGACGAGGATTTTGAAGAATATCTCGCCTCCACTCTGGGGTACAACATCACCTATGACACTCGCGATCGCGGGGATCAAGGTTCCACGGAGGGTGTACTTTTCGACACCGGGGTGGAAACCGGTGCTGCGAATGGACCACTCCTCAAATGGGTCAATCAGGCGGAGTACCTTCAGCCGATAAATCGCCGTCTGGGTTGGCAAACGAATGGTTTGTTTGGGATGCTTCCTTACCACTCGGATGACATTGGATTCGGCGAGCGATTCCAGTTGGGCGGTTTGGAAACAGTGCGCGGCTTTGAGTATCGGGGGATTGGTCCGGTGGATAACCGTGAAGAGGAACTGCGCACAGGTGGTTCCACAGCAACCGCGTTGCAAAATGAGCTTCGGATAATCCCTCATGATGATGTGGATATTCCGTTGTTTGTGGACGCCGGTACTTTGGAGGATTCTCCTGCTGAAGTTGGTACCGTCCGCGCCAGCACCGGTGCTGGTTTGCGGGTTCGGATGCCTGAATCAAACCAAAGAGCCTTTATCTATTATGCAGTTCCCTTGAATCGTGAGGAAACCGACGATACCCGGATTCTTCACTTCGGTTTCCGATTTGACCTCTAATCTTCCACTCTGACTTTTTGAAAGGCATGCTTCCTATGTCCCTGATTGATTTGAAACGCAGCACACGGCCCGTGAACCGTTGGTGCGTCCCCGTGGCGTTGGTGACGCTGAGTCTTGCAGCTAACTTCGCAAGTGCTCAGGAGAATTTGGAGAAGTTCGATTCCACTCGTTCCGCCTTGGAGCAATGGGTGGAAACCGAGCGACTGATTTCCAAAGAACAGCAAGAGTTGGAACTCTCTCGTGAGGTAATGGCAGAGCGCATCGGGTTGGTAAAGCGTGAGATTGAATCCTTTGATCAGCGCATCAAAGAGGCTGAGGCAAGCATCAGCGAGGCGGATAAAAAGCGTGACGAGTTGGTGCAGCAAAACGAGGCGCTTAAAGAGGCTTCCGCATCACTGAAGGGTATTTTGGAATCGTTGGAAAAGCGGACGTTGGAACTGGTGGCACAAATTCCCCATCCTATTCAGGAACGCGTTAAACCCCTTACACAGCGTATTCCCGCTCCGGGGACGGAGACGAAGCTTTCCACCAGCGAGCGCTTCCAAAACGTGGTGGGTGTGTTGAATGAAATCAACAAATTCAACCGTGATATAACCGTGGTGAGTGAGGTTCGGCAATTGGAGGATGGTACCTCTGCAGAGGTAACGGCACTTTATTTGGGGATTGGTCATTCCTTCTACAGCGGCGCCAACGGCACAATTGCCGGAGTTGGAACCGCAACTGAAAAGGGTTGGGAATGGAAAGCCGCAAACGAATCGGCTGCCGAAATTGCCAAGGCAATCGCCATCTTGCAAAACGAACAAATTGCCAGCTTTGTGCTGATCCCCGTGGAAGTGGAGTAATCATTCATGATTCGTGTATCGTCTTCATCATCAACTCTTTATGGAGTCGTTGCTTCCCTTCTTTTGGGGACACTGATGCTCTTTTCCAGCACTTCTGTTGTGGCACAAACCCCGGCAGTGAAGGACTTCTCCCAAGCCTCTGGCGGGGCTCAACAAAAGCTGGAAGAAAGCTTGAAGCGCCTTGCGGATCTTCGCGCGCAGATGGCCGAAGAAATGGTTCCGCTCAGTAAGGAACTCACGGCGTTGGAGGAAGAACTCCGAGCCGTACGTCAAAAGTATCAGGAAACGTCGCGTCTGTTGGATAGCCGCACGCTGGATTTGACGAACCTCCGCAATGAAATCAAAACCCGTGAACAGGAAACTGGTTATCTTTCCAACCTGATGAGCGAATACATTCGGAACTTTGAATCACGCATCCACATTGTGGAGCTTCAGAAGTACGAAAAAGATTTGGAGACCGCCAAATTGGCGGCGGAAAATACGGCGCTGACCGAGGAACAAATCTTCCAAGCGCAGTCGCAGATTCTTTCCGTGTCCCTTGATCGGTTGGAAAAACTTCTCGGCGGATTGGTGTATGAAGGACGTGCAGTGGATGCCAATGGCACCATCAAAATGGGAGAAATCATTTTGGTTGGCCCAACGGCGCTGTTTGTTTCGGAAGATGGTCTTCGCGTAGGGACAGCCGAGCAACGCCTCGGTTCTTTGGAACCCACGATTGTGGACTTCAAGGATGATAACCTCATCGCCGCCACCAAGGCTTTTGCAGAAAACAATTCCGGTATGATCCCTGTGGATCCCACGTTGGGAAGCGCCCACAAGGTGGAGGAAACCAAGGAAACGCTGGTGGAGCATATCGGCAAAGGGGGCCCCGTCATGGTGCCTATTCTGGGAATTGCCTTCCTTGCGCTGTTGGTGGGAGCTTTCAAGTGGACCACCTACCTGTTGGTTCGCAATCCCTCAAAATCTGATCTTCAGGAACTGATGGCGGAAATCGCCAAAGGGAATGCGGAACAAGCCAAAGCAATTACCAAGCGGATGAATCAAAACCGCCCCGATTTCCTCAACGATTGGCCCATGGGCGCGCTGGTAGGGTTCTTTGTCGGTGCCGGCTTGCATTTGCTTCTTTCCATGGATTTGGGCTTCAACGTTCCACCCGCAGTGGTGAGTTTTGTGAAGGCCAATACCGTGCTTTCTTTTGGGATCATCGGAGCGATTGCCTTGGGTGCCATGCAGTTTGTACTGCGGTTGATTTTGGGCTACTCACCTGTGGCGATGATGCTGGGTGCCGCCGTGGAACATTTGGAGTACCCCTCGGAGTTGATTGAAGAGGTGATGTACGAGAAAATCCTCGCGGTGAAGCACCGTTTGGAAAGTCTGCTTCCGCTGATTTCCATCACGGCTTCTGCAGCGCCCCTTTTGGGTCTGTTGGGAACGGTGACGGGGATTATCAACACGTTCAAGCTGATCACCGTTTTCGGTTCCGGCGACGTGAAGACACTTTCCGGTGGTATTTCCGAAGCGCTGATCACCACGGAGTATGGATTGATTGTCGCCATCCCCGCGTTGATTCTTCACGCCTTCCTAAGCCGTCGCGCCAAAGGAATGATCAATCAAATGGAGACTGTGGGTGTGGAATTGGTGAACCAGTTGAGCAAACGCAACAGCACCTCAACAGCAACCAATCCAGAGCCAGCCCCAGTGTCCGCTGCGGCAGCACCCGCTGGAGCATAACGTTCGTGAAACCGTTCAACTTTCCGTCATTGCCTCAAATGCGGAGTTTTTCCTTCCATGGATGAATTTCTTGCGATTTACCTTCCCTCGTTTCTCCCATTCTGGAAGCAAACGGAGGAAATCTGGATCTCTGGTGGATGGGCCATGTACGCCATCGCAATCGTTGCCTTTTTGATGTTCACACTGGGGATGCATGTTTATGTGACCATGTGCGGCAAAGCATTCTTCTACGTGAGTGAAAAAACTTGGCGGCGCTGGATAGACCATCCGGAATTACGGCAGGGTCAAATGGGCGAGCTTCTCAACTTCGTGACGGGTGGAAAGAGTATCGCCGACACGGAAGTTTTCTTCAACGAGTTGCAGGTGAAGGAGATTCAACCCATTCAACGGGATTTGCGCGTAATGAACGTTTGTGTGGCCGCGGCTCCTCTCTTTGGGTTGTTGGGTACGGTGACAGGGATGCTTGTAACTTTTGATGCCCTTGCCTCTGGCTCCGGCGGAGATCAAACCATGGGTCTCATTGCCAAAGGGATTTCTGAGGCACTGGTTACCACCATGACCGGTTTGGTGATCGCCATTCCTGGGCTCTTTTTTCAATATCACCTGAAACGATTAATTGATAAATACTCGGTTTTTTTGGCGCACTTGGAAACCGTGTGTAACCAGAAACTCTTCAAAAAACTCTCCGGCGACTATACGCTCGAAGACTAAATCATTCTCCGATTCCACTGACGCTAGATCCACAAGGAGCACGAAAAAATGGGACGACTTTCCAAAGGGACAGGTGATGAGGGTGGAGATACAGTCATCGACTTAACTCCAATCCTCGACTGCGTTTTCATCCTTCTGATTTTCTTCATCGTTACCACCACGTTTGTGGAGGAATCTGGTGTGGAGGTGGACAAGCCTCAGGCAGCCTCTGCAGTACGGTTGGAAAAAACGAGCATCATTATCGCCATCACAAACAAAGGGGAGATTGTGTACGGTGGGAAGGAAATCGGGATCAGTGGCGTGCAGCCACTCGTGAAACGAATGCTTCAAAAAGAGGATGTCCCGGTGATTATCCAAGCCGATGCCAAAGCGGAAAGTGGTTTGCTCGTGCGCGTGATCGACGAAGCAAAACTTGCCGGTGCCGTGAAGGTGAGCGTTGCCACGCTTGCTGCCAAAGGTTGATGGAAGGATTCCAAGGTACCTGAGATGAAAAAGTCCAAACCCGCCACACTCGGAAGCGTGCTCCGGTTGATTCTGCAATCTGTCCTAACGATTGCGGGTGGGTTCGCGTTAACGGTGATCTCATTTTTGTTGCTCCCACTTATTCAAACACTCGGTGAACAACAAGACACCGACCTGTTGGTGCAAACGATTGATACCGCCCAGTTGGAGCCACCTCCTCCTCCGGCTGAGGAAGAACCCGAAGAAGAGGAGCCCGAAGAAGAACCCGAGCCCCCGCAATTAAGCGAGGAAGCACCACCTCTCGACCTTTCCGCCCTTGAACTTGCCCTGAATCCCGGTACAGGAGGGGGCGCAGGAGCGGGCGACTTTGTTGTGGAACTAAAGACTGTTGCCACCACTGGCAGCAAAGATAGCGATGCGCTCTTTTCCATCGCCGATCTGGATCAGAAGCCCCGACCCATTTATCAACCAGGTCCCACCATCACCGATCCGATGCGCAAACGCGCTCCCGGTCAGGTGTACATTATCTTCATCGTGAATCAAGAGGGCCGCGTTACCGATCCCATCGTGCAGAGTTCCACCGATCCAATCTTTGACAAAGCGGCAATTGATGCCATCAAAAATTGGAAGTTCGAGCCCGGTAAGCGTGCCGGCAAACCCGTTCGGTTCCGTATGCGTGTCCCGATTACCTTCCCAGCAGGTCTCTAATGTTTTTTCGTCAACATCGTTCCCATTTCGTTCATTCCCATGTATGTTCTTCAAAGGATTTGTCTTCCATGACCCGCTCCCTCTGTTTCCCACTTGCTGGATTTTGCTCTGCCGTGCTTGCTGTGCTTCTCGCTGGCTCCAGTCTCTCTGCCCAGGATGAATCCGCACCCCAAGCTCCTGCTCTTCGGTTGAACCAAACACCACTTCCTGCACAAACCATCGCCCTATGGAAGACTCCGGAGTTTCAACAACGCTTTACGGAAAGCTACATCGCGGAAAACGAATTGGAGCCTCGAGTTACGGATGCTGAACGAGTGGTTCTTCAGGAGATCCTGGGTTTGATCTCCGAGGAACAATTGGATCAGGCAATCAATCTTTTGGAACGGGAAAAGAATGCGAACATCAATGCTTCCGCCGTGTTTGACTTCACTCTGGCTAACATCCACTTTCAAACCGAGGAACTTGATCTTGCTCTGGAAGGATACAACGCCGCCGTCACCAAATATCCCAAGTACCGTCGCGCTTGGAAAAACCTTGGTGTGATTTACGTGCGCCAATCCAAATTCAACGAGGCAATCCCCGCGCTGATTCGTTCCATTGAAATGGGCGACAACAACGGCCTTTCCTACGGGTTGCTTGGCTACGCGTATTCCTCCGTTGACAACTTTCTCTCCGCTGAAACCGCCTACCGTATGGCGATTCTTCTGGATCCCCAAACACAGGATTGGAAGCTCGGTTTGGCCCGTGCCTTCTTCAAGCAGGAACGCTTCAACGAAGCCATCGCCCTCACCAAGCAACTGCTCGACAAAGAACCCGAGCGTGTGGATTTGTGGCTTCTTCAAGCAAACGCGCATCTCGGTATGGGAGAACCTCTGGAAGCCGCAGAAATCTACGAACTCGTGGATATGCTCGGCGGTTCCACGGTGGATACCCTCAACATTCTTGGGGACATTTATGTGAACGAACAACTCTTTGAGTTGGCCGCCAATTCCTACCTCAAAGCGATGGAAATGGAGCCCGAGAAGAATGAGGACCGCGCGATACGTGCGGCTCGTATTCTCGCCGCCCGTGGCGCCATTGAGGATACACAACGCCTTGTGGCCAAAATCGAGGAGTTGCACACCGCACGCCTCACACCTGAAGCCCGCAAGGATCTGTTGAAGCTCCGCAGCCGACTTGCCGTTGCCAAAGGGGCTGCCGATGAGGAAGTCAAGATTCTGGAGGAGATCATCGCCCTCGATCCCCTCGATGGCGAAGCCCTCATCCTTCTTGGACAAAACAGCAGCCGAACTGGTGATAACGAAAAGGCGATCTTCTACTACGAACGGGCGGCACAACTCGAAGCATTCGAGGCTGATGCCAAGGTTCGCCACGCGCAGTTGCTTGTGGGCATGGGGAATTACGCTCAAGCTCTTCCCTTGCTTCGGCGTGCCCAGCAGATCAATTATCGGGAAAACATTCAAGACTTCCTGGAGCAAGTGGAACGCGTTTCCAAATCCCGCCAGTAAGTTTTCCGTGGCAATTCCTGTATGAACATTCTGAGATCCCTCCTTCGGAAATCCTTTCCGGTATTTTGTGCCCTCGTTGTCTCCATCCCCATTTGGGCGGGTTCACCAGACGATGCGTGGAAGGCTTACTACGATGGGGACTTTCCCAAGGCGCTGGAACTGGCTCGCCCGCTGGCGGAATCCGGTGAAGCGAGCACCGAGTTTCTGATGGGGCTTCTCTACGCCGATGGTAACGCCGTTGAGCAGAGTCATGAGGAAGCGGCACGCTGGTATCAAAAGGCGGTGCAAAAGCGCTATGCTCCCGCCCAGCATAATCTTGGGTTGATGTATCTGGAGGGGCGGGGCGTCCCCAAGGATGAAGCCGAAGGGGTTAAGCTGATTACCTTCTCCGCCGCCAGTGGAATCCCCCATGCGCAGTTCTCGCTCGGCGTGATTTTTTTGGAAGGCAACGGCGTTCTGAAAAACGAGCCCAAAGGGGCCGAGTGGTTGGAAAAAGCCGCCAATGCCGGATTGGCGAAAGCTCAAACCAAATACGCAGAACTCTTAATAACGGGGACAGGTGTTGACGAGGATGCCCGCGAAGCAGGGCGTTACTTCCGTGAAGCGGCTCGCCAGGGAGATGTTCGGGCGATGTTTGGTCTGGGTCGATTGTTTCGGCGTGGCAAGTGGCCCGTGGAGCCAGATCGCGAAGAGGCTCTCCGTTGGTATCGCCGTGCTGTGGAGATGGGGTATGCTCCGGCTCAAACGGAACTCGGCATCATGCTCGCCGAGCCCGACCTTCCTGATTCTGATCCCGTGGAAGCCGCCCGTTTGTTTCAACTCGGAGCTGATCAAGGAAACGCCGTTGCCCAGAACAACCTCGCTCTCCTCTACCTGCGTGGCGAAGGAGTTCCCCAAAGTGATGCCAAAGCCTTTGAACTCTTTACCTCTGCCGCCATGCAGGGATTCCCCGTGGCGATGGAAAAACTCGGCAATATGTATGAGAACGGCCGAGGCACCCTCCCGGATTTGGGTGAAGCCTACTTCTGGTACAAAAGCTCGGAGCGCATCTCCTTCCGCGATCGGGGGAC
>JANRMB010000168.1:0-7415 GCA_033761985.1 Candidatus Sumerlaeia bacterium | reverse complement strand
GATGCTCAAACATCCAACGCCTCGCTTTCCCTGGGTGACGAACTGTATGATCGGTATCCTGTTTTGGAAGCATTCGACGATCGCGGGGAGCTTGTTCCCGTGGATTCGGTCAATCCCCTGGAAATCAAAACCATCGAGCTGGTGGCTTTGAATCCACCCGGACCCTTTGCCGTCTTCTTCACCAAAACGTTTTTGCTGACGACGGTTTTCATGATTGCGGTGGGCTCCTCCTGGTACGTGCGCAACTGGGTGATCACCGGGAATCCGGTGTATGCCTTCTTTCCGGAGATCTTTACCGGGACAAAGTTCTACAATCCGGAAGTGATGGAAAGTGCCAAGTTGGAATGGTTTGCCAACGGGGACGGAGTCTTTCAGGCGGGGCAGATCTTCACGCAAGAGCGCTTTCGTGAAGAAGGAATCCAAGAAACTCCCACGGCGTTGGATGTTTCCTTTTCCGATCGGCTTCGAGGGAGTTTTCTCTTCTTTCAGGGGTTTGATATTCGCCGTCAGGAAGGCGAGGGATTGGCCGATGGGACGTGGGGTGATCGACTCTACTTCCTGACGCTTCTTGGGACTCGTGTGCCCCTTCAACCCGAGGCGATTCCTCCGATTGTACCGGCGGCGTATCCCCACAATCCTCATGCTTGGAAGCTTGCGCCACTTTTCCTGGGGTTTGCACTTCCCGGTTTGCTGATTGCATTCGTTGTGTTGCTTTTCCGTCGTGGAGCGATCTACGCGGATTTGCAGCCTCTGGAGTATCGGAGCCAAGTGGTGGGGACGGTGACGGCTGTTTCGGTTTTGTTCCCTCTTCTGGCTTATCATTTCCTGCTCACTGATATGTATCTTTATCAGATCATACCGGTGATTGTCCCTCTTTCGTTCTTGGCGGGGTTTATGTTTCTGGGGGGGTCTTCCCTTCGCCCGGTGTGGTCCTCGTTGATCACTCTCTTCAGTGCCGTCATTCTGTTTGCAGGAGTGTTGGTGCCGGGGCTTCCGTTTGCCTTGATGAACTTCAAGGTTTTCCAACAGGGAAGCATCGGAACCCGCACGGTCAACCCCCACCAGTTGGATCACTTCCGTCATCCCGGAATGAGCGCCAGCGCTGTCTACACACTGCAATTTGGCGAGGATGTGGAAATGTGGCGGCGTATCAACAAACTCTCCTACGGCATGCCGTTGCTGACGCATGACAATCGTCACTTGATGTACGATCCTTCCATCACATTGGTGCATTTGGACGATTGGGCGATTCAGCAAATCTGGGATGCCTCGCCGGAAGAGAAGTTTGCGTATTTCCAGGAGCGCGGAATTCGCTACTATCTGCAAATTGAGGAAGAGTACAAACACCCGATCAACCGCCGCGCCGGGATGGACGAAATGATGGACGCCGGTTATCTTCACCATGTGGAATTTTTTGGTCTGAACCGATTGATGGAATTCCGCACGGCGGGGAGTGTTTCTTCTCCGGATGACGACTCCTCTTCTTCGGCCGATGGAGTGCCGGATGAACTGAAGGCGGATAAAATGCTGATCGAAATTGAAGGCGTACCCAATGAGTGATTCTTCGGAGCCATCCCAAACTCCCCCCGGCGGCATCACTCCGTTGCTCTTGTTATCCACGTTCGTTTTGGGTATTTCCGTTGGCATCAGCCTGATGTTTCTTTACATGCAGGTGAGAAATCCTGATCCCATGGCCGAACTGAAAAAAGCTCCCCAGGAGATTCGCCGCCAACCCGGAGGATGAGATTCCTCTCTGATTCCGTGTGTGCCCCATCCATCATGACTGAACCCACCGTAGTGCCCAAACCTCGGCAAAAGCTTTCCGTTCTCATCCCTGCAGGGAACGAGGAGCGGAACATCGTGGCCTGTATTGAAAGCGCCCGCTTTGCCGATGAAGTGGTGGTGGTTGTGGATGCGGCCAGCATAGACAAAACACTGGAACTGGCCCAAGCTCACGCCGACCGGGTTTTGGTTCATGAGTACATCAACTCCGCGGCTCAAAAGAACTGGGCCATTCCCCAACTCTCACACCCTTGGGCGCTGGTGGTGGATAGCGATGAACGCCTGACTGAGGAACTCAAACGGGATATCCTGCAAGTGCTGGAAGCGGACGGTCCCCAGGATGGCTATCGCATCTTCCGGCAAAATCACTTCATGGGAAAAGCGATCAAGGGGTGTGGGTGGCAACGGGATAAAGTCCTGCGGTTGTTCCGAAAAGACCGCGGTCGTTATCAGGATCGTCACGTTCATGCGGACATCATCTTCCCTGATGGACAACCCGCGAGCGTGGGGACGTTGAAGGGGAAGTTTCTCCACTACACCTACGAAAGCTTCGACCACTACTTGCAGAAGTTTTTCCGTTACAGCCAATGGGCGGGGGAGGATCGTGCGGAGCGGACGGAAAACGTCGGCTGGCGTCACCTGCTGCTACGTCCCTTGTGGCGTTTTTTTCGTCAGTTTGTTCTGTTTCAGGGCTTTCGAGACGGTAAAATTGGGTTTATCATTTGCTTCATGGCTGCTGTCTCCGTTTTTTTGAAGTACGCTCAGGCAATGGAGATCCATTCCACTACTCGGAGGAGAGAAAAAGGTGGCGATGCCCCCCACAACACCCCTGCCGTCGGTGATTAAATCCCGACCCCTTGTAAAGTCCCCGTTTTTCTCCCCCTGCAAGATCAACCTGTTTTTGGATGTTCTGGGGCGTCGTGGTGACGGCTATCATGATCTGCGCACGGTTTTTTTGGAGTGTTGCCTTGGAGATTCCATCGAGGCGGACTTTCATACCCGCAATGACGGCATTCGGTTTCGCGTCAAAGGGCCGTTTGCAGACGAAACCCCTGCCGATGAAACGAATCTCTTTCTGAAAGCCTTTCAGGTTTATGAGCAATCCGGGCGGGAGTTGCCCAGCAATCTTTCCCTGCAACTTACCAAGGCTGTTCCCCCCCAGGCGGGCTTGGGAGGGGGAAGCTCCAACGCTGCCACGGCGCTGCGCCTCGCCAATCATTTCTCTCTGGAATCAGACCGACTCACCGTTGAGGAGCTCACCCAACTGGCTGCCCGAGTGGGGAGCGATTGTCCGTTCTTTGTTCGCGGCGGTGTTCAGTATGGTTCCGGCCGAGGCGAGATTTTGGAGCCCATTCTCACACGACGGATACCCTCAGTGGTCATCCTGGTTCCGCAATCCCGGGTCCCCACACCCAAAGCGTTCGCCTCGCTGAGCGCGGCCTGTGATTTCGGCGAGAAAAGCGATGCCCACTCCCTTATGGAGTGGTTTGCAGGGAGCACCATACCCCTGAGGGATATTCGCCTGCAGAATGCTTTTGAACGTTCCGTGTGCGAACAATACCCTGAGGTGAAGGAAACACTTCACATCCTGCGGAGTTTCGATCCTGATCAAGCACTCCTTAGCGGAAGCGGCTCTGCGTGCTTTGCGTTGTTTGATGGAGCCATCCCGGAAGCGGTGAAAAACACCGTGGATGAACTGCAAACTGATTCGTTCTTTCGGCTTGCCTGGTGGGAGGAACCCTCCGATTTTGAGCTTCAAGTGGGAACGCTTCGTTGATTCGAATTGTCCCCCATACAACCGCTGAACCCAAATCCCTCAGCATTCAAATCAAGGCCTCTTCCAACATGAAATCTGCCTTTCTCATACTCCTCACTTTTCTGATGTTGTTCGTATCCACCGGTTGTGGGAAGAAAAAGTTTGATATTCAAGACGTCGATCCCGGCCAAGCAGGGACGGTGCGTGGGCTTGGTCCGGAAAGCCAGGATGTGATCCGCGTCTCCGACATGATGACCCGATCCCTGTTGGTAAGCCCCACCATCACACAAGCTCCCTACCCTCCCACGATTGTAATGCTGGAAATGCAGAACAATAGTCGTTTCCCGTTCAATAAGGACATCTTCTCTTCACGGCTGAAAGCGCAGCTCAACAAGGACTCCGCGGGTAAAATGCGGTTTGTAGCCCGTGATTTGGTGGATGAGATCAACGCCGAACGTGCGCTCAAGCGTGATGGCTTGGTGGACTACAATCCTGACCTGAGAACCTCGGTGCAAGCAGGTGCCGATTACTTCCTGGTGGGTACCTATGAAGGGCTCTCCACCCGTAGTCAAAAGGGTGCTTCAGAGTATGCCCTCTACACGTTCAAACTCGTGGATACAGAGACCGGTATTGAGCTCTGGGAAGACTTCTTTGAAGTCAAAAAAGAAGGTAAAGACGACGTCATCTACCAGTAAATGCTGAGGGAGTTTTCTTGCTTCCGTCCCGCATCGTATCTGCGGAGAAAATCGTCATGAAATACTGGCTACTTCCACTTCTTTTTCTCGCCCTGGTGGGATGTGGCTCCAAGAAGACGACGGGGATGCCCCCGGGATGGACGATCGAGGCCTTCCCCCCCGAGTACACGGCCCGCATGGTTCGGTTGGATCGTGATGGCATGCGCAACAAAGTTCTGAATCTCTACGAACTGGCCTTGGAAGCATTACGCAGGGAAGACCGCGAAACAGCCAAGCTTGCCCTGGATGAAGCACTTCTGGAAATTGAAGTCCTCTACGGAAACAGCGATCAAGCTCGCCGTGCACGCTCCCTGTGGCGTTCTGAGGACGACAAGATTTACAAGGGTGATCCCTACGAACGTTCCATGGCGTACTTCTATCGCGGAGTGCTCTTCATGCAGGATGCGGAATGGGATCAGGCCCGGGCCTGTTTCCGTAGTGCCATCATTCAGGACACCCTTTCCCAACAGGAAGAGTACAACGCCGACTGGGCAACGTTCGAGTATTTGATCGGGGTTTGCGAAACGCGTCTGGGTCGACCCGGTCACGCCAGGGAGGCGTTTGAGCGCGCCACGTTGCACTACGCCGCCTTTCGCGATGGTTATCCTTCGTTGGATTATGCGCCCCGAGGAGGGAGTTCCATGGCCCGCCGGATTTCGTTTGGTCCGGAGCTTCCGGGATTTGATGAATCCACGAATCTTCTGGTCATCAGCCAGCAGGGAAATGCGCCGGATAAAATCGCCCTTGGGGAGTATGGTGAACTACTGGGATTTGCTCCGGGCGGTGGGGGAGGAACGCTTCGAAAAGTACACTTGGACGGTCGCCCGCTCGGCAGTGTCATTACGGATTCAGTATTTTATCAGGCAAAAACCCGGGGGGGGCGGCCACTGGATTCCATCCTGAAGGGCCAGGCGAGATTCAAAAAAGTCGGCGAAGATGTCGGCGCCGGAAGTGCTGCCGTGGGCGCTGGAATCCTGATGCAAAACAACAACAAGGAAGACAACGATACAGCCACAATCGTTGGTGCGGGATTGATTGCGTTCGGCGCCATCTCCTACGGAATTGCCTCGCTTGTACGCCCTGAAGCCGATACCCGGGAATGGGCCACTCTTCCGGAGTCGATCGCTTTGTGGACGGGTTCACTTCCGGAGGAATCCGTTACCCTTGAAGCACTTCCTCTTTTCTCCGATCAAACGATTGCAAAAAGCATCTCATTGCCCCGACCCCAGGAGGGTGTTGAAGTTGTGCTTGTTTTCGCTGAACCTTGGGGAACAATTCTCACACGCGAATCCTCAAACCTCACTACCACCGAACGGACTCAACCATGATCACTTCAAACCGATTGAACCCCATTCGAAGCCTGAACACCTCCTTTTTGATTCTGGCTCTGCTTGTTTTTTCGCTGGGTATGGCGGGGTGCTCCAAACGCTCCAAATCTCCCAGCTATGCCCGGATTGATGATGAGGCGATCGTTGCGGCCAAGGCGCCGGTGAACATTCTGGATCGCGATCTCCGCAACAAGGTTGCTGCTGATCTCACCAGCGCCGAGCGCTTGGAAGATGGGCGACTTCTCGCCAAGGTGAGTCTCCGGAACTCCACCCGCAAGGATTTGAATGTTCTGGTGCGTGTGGTGTACAAAGACGCCAATTTCCTCTCCACCGGAGATGAAGCCGAATGGCGTTTCATCTATTTTGCCCCGCAACAGATTGTGACATTCCAACAAGCTTCTCGGAAAACCGATGCAGTTGCTTACACCGTGGAGGTGCGTAAACCGTGAATACTCTGAACAACTCCCTTGTTACTTCACCGCTGTTGGTGGTTACCGCCGTATTGATTCTTGCGGCGGGTTGTTCCAAAACCAAATACCAAACGGAACAACCTCCGGTTTCGCTTCAGCGAGTGGAACCACGGGAGACACCCCGCACAGATCTCACCGATACCCGCGCTCCATACAGTGTGGATCAACCGGTGGCTCCCCGCGTGCAACTTCCTCCACCCACACCTGTCCCCACTCCTGTACCCACACCCGCAGTGCGGAGTTACTAGAGCTGTTCTCAAAATTCTTTGCCGTTCTCTGATTGCTGCGAGCAGCTTCTTAGGCACGACGCAAGCCTCGAGATAGCACCACTATGCCTTCGTTTGCCTCATCCCCAATAAACACCTCTCGCTAAACAGCCAATCGGCAGATTCTTCTGAAAACAACTCTACCCGGCGAAGATTTCATCCAGAGCGGAACAAACTTGTTCACCCAAGTCTCGGAATAACTCCGGTGTGGTGGCGATGGACATAAACCACGCCTCGTATTGGGCGGGGGGGAGATGCACCCCACGGTTTAGCATCGCATGAAAGAATCGACCAAACCGTTCCGTATCGCAGGAACTCGCCTCAGACCAAGTCGTTACAGGACCTTTGGTGAAGAAAATGGTCAGCATGCTCCCCACCCGATTGAGGGTGATGGGGTAATGATGCTTCTGCTGATGCTCACGAATCAGGCTCTCCAGCATACCGCAGCGTGCGTCCAACTCAGAAAAGATTTCTGGATGCGCAATCAAATGGCGAAGAGTCGCCAAACCGGCGGCCATACCCAAGGGATTCCCGGAGAGCGTCCCCGCTTGATACATCGCTCCGACGGGGGACACGTGAGACATGATCTCAGAGCGACCACCATAAGCTCCCACAGGCAAACCTCCCCCGATGACTTTCCCAAGGGTGGTGATGTCTGGAGTGACTCCATACATCCCCTGCGCTCCGGAGAGCCCCAATCGAAAGCCGGTCATCACTTCATCAAAAATCAGCAGAGCGCCTTCGCGAGTACAGAGTTCCCGCAGACCCTGCAGAAATCCGGGGGAAGGCGGCACACAACCCATGTTTCCCACAACCGGCTCCACAATAATCGCGGCCACCTGTCCCCGGTGATGGGCAAAACATTCCTCAACACTGGCCAAATCGTTGAACTGGGCGTTTAGTGTTGCTGCAGCAGTTGCCTTGGGGACACCCGGCGATGTGGGTTGACCAAATGTTGCGGCTCCGGAACCGGCTTTCGAAAGAAATGCGTCCCCATGCCCGTGGTAGCATCCCTCAAACTTTACAAGGAGTTCGCGACCCGTGAAAGCACGGGCCAACCGAATGGCACTCATGGTGGC
>JANRMB010000167.1:0-16523 GCA_033761985.1 Candidatus Sumerlaeia bacterium | reverse complement strand
CCACTGAAGCATGTAATCATGGATTGGCCGGGCATAAATAAGCCTATTAGCATGGTTCCAAGAGCTGCAATCGAGACATAAAGGAAAAAGAAAATCAGGATTTGATAACCTGTTTCGCGTTGAATCACCACACCATCCAATTTCACAAGACGAACGGTTCGGGGTGACGCTGCCGCTAGTATTTCCATGTAAAGGAGTTTTGCAAGAATAACAAACCGAATCACCTTCATGGCACCTCCGGTGGAACCGGCGCACCCACCAACAAAGAGCACCATCAGGAGCATGATGCGGATGCTTTCCGGCCATTGATCATAATCCACGGTGGCAAAACCCGTACAGCTTTGCAGGTTGGTAACCACGAACATGGCATCGCGAAAATTCCAACCACCGGGATTGGAAACCGCCGGATTTTCCGTAATCCAAAGAGCCACCGTTGTGATTAGGGACACCCCAAAAATCAGGCTGGTATAAACCAGAAATTCCGTATTGCGGAAGTATGTGAACTTACCTTTCAACAAATCCAAGTGCAGCGCAAAATTGGCTCCCGAGATGTACATGAAGAAGATGATTATCCACTCAATTGCCGGGCTGTTGTAATAGAGGATGCTACTTGTTTTGGTGGAAAAGCCCCCCGTGGCAATTGTCCCCATGGCATGGGTAACGGCATCAAAAAGGTTCATGCCAAAAATCATCAGCAAAATAGCCTGGGCAGCATTCAACCCAACGTAGAGGTAAACCAACTGAAGCGATGTATCTTTGATACGCGGTGTCATTCCCTCAGAAATGGGGCCGGTGGATTCCTGAAGAAAAAGGGCGCGTCCCCCGGCGCCTGCAAGGGGGATGAACGCCACAAACAGAATCACTATTCCCAAGCCTCCAAGGAAGTGGAGAAAGGAACGCCAAAAAAGGATGGTGTAGGGTTTGTCCTCTACGGTGGTGAAGATGGTGGCTCCCGTCGTGGTTAATCCCGAGGCACTTTCAAAATAGGCACTGGCAAAATCCGGTACCACTTGCGCCAGGTAAAAAGGTAGTCCTCCCACAAGAGCGGCCAAAAGCCAACAGAACCCAACTGTTGCCAATGCCTCGCGGCGGAAAACATCCCCCTTCGCATTTCGTCCCAGAAAGTACAGTGTCCCTGAAATGATTCCTCCCACCAGCATACTTTCCAGAATGACCGCCAGCATTCCCCACTCCTGATAAATGGCGGCAATCGGGATGCAGATCCCCATGCTGAGCGTCAAAGCACCCAGAAACACGCCAATCATTTTGCAGAGGATGTAGTAATTCATTCCAATACAAATCGAAAGGGGAAGCCGGGGCTATCCTTCCGATGCCTCCGTACCGGTTTTCTGTTCACAAAACAACTGATCCAAGGAGTCGCTCATGCCGGCAAGCGCCACGGTAATCACTACATCTCTCGGGCGAACAATGGAATTCCCCCGGGGAATACTGACACTGTCCCCCGCCACAAGCGCCCCCAGCAGTAATCCTTTGGGGAGTGTGATATCCTTCAGCGGTTGCCCCACGATTTTCGATTTGGAGAGCGCCTGATATTCGGAAACCTCCACGTCGCCTTCCTCCAGAAGCGTCACGCTCCGCACCCGACCCTGCTTCACCAGCGTCATGACGCGGTTGGCGGCGATGATCCGTGGGGACAGGGCATAGTCGATTCCCACGCGTTCCACCACGCGGACGTAATCCGGGCGATCAATGATGCACGCCGTGCGTTTTACTTTGAGTTCTCGTGCCAGCAAGGCACTCATCACGTTGTCCTCATCCTCACCGGTGGTGGCGAAGAAGTAATCCATCTCGGCGATGCCTTCCTCGCGGAGGAACTGAATCTGCGTGGCGTCACCGTGGAGCAGTCGAGTCTTCTGCAACCGCTCACCCACGTACTCCAGACGCTCGCGGTTTTTATCAATCAACGTAACCCGATGCCCTTGCGTTTCCAAATTCTGGGCAAGAAAGAGCCCGGTCTCTCCAGCTCCGGCGATGGCAACGCGGTGGCGCGAACCGGACTTGGTATTCTGTTCGGTATCGAATAAGGGGTGCACAGCTTCCAACACTTCCGGAAGGCCGATCAGCATCACGTGGTCGCCCGCCATCAGGGCGTCATCACCCCGAGGAATAAACACCTCCGTCCCCCGGCGGATGGAGGCGATGAGAACACCATCTGGAAGCTTCAGTGATTTGAGTTGCGAAGTGGAGAAATCACTAAAAGGGGAAAGCATCACGGTGCGGATTTCCACTCGACCTTGGGCAAGGGATGCCGAGGCCAGTGCGGCGGGGTTTTCCACAAACTTGGCCAATTCCAGCGCCGTCAAAATCTCCGGAGAGATCAAAAGATCAATCCCCAGCGGCTCGCGGAAATTCACCGAGGAGTTTTCCATGAAATACTGATTACGCACCCGGGCCACCACCTTGGGGATGCCCAGGTTCTTTGCCGTGTAGCCGATGATCAGATTCATGGAGTCCAGTTCCGTAAGCGCCAGCAGAAGCTGAACGTCTCCAAGCGCCATGATTTTCTGCAACGTCTCTGGGTTGGCGGCATCCCCTGCAAACGTTTGCACATCCAAGTGATCTTCCAAATCCCGAAGCTTTTCCGGCTTCCGATCGATCACGATCACTTCATGATTATCGCGGTTTAAATACTGGGCAATGTTGGAGCCCACGGTGCCCGCACCGACGACGATGATTCTCATAAGGCTGTACTTCAGAACCCCTTTCAGTGGGTTGCAAGGAGACTAAATTCGGACAACTGAACGCCCATAACAATGCCCCGAACCCCTTCCAGTGGCCAAGCCCATTCTTGGAACCACCCCTGCCGGCCCCCCTGCGCCCCATGAAAAACACATTTCCCGCTTGCCATAATTTCAGCAATTGACGATTCTGTAACAATCCCGGAGTAGGAGGAAGCACCCTAATATCATGGCACTTACACCCCGTTGCTGGATCATCACCAACCGCCGCGTCACCCCCCAGGGGCGCGTGGATGAGGATTGCCACGATCCTCTCCCCGTTTTTCGAGTCGGGAGTTTCAAGCCCGCCAATCCCAAAAGCCGACGTCGCACCCAGGCCGAACTCCGCGACGCCGTTACCTTCTACCCCGATGTGGATGTTCTCCCGGGCTATGGCGGACTCACCCCACGCACCGACCCCTCAACCCTTCCCGGTACCCAGCGCCTTTTCGCCGAAGTGTACCGCGCCATGCTGGAAGCCCCCCAAGGCAAGGGCGATACGCTCTTCTTCCTTCACGGCTTCAATTACTCCTGGGCCGATTCGCTCGAGCACCTTCAGCGATTGATGGAGCTCTACGTTCTCCCCGCCCACTCGCCGGTCCTCAATATCGTGTACTTCTCCTGGCCTTCCCGAGGGAGCTACTTCAAATACCCGGCCGATCGTGAGACGAGCTGGCTATCCGGGGAGTTGCTACGCCGTGTTTTCCTGAAGGCGATGCACTTTTACGCCGATTTCTTCCGCGCCGGCAAAGCCCCCTTCTGCGGGCGCCGCATCCACATTGCCGCCCACTCCATGGGGAACCGCGTGTTGGAAAACTTCATCGGAGGCCAACTCTACCAGGATTCCTGGTTTCCCCTTTTCGGCGAAGTCCTCCTCCTGAATGCCGATCTTGATTGGCAAGCCCTCAACCCCGAGCGCCCGCTTTACCGGCTCCCCCAACTTGCCGACCGCATTCATGTGTACAATCACAAGAGCGACGACGCGGTGTTGCTTTCGGAGTCCTTGAAGAACCACGACAAACGGCTTGGCAAGCACGGACCCGAAAGCCTCAGCCTTCTTCCCCCGCGCACCGTGGTGGTGGATTGCACCCACTCGAACGCCGATGCCCTGGAGGCAGAAACCACCCTTGGCCTTGCGGAGCGCCTGATGAACGCCCCCCGCAAACAATCCAAATACACCCCCACCGGTATTCCGCTCAAGGAACGCGTAGTCGATCACTGGGGGTATCTCTTCCGCCCCACGGTGATTGAAGATGTGATTCAAGTTCTCTCCGGAACGCCGAGTTCGGAAATCAAAGGCCGAACCGCAAAAAACGACCGATTGTACGTACTAAAGTAAGAAGATCGGCGAGTTTGTGCAGTCCATCCGCTTAACCAAGAACGTTCACAAATCGTCGAGATCAAGGCGCGCAAGGTTGAAGCCGCCGCGGAGCGTGCTCCGGCACGTGACCCAGGCTTACGACCGATGCGCAACACGGAGATCGGCGACTTTGTGAACGTTCTTTCCTTCCGATTTCGATTGAACATCCCCACTCCATTCCCGCATCATTACTGCGTTATTCCGGGGAAAGGCCCCGGAACCAACAACACTTAGGAGGATTCCTTTCATGGCAAGTCCCATACAACGGTATGACGATTACAGCAGCAGCGGGCCGATTGTTGCCGCTCAGGCAAGCGTCAGCGACCGCACCACATTTATTTTGAAAGTCTATGGTTTGGTGTTCGTCGGCCTGATCATTTTCTTCGCCAGCGCCCTGATTCCCACCATCGGTTTGTTTATGGGTGTTCCCGGGCTTTCCGAGTTCGCTGCTTTCTTTGTCCAACTCAACCCATTGATTTCAATGCTCCTGATTTTGGGGACTTCGTTCGCCGTGCACTGGATTGCCAACATCCCGGGGATTAACCTTCTGGGGTTGGCGGGTTTCTCCGCGCTTTGGGGTTTTCTCACCATCAACTTAATCGCCTATGCGTGCTTCAAGATGGCTCCAGCCGGCGCCCAAGGAGTTGAGATTCTCGGCCCGGGCCTTTTGGTTGTAAGCCAAGCCGCTGCGCTCACGTTCCTTGCCATGGGGCTGCTGACTGCTTATGTCTTTATCAGCAAGCAAGATTTCAACTTCCTGGGTGGGTTCTTGTTCGTGGGGATGATCATGATGATCATCGCCGTCCTTGCGGCGATTGTTATCCCCATGATGGGTTTCACCTCATTCCTGGGTGTTGAGTTCAATATTCTTTACGTTGGTCTTTCCATTGTCTCTGTTCTGTTGATGGTGGGCTACATTTTGTACGATACCAGCAACGTGCTTCATCACTACCCAACCACCATGGCTGTTGCTGCGGCGTTGGCTCTGCTTTCAGACTTCATCATCCTGTTCCGCAACATCCTCTTCCTGTTGCTGAACCGCCGCTAATTCAACCCTCTCAAACTGACATAGAAACACAAACGCGGAGTTCATCAGAACTCCGCGTTTTGATTTAACATATACCAGCACTCGATAATGATGTCGCGTACTATTGACTATTAATCACCTGATTCCTAATATATTTATTTCACGCAAAGGCGCAAAGAACCGCTAAGAACGCAAAGGGGTAGTCTTTTTATTTGAAGATAAATAAATGGAAATTAAGTAATTAACTATTGATTTTATTGAGCTTGAATTAAATTCGAAAACATTTACATATAAAAACTTTGCGTGCTTAGCGGTTCTTTGCGCCTTTGCGTGAAACTACTTAATTGCTTCGATCATTTTCCCATAATCGTACATTCAAAAATTAATCACGACAAATCTTTGGAGCTTGAGTATAAATGACCCCAAGGGATTTTCAAAGCGATGGCAAGCAGCAACACCGAGATCGGGAAAACGAATTCGTCCTGTCAGAACCCCAACGTCCCTGCGCCCAACCCTTTCCAATCCAAATCCGTGATGACGTATGTACCGTCCCCCTTGCCTTCAATTTCAAAGAAGACCCCCATCACGTTGTTTTCTGTTTCCGACATCAGGATCGCCTGAGCGAGAAACTTGTCTCCCGCTTGTTTATCCGCAATCAGCCCTTGGTAGCCGATGATTTTGGCACTCGCGTTACTCGATTCCATGCTCTTGATCATGTTGAGGAACCCCTGCGCATCGCCCGGGTTTAGAGTATAGGTCCCAGCCTTGGTGGCATCCCGCTCCACAATTGCCGTATCGAGAAACAATCTTGCCGTCCCCATGGCCGTTTTGTTCGAGGCTTTAGCAAAGAACAGAAAATTGAAGCCGAAGTAAAGGAGCGCAAGAAACCCAAATAACGCTCCAATTTTGGCCAAGCTGGCGAAAAGTCCGGCCATCCCCGGGCCTTTGCGTTCCACACCGACAATCACTCCCGGGTGTTTGGTGCTGACTCCCGTGCCCGCAGGTTTTTTCGCTGCGGCCTTGGGGGAACTCTTGGCGGCAGCAGGCGCTCCGGGAAGCGGGAGCCCCTTCTTGATGGCAGCCTCGATGGCTTTCTTTTCCTTCTCCTGAGCTTTGCGGATTTTCTTCAACTCACCAGCCGCATCGTTCCGAACCCAACGCCGGAAGTTGGTGGCCAGGGATGCGCCATCGGGGAATACCCCTCCGGAGGATTGCAGCCCCACCATCAGCGCCGCGGCGAGCTTGGGGGCCCCCAGACGATCAGCGGCGAGACCGGGGTCGTGTTCGATTTCAAAATCGCGCAGCATCGCCTCGCTCATCATCCAAGCGATGGCATAACAATCCGCGTTCAAAAACTGAGGATGGCTGCTGACAAGAAGCTCCGGCGGGGCGTACCGCCCTTTGGCCATCACCTTGCCAAACGTGGCAACGCCGGGGAGAATTGGCGCCACCCGCCACGGGCAACTGTCCTTCATAGCGGCATCGTAGAACACCGTCCCCGCGGTAATTCCCAGCGGTGTGGCGTTCATATTCAGCACGTGGATCAGTTGATCCATCATCGTGGTGCCCCATTCCACGATTTTTTCGTAATCGATGACCTTGGAGGGATCGCCGGCAAACTCCGCAAAGGACTTCCCTTGGGGATCTTCCAAAAGGATATACGGAACAGCTTCGTCGGGGAGGATGGCCTTAACACCAAGCAGCAGGGGAGTGGCCACGCCGCCCCCTTCCAGCATGCGTTGCAACACCGGAAGCGCCTGGTTGAACAACCGCATCCCTTCGGTGGTGGTATAGGCGGCGAAGAGCACACTGCCGAAAACGCCATGGCGCGCACGCCACAACTCGCCCCAGGAATCCTCCACAAGCAGCTTCAAGGGGGTCAAATTTTGTCCGGGGATTTCAGATCCCGCCACGCACATGGGCATCTTGGTTCAATGCTCCGGAGACAATTTTTCTTCCACAGGTAAGATTTACATTAAAGGAAAGTTGGGCAAGGGTAAAGCGGGGGAAAGGATGGGGTAGGAATGCACGAGCCAATTCACAAGGATGAATAGGATGAACAGGATGGGAAGGATATTGTCTCCGGTCAGACACTCAAAAGCCTCGCTCCAAATGATCATCCCACTCCTTGATTAGTTCACCCTGCCCAGACTTTGCGCCCAGCGGGCGCTCTCTTCCCAGCCCCCGAGCCCTTCTCACGGAAAATCCAGAGCGTTCTCAAATCGTCGAGATCAAGGCGCGCAAGGTGGAAATCGAAGCGGAGCGTGCTTCGGCAAGTGACCGAGATTTTCAACCGTAGCGCAACACTGAGATCGGCGATTTCAGAACGCTCTACATAAATGTGCGGCGGCAATACAACAACCACTCCAACAACATGAACGCCAAGGCAGCCAAAGCGAACCACCGCCAGATTTCCTGATTTGTGCCGCCAACGTCTGCACTCGCGGAAACCACTTTCTCCGCCACCTTTACTTCCTGCTTCGGAGCAATCCGCGATTCCTCTTCACTCAACAAAAAGATCGGTAACTTGTACGCGGTATCGGAATCATACGCCACCTCATAGACTCCGGAATCAAACGTCTTGGTAAGAAAGGCGCTGCGGGCACCTTCAAAGCTGAACGAGAGCGATTCCTGGGCGGGTGTTTTCACCGTGGCCTGCCGTGACTCGTTGTCGGCATACAGCGTAATGGTTCTCCCCGTTTTGTGCACAGGCCGGAGCGACTTCGGTGAATTGCGTGAAAAGTAATCGAGCGTGTTGGAAATGAAAATGGGGAACGAAACATCCAGCGGCCAGTAGGATTTGAATATATCGAACCCGATGACCATCACACGTTGGGTCTCACTCTCATAAAGGGAAATCAAGTCCGCTTCCGTGGCTTCCAATATGGGGACGGACTCCTTGGGCATTTGCATGTTGAGCGCCTGACCAATGAGCACGCTTTCAAAGTTCACGTAGCGGTTGAGCGGGTGGATGCGATTCCAATCGATGATCTCCGGATTTTCCACCGGGTCGCCGTTGAGTTTGTAGCCCTCCACCGGCGGAAGCGAATTGATGAACACGAAGCTCCCTTGGGGAAGCTCACCGATTTGGCCGCCATCAAAGAACACAATATCGTACTCTGCCGTGGGATCGTACTCCGTGGGCCGCGTGACACTCAGTTCCACCCGCGGATCGATGAGGAGCACTTTCTGAAGAAACTCGTTGCCGTTGGTAACCAGAAGCACTTCAAGGGTTGAAGGAGGAGCAATCAACGCCTGCACCGAGTTGTCCAATTCAAAGGCATCGGTGGTATCGAGACGAATGGTGGCGACGCCATCCAGCGCTTCTGCCGTACGGAACACGACACCGGAGCTTCCCTCTGCGGGGACAGTGACGGATTTGATGTCGATGATTTCACCATTCACTTCAAACTCCACCAATGCCTCACGCTCTTCCGTATGGGCGTTCGTAACGGCCACGAACACTTGGTACTCAAAGGACTCCCCAAAGCTTTCACGCACATCCACCCCGGTAATACCAAGATTCTCCGTCTCCGCGCCGATGGAAAGAAATTCCAGATTCGGCACATCCACCAGCGAGCTGAGATTCGGCACAGCCCCATCGGAGACGATGTAGGTGCGGGTATTCATTTGGGGGACGCGTCCCCCTTCGTCGAGCGCCGTGGTCGATAGGCTTTGCAGAATGAGTCCGGCTTCATCCAGTGAGGTGGATACATCCCGTGGCTCGATACCAGTTACCGCCGCGCGGAGGGCCACCTTGTCACTCGTCAGCGTTTGGAAGATATTCGTGCGGTCGCTGAAGCCAAGGATGATCGCTGAGTCTTCGGGCTTCATGGCGTCGATCAGTTCCTTCACCCGGAGCTTGGCAAGATCCAGCCGCGACTGTGTCCCTTCCATCACTTGCATGGAGGCGGAGTGATCCACGAGGAAGATGAGCGTTTCAGATTCCGTGTTGGGGAGTTCCCAAACGGGGCGCATATAGGCCAGAATACACAGCAACAAAAACAAAAGCTGCAACCACATCAGTAGATTGTTGCGCAGTTTTTGGAACGGGGAGTTGGCAACCATATCCTGCATGGCGCGGCGCCACAACAGCGTGGAGGGGATACGCACCTTCTGCCGCTTGAGCTTGAGAAGGTACATGATCACGATGAGGGGAAGAAGCGCCAACAACCCCCAGGCGAGCGGATTCTGCAGGAAGAGGGGGAAACCGTTCATCGCAACAATCCCAACTGCCGTAAATAGCTCAATAAAAGTTTATCCACTGCTACATCTGTTGTGGCGGGGAGATATACCATGCCGTGATTGGTGCACCAATCGCGCAGGCCGCCACAAAAGGCTTCCAGGTTGCGTTTGTATTCCTTCAACAGCGCCTCGGAGACAGTAACCTCCTGACGCTCGCCACTTTCGGAATCGATGAACTCCAAATGCCCCACGGTTTCGGGTTCGCGTTCCTCTTTGGAGAGCACCTGAACGCAGTACACCTCATAGTTGCGCAGAAAGAACTGCTTCAGGGCGTCCTCATATCCACGCTCATCCAGAAAATCGCTGATCAACACCACAATCCCCTGCTGCTTGTTTTGGTGAACAAAGCTGCGGCAGGCATCCAGCAGATTCGTACCTGAGCCGGGTTGCATCCCCTCCATAAAGGTAAGCGCCTTGTTGATTTGCCCTTTGCCCCGCACCGGGCGGAACTGCGACTCAACCCCCTCTTTCAAATCCGTGATTCCCACTTTGTCCTGATTCTTCAAGGCAATATAGGCGAGCGCCGCACCGAGTTTGCGGGCATACTCGAACTTGGTGACAGGTGTGCCGAAGTTCATGGACTCGCTGGTATCCACAATCACGTAGAAGGCGAGATCCTCTTCCTCCAGGAAGAGCTTGATGTAGAGCCTCTCCAGCCGGCCGTACACGTTCCAATCCAGAAAGCGCGTGTCGTCTCCGGGAACGTATTCGCGGTAATCCGCAAACTCAATGGATTGCCCCTTCTTGCGGGAACGGCGTTCCCCTTTGGTGCGGCCACGGAACACCTTCTGCGTCAGCACCTCAAGCTGATCCAGCTTGGCAAGAAGTTCGGGCTCCAACAGAGCCTTGAGAGCAGGAGTGGACATCAGGGAATCAGGAGTCCTTTGTTGGTTGGCTGGGGGATGGTTTGGGAGTGGATTCCACGGGTTTGAATTGCGAAATCACCCGACGGTAAAACAGTTCCAACTCGAAGACTTGGTGAATGCGAAGACTAATCGCATGGGGGGACATATCAACTTCCTTCATGAGATTTCTCCATAATAACGATTTGCTTGAGTTCTTCAACATCGAGTTGATCTTTTGAGCGAGTGCTTTTTGATTTCATCTCAATAAGTCTTTGAATGTTTGCTACAGAAATACGCTCTTCCTTCATTTGGTATTGTTTTGAGTTTATGAAGTAGGGCGAATCATTTGGTTCCAGTAACATATCAATAGATAAGATACTATTATCCACAAACTTCCCCATCCTGTAAAACGTCATTCCTGTACTCGGAAAAGGCAGTCGTCCATTATCAATAATGTAGTCAAGGCTAGAAAGAATCGCCTTGAATTTCGGTAGTTCAGACTCCCGAATCACAATATCAATATCTTTAGTATAGCGAACAAAACCATAGACTGCAACAGCGAGCCCACCGATTAAGACATAGTC
Source organism: Candidatus Sumerlaeia bacterium (assembly GCA_033761985.1). Lineage (GTDB taxonomy): Bacteria > Sumerlaeota > Sumerlaeia > SLMS01 > JAHLLQ01 > JANRMB01. The sequence continues at coordinate 5,724 of JANRMB010000167.1, read as the reverse complement.
CAAGTTGTGATTATTGAATTCTTTCACAAGGGATAAGAATTCCTTTTCCAAAACGAAGGGTGATATATCTTGATCCATTTGATAAGCTCCCCGCCTTACGCTTTCACTCCCGCTTCACGCGGAACCTTGGCGAGCATGTCCGTAATGATGTCGTCGCTGGTGATCCCCTCGGCTTCGCCCTCGAAGTTGAGTATCATCCGGTGACGCAACACGTTCTTGGCCACGGCGGCGATATCGGCGAACGCCACGTTGAAACGCTCGGCACGGAGCGCCTTGATCTTTGCCGTCAGAATCAGGGCCTGCGCCCCGCGTGGTGAACCGCCGTAGCGCACATATTGCTTCACCATGTCGGTGGCGAATTCCGAATCCGGGTGCGAGGCCAGCAGCAGGCGAATCGCGTAGTCCTGCACATGCGGCGCCACCACAATACTGCGCACAAACGCCATCCAGTGCAGCAGGCGGGCACGGTCCATCACCTTGTTCACCGTGGGGGTTTCCACGTTGGTGGTGCGGTTCAGAATTTCATTCAACTCGGTGCGGCTGGGGAAACGTACCAGAAGTTTGAAAAGGAAACGGTCGAGTTGCGCTTCGGGGAGCGGATACGTTCCCTCCATTTCCAACGGGTTTTGCGTGGCCATTACGAAGAAGGGTTTTTCCAGCTCGTGGGTTTTGCCCTGCGCGGTGATGCGCTTTTCCTGCATCGCTTCCAACATGGCGGATTGAGTCTTGGGTGTGGCACGGTTGATTTCATCGGCAAGCACCAGATTGGAAAACAGCGGACCGCGTTGGAAGACAAACTTCCGCTGACCGGAGTCGGCGTCCTCCTGCACCAAGTTGGTCCCGATGATATCGGCGGGCATCAGGTCGGGGGTGAACTGAATCCGCGAGAAGGGCAGATCCAGCACCTCGGAAAGCGTGCGGATGAGCATTGTTTTCCCCAGCCCTGGGACGCCTTCCAGCAGAACGTTTCCGCCGGCAAACAGGCACAACAGAACCCCTTCCACCACGTCTTCGGTACCAACGATCACTTTCCCGATTTCATTAAAGACGGCATCAAAATCCTGCCGGAAGAGTGCTGCCTGTTGTTGAATGTCCATGGTGGAGGATTCCTTTATCAAAGTAGAGTAACAAGTAGTAGCTTGGGATACAAAATAATGAAGTACTTACATCTTTTTCTTGGCGCGTTCTTTGGCTTTTTTGAGTCCGCTCAATCCACCAGCCGGAGCATCGGTTCCGCCCTCGCTTGTGGTTTGTTTTTCCCTGCGGATGACCGGAGATTTGCCAGCGGCTTTTTCCGCTTCGCTGAATACGGACTCCCCGCCGGGCTGTTCCTTCACCTGCTGGGCAATGCGATCGCGGAATTCAGAGCGCTGACGGGTGGATTCCTCTTTGGTTTGAGATTCCTCACGGGCGCGATTCTTCGCCGCCAGCAGCGAGCCGCGTGCTTCGTCGGCCTGGGCATCCTCACGCCGGGCACGGCTGCGCAGGCTAAAGAACCCGAGCACCCCGTTCCGCACATCGGCCCAATCCACATACACCCGGCGCACAAACACATCGAGCGGGATCAGCAGCAGCGCGGAAAGCAGCATCCACTCCCACAGCGGCAAGGGACGCCGAGTCCAGGTAAGCGTGGGGCGGAAGGCGTTGTAATCGGCGCCAGCAACAAGTCCTCGCGCCTCGCGGGCAATCTTCTCCAAAAAGTCCTCATTGCTCCGGCTGGTCTCATGTTCCGGGGAGTAGGAAAGAGATGTCCCCGTTACCACGGTGGAAGGCGTCTCCTGTGTCCCCGAGTTCAACCGCACCATGTACGTCCCCACTTCTGTGGCGTCAAAGTCACCCTCATAGCGCCCGGGGCCCACTTGGCGAACCCGCACCTGCTGAGGCTCCAAATCGGGGCCGAGGACGGTGGTATCGAATTCCAGGAAGTTTTCAAATTCCCCATCGATGGTAAGTGCATCCACAATCACCTTGCCCTTGCCGTCGCGGATATCCGTCGCCACTTGCACGTTGCTAGTGCTGGTTTCACGCATGCTCCAGCGCACCACCTGACTCCAGAATTTGCTGTAACTCTGCCAATCCACCCACTGGCTCGCCCACTTGTTCTTGGCGTCGCTGGTGAAGGCCACGGTTTTGCCCAGCCCGTATCGCCAGTGCGCGAGCAGAGGATCATCCTTGTCGGAACGCAACGCCACGGTGGAGAGATCTTTGTCTGAGGTGATCACGTAACCACCGAGTTGCGGAAGGCCGGAGAAGCCATCGAGCGTTTCGGAGAAGGCATCGAACACCGGCGTAAAGTCTTCCTCAAAAATCAGCGAGCGGCGCACCACGGAGGCTTCCTTGATGAAGATACGCGGAAGTTCATTGCTGGTTTTGGGGTAGTAGAATTCCCCGCTTCCCCAGTTGGCCATCAGTTCCAAGTTCTGCAAATCCTGCGGGTGGTGCGGAGCAATACCCACGGCGGAAACGGTGATTCCTTCGTCGCGGATGTTTTGCACCAGTTCCTTGTTCGGAGCTGCTGGGTCCCCGTCACTAATGACGATAATATGCTTGGCGGTGGTTTTGGCTTCCTTGAGCGCCTCATACGCCAGTTGCAGCGTGGGATCGAAAGTGGGCATGTCCATGGGTTGAACGCCGAAAATTTTCTGGCGCATGGCGCGTTTGTCACCGGTTTGTTGAAGCCCGGGCTTCCAGAGCCACTCCTCGGTGAAGCCTCCCCAGCCGCCGCCGGTATTGGCTCCCGTCCCCTGGGGTTGACCGTAGTAGAGCAGCCCAAAGTAATCCTGGGCGGAAAGAACATCCAGCGCGGCCAGGGAAATCTCCCGGGCCCAGGCGTTCCCCTGCGGAATCTCCACCGTGTGCAGCACAATCACCAACGCGCCGTTGGGAAGCACTTTCTTCTGCTTGATATCGAGGGACACAGGAAGCGCCTCTTCAATCGGTGAGTCCTGATATCCTCCGGCGCCGAAGGAGTTTTCCCCCCCGATCATGATGAACCCAAGCCCCAGATCATGCACCGCCCGTTCAATCATCTTCATTTGATCCCGACTCATGCTGCTGGCGTGCACGTTCGAGAGGATCAACGAATCGTAGGATTGCAGTTCCTCAATACTTTGGGGAATTTGATCCGGTGTGGCGAGTGTGACGTTTATGTCCTCCACCTGAAGCGCCCCGGCGAGGTAGTTCTTCGGTAGATCAGTGTCCCCCTCCACATAAAGCACCCGGGGTTTGTCAATCAGGTTGGTGAAGCTCAGGGCTTGGTTGTTTTGGAAGCGCGAATCGCCGGGTGCTTCAAACGTGGCGCGGTAGCGGTGGAAGCCCCCTTCATCCAATCGACGCGGAAGCACCAGCGGGGCATTCTTTCCTTCCTCCACCGTGATTTCCTCTTCGGCGATAAGCACGTCGTCCTCAAAAATCCGCAGAGTCCCCGTTACGGTGCGCTTGGTTCCTGCACTCGCCTCCTGTGTTTCACCATCCTCGGATGTGAGAGAGGTAAACACCTTGATCTCAAACGGCTGATCCTTTTGCGTCCGCTGGGGAACAACAATCTTATCCACCTTCACGTCGAATTGATTCACGTAGCGCAGCGGAATCACATCGATGGCCACATTACTGTTTGCCGCCAACCGAGCCGTTTCCAGCGCGCTGCCTTTGTTTTCATTCCCATCGGAAAGCAGCACGATGCGGTTCATGGTGTCGTTGGGGAAGGCCGAAAGTGCCAACCGAACCGCCGAACTCATATCCGTGAGCGAGGGATCAATCACCGACTTGAAGGAGCTATTGAGGTCCTCAATTTTCGGAACCGCCATGGTCTCGATGCTCGGGTTGGCGCCGAAGACGATCACCCCCACCTCATCGCGGGGGCGTTTGCGCTTCAGGGCATTGTTCACAATCTCCGCCGATTGATTACGGATCTCCGCCGGGATCGATTCCGATTGGTCGATCAGGAAGTACACCGTGAGATCCTTGGAATTGCGGGTGATCTCCAACTGCGCCAGCGCCAGAATCAGCAGAAGCACAATCAGCGTGCGCAGGCTGATCATGACCCAGCGGCGTACTTTCCCTACCAGACGCAAACGAAGCGAGGCGTACCAGATAACTGGCAGCATCAGGAGAAGGAGAAGGTAAAGGGGCTCGGCAAAACGAATGTCCATACTCAAAACCTTGGGCATTACCCGTTGTGTGGTAAAGGGAACTTAAGAGCCCTTTTTACAACGAGGAAGCCGCCCGCGCCTCCTTCCGCACAAACTGCTTCAAACCCTCGGGCAAAATCACGACGCGTGAGTTATAAGTATCGGCAATCAACACTTCCCCCATGGGGCCGATGGCCACCCCCCAGGCGTTGCTGATTTGCCCAGCCTGATATCCGGAAGTTCCCCACGTCCCCAACAATTGCCCAAAGCCGGGCTCGCCAGGATTTCCTTTCGTGGAAAAGCAGGAAACTCGATTGTTCCCAAACTCCACCACATAAAGATTCTCCTCGGTATCCAGAGCCAAATCGTAGGGGAACCGCAACTGCCCGGGGGCGGCTCCGGGTTCGCTTAGAATGCCCAACCGTTTCCCCTCCCGAGAGTACACCAGAATGCGATGGTTTCCGGCATCGGCAATATAGAGCCGCCCCTCGGAATCCACCTCAATCGCCATGGGCCGCTGCAAATCGGTGTATTCATACTCATCGCTTCCCCACTCCTTCACAAACTCACCCGTGCGGGTAAATTGCATCACTCGACTGCGCAGACCATACTCGGAAATCCAGAGGCTTTGGCCGTCGGGGTCAGGACAAACATCCGTGGGGAAAATCATTTGGCCGGGGCCGGTGCCGTCCTCGCCGAATTCGAACAACAGATTTCCCTCGGTGTCATATTGTAGAATGCGCTGATAATGGGTGTCGGCAATCCAGAGGGAATCATCCGTGGGATCGAGAGAAATCCCAGTGGGTGTGCCGTTTTCAAATTCCGGAAGCCGAAAGACCGCCTCGTGCGTGCCATCGTTGGAAAACCGTTGAAAGCGCCCCGTGCGATCCACCACAAAGAAGTCTCCCTCCGCGGTGTAGGCCACGGCCCGTGGACGCGAAAACTGCCCGGGCTGATTCCCCAGGGTTCCGATGATTTGCACATTGGCGGCGGGTTCTGTGGAGCTGCAACCCACCGCTCCCAGCACCAGCGCCAAGTACAAAATCCTATTCATAATGTTGGGGAGAAAGCGACGTGTGAGAATCAGTTTTCGCGCCTGTTGGGATTGATGGACTCGAAGTAATCGCGCACCGCGTTCCGGTACCCCTGGGGAATCTCTGTTTGGCGAATGGAATCCGCCGCTTTCTGCGCCTTGGTGTCATACAGTTGTTTGTAGCGCACCGTGGATTCCCCTTTCTCCGCCGGAGCATCAATTTCAATTACGGCCAAAATCTCGCCCTCGTTTTTCTCCCCACGGATCATCTCATCAGTAAACTGGGTCTGTGTAAATCCGGCATCAGGCACAGCACCACTTCCCTGGCCCGGGCCGCCGCTCCCGTTCCCCTGATTGTTCGATTGCCCTTGTTGCCATTGGCTCTGGCCTTGACCGGGTTGTTGACCATTTCCCTGCTGACCCGATTGCTGACCCTGTCCCTGTCCCTGACCCTGGCCTTGCTGCTGACCTTGGCCCTGTTGCTGGCCACCTTGCTGCCCGCCGGGCTGTTGACCACCCTGTTGCTGGCCTCCAGGTTGTTCACCCCCTTGTTGACCCTGC
>JANRMB010000166.1:0-7745 GCA_033761985.1 Candidatus Sumerlaeia bacterium | reverse complement strand
GCAACCTTTGTCGAAGTGTAGTCCGCTCAGCAGTCCCGCCTCCAACGGGATGTTCTCTTCGGTGAAGTCCTTGCCAAACACCAGTAGTCCCTGACGAATACGGAATGCCTCGTAGTCACTCAATGGAATCTCCGATGCAGTTTCCAATCCGGATGGGTTCACCGCCACGGTAAGACCATTCAATAACAGGCTTCGGTAAATCAATTCGGCCTGAATCCCTGAATGAGCAGAGCCCACCAAAACAACCTGCGGTGTGGACCACTCCTCCACAGTGCAGTCTTCAGAAAAAATGTAGCGATCCAGAAGGCTTACCAGTTGTGCTCCCCTGTATCCGTTGGAGATCAGCAGAAACCGATTGTTTCGAGCATCTTCCACCACATCGAAGTCCGCCTCGATCTTCCCAACAGCGTTGAGAATAAACGCCCGGCGGCACTCTCCGTCAGACATTCCCAGAACCTTCTGGCTGCACCGGCGATTCAAATAATCCGCACGGTCGTTCCCCGAAAGCGTGACAACATGATAACCGGGGAGATTCACGAAGCCGTTGCCGTTGGGAAATGGAGTGTATTCAGACATTATTGGGAGGACCGTTGCTTTTTGAGTTGTGCGATTTCGTCAGCGGCTTTGCGTATCCAAGCTCGCTGGCTGCGCTTGAGTCGTTCGGATTGAAGTTGTACGGTTTGCAGCATGTTTACAAGCAATACATACGCTTCCTGCTTTTGCCCCTCCTGAATCAGGAATTGGCACATCCGCACGGTGGCTTCGGGAATATTGAAATGTGTTGCCACCCGTGTGAATTGATCCCGGGCGCGATCTTTTTCACCAGACTCCAAAAGGGCGTTGGCATAGGCAAGGCGAGCCTCCCCATAGTAAAAGCGCGGATCCACATCCAGCACGTACTCCAGATGCGGAAGAGCCAACTGGGGACGACCCGTGGCGAGAAAGGAAACCCCCGCCTGGAACTGCGAGCGGATATCTTCGCCATCACCGCGGAGGCATTCCTGCAACAGCGTCAGGGCCTCATTATAGTTCTGCGATTCAAAGTAGGCATCGGCCAATTCCCGTTTATCGGCCAGAAGATCGTTCTCGGCAATTTTTTGTTTGAGGGAGCGAATGCGGCCGGAATACTCCAGCGAGGAATCCAAGGCTCCTTTACCCTCTTTCCCAAAGATGTAGAAATTAAGAAAATAGAGGGGACCGCTGATCACCGGGACGAACGCCAGAAACCCGATCCAACCCCATGGGCGATGCTGTTTCAAGGCGTCCACCAACATCCGAAGCCAAAAGATGGAGAACACAATCAGGAGGATGGAATACGTAAACAACAGGAGCATCAGGATTAACCCTTGTAATCAGGAACCGGCTTCGTAACCCAGAAGCCATGTACCTTGTGTTCTCGTTGGTATTCCCGCGCCATCCGCACCCAAAACGGAAACGGCAGGAAACTTAGAAATGCCACCACAAGAAACCAGGAGCGCACATCAAAGTACAACAAATACACGGCGCTGATCAACTGGCCGATGATGATGGAAATACCTGCAAAAACAAGACCGAGTAACGTTTGCGCCGAGTTCCGAAGCTCCAGCGGCAATTCCCGATTCACGAAAATCACCGAGCACATGTACATTAAGCCATAGGTGAGCGCATGGAAGAGATTCGTTACCCAGATCACTTCCACCGTGGTGGTGGCGTAAACCAACACCCAGCGCAAGGGATTGAAGATGAATGCAATCAACATCAACGGCATCAAACGCACATGCTTGATGATTTTGGGGAACAGCAAGAAGACCACAATCTCCGCCGCAGCACCGATCCCCAACGCCACGCTGGAATCCGTGGTGGAACCCGCCACAAATTCCGGGCTTTTGATGTACATAATCTGCCCCAACAGCGAGGGAACGATGAACACCTGACTCAAAAAAATGAACATGAAAAAGGACCGCACAATTTTCCGTTCCATCAGCTTCTTTTGAACAGCACTAAACTCCACCCAAAAGCTTTGGCGATTTTTCTGTGCGGAGGAAACTGGGAAGTCCCGAATCGGCAGCATCGAGATTGCGATTCCCAGATTACAAATCGCAAGGAGGGCAAAAATCCCACCCAACCCACCATCGGGGAATCGATCCACCAACACACTTGCCACAAAACCAATGACCACAAACGCCGCCGAGCCGATGGTGCGCACCACGCCATAACGAGCTTCCCCGTTTGTGGAATTGAGGATCAGGGTGTTGATCATGGGGACGCGCGCGTTGGAGAAAAATGTCATCACCACCATCAACACACAGAGCGCCAAATAGGATTGGAAGAACGGGAAAGCGAGTGAGACGAAAATGGAACCCACTGACATGATGATGATTGCCATGCGCGTGTTCATGTGCAGATCCGCCAAATATCCCCAAAACTGGTTGGCCCCAATCGTGATCAACGGCGGAATCAAAAAAAGCAGTTGGACACCGGATTCACTCACCCCGATGCTTTGAAAATAAATCGGCATCAGTTGCAGCATCACCGCCACGATACCAAAAAGAAAAATCATCGGCAGCAAAAAACGGCTGATGGAGTTGTTCAACTCCCGGTGCGGGGTTGCCGAGTGAGAAGGATTCATAAGGAAGCACAACGTTTCATGAGCAAAAAGAACAAACGCGAATCGCGCTACAACGGGCTACTCGTTGTTGATAAAGAACAAAACATGACCTCGCAGGACGTCGTCAACGTCGTTCGCCGCGTCGCCAACACCCGTCGCATCGGTCATACCGGAACGCTTGATCCTCTTGCAACAGGGCTCATGATCCTTCTCATCGGAGAAGCAACCAAGCTTTCCGAATACCTCATCATCCGCGATAAAGTTTATGAGGGGGCCATGCTTCTGGGTCGCCGCTCCAACACGTACGATGTGGATGGCGAGGTGGAAATCCTCTCAGAATCCCCCAACGTCACACTTCCACAGCTTCAGGAACTCGCAGCAAAAGCCACCGGAAACATCCTTCAAACTCCCCCACCGTACAGTGCCGTGAAGATTGACGGAAAGAAACTCTACGAGTACGCCCGTGCCGGAGAAACCGTGGAAGCCGAAGCGCGCCCCGTGCGAGTGGACGAGTTTAGCATCCTCTCACTTGAGGGCAACCGCGCCACCTTCCGCATCGCCTGTAGTTCGGGAACTTATGTTCGCACCCTGGTTCATGAGCTGGGTATCGCCGCGGGATGCGGAGCCCTCGTTTCCGAACTCCGCCGTACCCGCATCGAGGACTTCACACTGGAGGAATCCATTACGCTGGCGGAACTCAAAACCAAAAGCTTGGAGGAACTTGAAGAATACATTCTCCCGATGATGGATGCCCTTACAGCCTGGCCCATTTTCTACCTTGGTGAAGAAGGCAAAAACTGGATTCTGAAGGGTCAGGCCATCCCTGAACGGTTGGCACAAATGGATACGGAATCCACCGCTCCGAAACTCAACGATCTTCTCTACCTTTGTCCCCTTGGGGGCGATGCCTTGGCAATTGGTCAACTGGTCGCAGCTCCGCCCAGCAACCCGCCGGCCGCACTCAAAACGCTTGTGGGACGATGGATTCAACCCATCAAACTACTGGTATCCACCAGTACCGATTGATCGAGCATTTCCAACGCCACCTCGGCTACGCGTTCGGGTGAAAGGCGCCGAAGATGCTCATTATGGGAATACACCTCCGCCTCCCGAAGGCTCCATTCGAACGGTGCTCTCTCTGCACGGAGCGACCGATGAGTTGCCGAATGGGGGACCCCCCATCGTTTTTCAGAAGTCGCCCCAAAAAGAGTTAACGTAGGTGTCCCCATGGAACGCGCCAAATGAATCGGGCCGGAATCTATCCCCACCACAAGCCGCGCGGCAGAAAGAAAATCCGCTAGTTCCCTCAGGTTCAGGTAACCATGGAAGGAGACAACCTCTGGAGATTTCAATGAGGGACACAGCAGAAGGCACTGTTCAAACGCCGCACGACCACTTCGCGTTCCCTCAAAAACAATCGGTAAACCGGATTCTTTCACTAACTTCTCTGCCAACAATGCGTAGTGCTCCACCGGCCAGGATTTGAACTCGTCCTCACGACCATCCATCAGAATCACCACGAATCGATTCGGAACCAAATCATGGCGATCAAGAAGCTGGGATACGCGAGACCCGCGCACTTGCTCAACATCGATGCGTAAATCCCGTCGCTGCAGCGGAATCTGCAAGGGGGCCAACAAACGCCGCAGACTTGTCTGCTCCGGCTCATGGGGATCCATCGGAATCGTGCGCCACGCCAAATCCTTCCAAATCTGCAGGTAACGCCCCTCATGCTCTCGCCAGGCAATTATTGGCAACCGGGGGATTAGGTGAAATGCCAACGGATTGAACTGATGCAGATAAGTGAAAAACAAAACGTCGCAGGGGTGCGTGAACAACTCGCGTGCGAGCTGAATCTGCGAACGATAGGTGGAGCGATATTGAAAACCAATTACCTCCACGTTCTTGCTTCCAACCAGAACAGCCTGAACCAATTCCGCCATTACTTGAGAAACAAACAACCGGAACTTCCAACGGGGACGCTGCTGCGCCATTTGTTGAATCAACGGAAGGAGGAGAAGTGTGTCCCCCAAAAAAGGGGAACTCACGATTCCAATCGTTTGATCCCGATTTGGATTCGGAATAAACGGGGACGGAGGAACCAGTTTAGCCTGCGCCGCAACAACCCCTTTGCGCAAAAGGTTTTTCCCGAGGGACACAGGAAGCCCGATCAACCTTTTCGCTATTTTAGTCGTTAGTGATTTACGGGAAATCCCCCTCGTTTCATCGCCCAACGCGGCACCCAGAAAAGCCCGTTGGCGAGTTCCCCAGGTACGATGCAAACGCCGCAACGCAGGGCGCTTTTCCGGTTGTTTCCAACTTTCCCACACTGGTCGCAGTGGGGTTTCCAAAACGTCCGCAACGGCTGAATCTATATCTCGACCGGCATCCGAGCGCCGCACCCAGGAAGTTTGGCCATCCTTTTTCGCTCGTTCCAGCGAGTTTCGTACAGCATATCGTTCCCCGCTGATATCATGGAAAACAACCGCTTCCGGAATCATCACCGTCCGGAAGCCTGCGTTCCGAACACCTCGCCAAAAAGCCGCGTCTTCACCACCCAGGGCATAGTTCCCCATGGCGTGGTCGCGAATCCTTCCACCCAACTCCTGAAACCGAACCTCCTCCCATGCTTTCTTCCGAAACCCCATGTTGGATGTACTCGGCAGCACGTGCATTCCGGTGGAATCAGTCAACGCGGATGGCGTGGAAAGCCCCAACAACCAATTCAATTCGGGATGCCAATCCTGTGGAGAACGAAGCGGCGACGCCGGTAATACCAACCCACCGACGGCGTCATATTCCCTCAAACCCTCGTGCAGTAACTCCAACCAAGAAGCATCGGCATAACAATCATCATCCAGGAAAGCGATGAACTCCGTCTCCAGAGCTTCAACCACCGCATTCCTAGCCGCAGCATACTCAAGACAATCACCATGAAGAATCTTGATCTTTAGCTTGGGGAATTCTCGTTCCAAGGGTGGAATAGGATGATCCGGAGAATTATTCAGAACGACGATTTGATCAGGTAACCGAGTCCCCGTTGAGAGATGCCGGAGACTTTCCCGTAATTGATGAGGACGATTTGCCGTTAGGATGCCCACACCAATGGAAGCGAAATCAGATTTCGAACGCTCCAAGGGAGGCGTCATTCTTCGTCCGGATCATCATCAGAACGTTTTTTTGCAGAAGGATCAGACTCCTGAAACCGAACCAAATCAATTTCATCCTGATCGTGCACCTTGATGATGGTCTTACCGAACTTGGATGTAACCCAGCTCACCAAAGTGAAGGCAATCAGAGGAAACACCAGAGATTTGGGATCGTCCAAAAACGTGAGAGGAGAGTTCTTGGAAAGGCTCAGAACCAGAAGAATGATTCCGAGGAGTGTTCCCACCATGCCGAACCCGAACAATTTCCACCCGGTACTCCGGGAAAACTTCCGAAGCGGGCGAACATACGGGGGATTTGTATCAATATCGGCGCGATTTATAGGTACCACTCAGAAGGCTCCTTAGGCTTTGAAAACGGCGAACGGTTTGGGGCCGTTCTGGCTATTCAGAATAGCAATTTCCTGAGCAACTTTTTCCGCAATCTCACGATAAATGTTAAAGAACTCAGAACGCGGATCCGCAGCCAACGGTGTCCCCACGTCCATAGCCCGACGCAATTCCCCATTCAAGGGCACATGCCCGAAGAACCGTTCCTTGATGGCGTCGGCGTGATCGTGCCCGCCACCGTGGGAGAAAATCTCGTCGCGATTCCCACACTTGGGGCAGAGATAGTAGCTCATGTTTTCCACAATGCCGAGAATGGGGACGTTCACTTGGCGGAACATCTCAATCCCTTTTTTTACATCCTGAAGCGCCACGTTTTGTGGAGTTGTAACAATCACCGCACCGGTAACGGGAACCAACTGGCTCAAGGTGAGTTGAATGTCCCCTGTCCCCGGAGGAAGATCAATCAACAGATAATCCTGATCCCCCCAAGCAACGTCCCTGAGAAGCTGTTTCATTACGCCGTGAAGCATCGGGCCACGCCATACCAGCGGCTGTTCCTCGGATACAAGAAACCCCATGGACATAATGTGAACGCCATGGCTTTCCATCGGAATGATGCGCTTCTCAATCACCCTTGGGCGACCTGATTGCCCCATCATCCCCGGGATGTTGGGGCCATAGATATCAGCATCCAAAAGCGCAACGCGAGCCCCCAACCGCTGCAACGCGATGGAGAGGTTTACCGCTGTGGTGCTCTTCCCCACACCGCCTTTACCCGAAGCCACCGCAATGATGTTTTTCACGCCGGGAATCGGTGCTTTGCCATCCTGAACAACGGCGTTCCGAACTTGGGCCGTTAGATGAATCGTGATGGCTCCCACTCCCGGAATTTTGGAAATCGCGCCACGGCAATCATCTTCGATGACCTTCTTCATGGGGCAGGCAGGTGTGGTGAGTTCAATCGTTGCCGCCACATCATTACCAGAAAATTCGATGTTTTTCACCATCCCCAAGGTCACCAAATCCTTGTGGAGATCGGGATCGTTGACCTTGGAAAGAGCTTTTAATACGTCGTCTTTGGTAATGGGCATGAGAAAGTTAGTTCCTAGGGAGTGTGGGTGAGGATGCAGGGATTATTCCAAAACATACTTGGAACGAAGGTCTTTCGGAATCGTCACTTCGGATTTACGAATACCGATTTCCGGAAGAACAGTGAGCTGAACCTTGTACGTTTTCCCGAGCGTATCCTCAAAAAGAGAGAAGAAACGTCGATCGGCTGTATTATTGGTACGGAACGCGGACTTACTGCTGGTGATGGGATCAGACGCCCCAAGGTACTTCGCGGAAAGAACCAAATCCGTCCCCGGGAATTGATCAAACACCGCAACCTCTTTGGAGTCAGTCACCACCTTCACAGTTTCCAACACGGTACGGTCGGGGCGAACGCGTTCGATGATGATCTCAACCGGGTGATTCGTACCGTTGAAGACTTCCACCACATGCCAATCGGGTTGATAGTTTTTCCCATAAACCTGCTCGGCAAAAAGCGACATCTCGCTTTCCTTGAGTCCACCATCAGGGCGAATCTGCGTGGCGTAAGCGTAGGAAGGAATCACCACCATCGGTGAGCTAAGAGCATTTACTTCGCCAAGGCGAACAAT
>JANRMB010000165.1:0-8357 GCA_033761985.1 Candidatus Sumerlaeia bacterium | reverse complement strand
GAGTCGAGCCCAAACAATACGGTGAGCGGGCAGACTTTGTGGCGCGGGGCTGAATAGGGGGTGGAGTTGGAGTTGGAAGGGGGTGGGCTGGGGATGTCTCGGGGAAGGTTGTAACAAACCTGAGTCACCGCCCCCATGGACGGAGGTGCGGGCAAGGGGGATTTGGCTTCAAGCGGATGTGACTAAAACAATCATAAAGAATAGTACATATTAATTAATACCATGTATTATTGGGAGGACCATAATACTTCAGAATTCTTTATGCAAAGCAATATGGAAATTATTCTCTATCAACCATTCAATTCCTAAATACTCTATAAATACTTCCCGAGACAGTTTTTGATCATAACTATAATAATACTCATTTTTTTCTGAGTTTCGCCTATCCAATAATTCTTCTAATGAAAGCGCGATCAGTCTTATTGGATAACGCCTGACTCCAAGGTGTGTCTCATTCAAAAGTATAACACAGGGACTGGAAAAACTATTTGCAAACAAACAAACGGTCTCATCTCCTCCGTCATAGCCAATTGGAAAAATCCTTTCGAAGTATTTATATTCAGAATCATCTGAGTATTCAGTAAGTCTGTTAGCGGTTTGCCTAATATGGCTTATCCATGAATAAGAAGATTTATTATTAGATTCATCAATATAATGTTTGTAGTTATAAAAAGTAAATATCAGATTGTACGCTTGTATAGCATACAAAAAATTTTGCGGAATCATGGATTCCTCAAAATTCAATAGTAGATTATGCTCTTTTTCGCCAATTATTTTTTCAGTGTTTATACTCATAATTACGGATTTCCACCTGTCATTTTCAAGTAGCAGTTTATATTTTCTCATCGCACAACGCTGCAGAATTTTACGATGAAGTTTAATTATAGTTTTTAGTATACATTCCCACGGGTCCACATACGTCCACGGATTGTTCCCAACATTAGCATAACCGTTCCCCGACATTTATTCGATCGGCCCAAATGCCAATCGGGTTACGGGTAATGAAGCACCTAAACCGATAGTCAAACAGTTGCCTTAGGATGATGAATCACGTTCCTGGCTTAGCTCGGGAGACGTGGCATCCGTGTTTTCAAAGAGCGGGGTGCCGAAGGTCTCGAAGCAATGACACTTCATGATATTTTATCATTCTGCAGCGCAACCACATTTCATCGGGCGTCGCTCAGAGTATTGTATCGCCTAGGTCGCGGGGCTATAAAATATTTACAACGGGGAAGAATCTGCTGAATCGGACGGAAATCGTTTGGTGGCCTGCTGGTGATAAGGGGGTGGCCTTTTAGTGACCTGCTAGTGGCCTTCTAGTGACCTTTGGTGGACCTTCTATGGGAGCTTTAAGGGTTTGGGCGCATTTTTACTCTCGACAAGTGGGTGGGGGTGCTGCGTGAGGTGTTGAGGCCTCAGAATGGCTGAGCTCAAAGGACGTCCGATGATCAATTCCATCCCCTTGTTGTTGCATGTGAGTTTCGGTGTGGTGGGTATTTTGATTGCTCTGGTGGTTTTTGCGGAGTCGTGGTTCTCCCCCACTCCCAGTCGGCGGAAGGTGCTGCTTTCGAGTGGTGTTTGCGTTTGCATGGCTGGGGCGCTGATTCTGGGTGGGTGGTGGTATATTGTTCATTACCCCGAGGGGAAGGCGTTGATTCTTTCGAGTGAGAACGCGTGGGTTCACCAAATCGTGATGGAGAGCAAGGAACACATCATGTTTTTGATTGTGATGCTGAGCCTGTTGCTTCCGCTGGCGTGCCGGGATGAGTTTCGGCGTTTTGGAACAAGTCGTGATTCGGGTCGGGGAATTACCATGGCCATCAGCGGGGCGATTGTGTTGCTGGGGATGATGATGGAAGGCATGGGCGGGCTGATTTCGTTGGCAGTTCGCCTCGCTTTGCAGGAGGGCTAAATGATATCGGCTGATCCCGGAAAATTGGAAGTCAAAACAAAACCCGATGCGCTGCTTGCGAATGGGATTCTGGCATTTTATGCAGGGGCTTTTTTGAATGCTTTTTTGGTGATTGCCAAAGAGATGGTGCCGCCGTTGAAACAGGCTTTGGCCAGTACGTTTGGTCACCATTGGGTGGGGCATGGCGTGGTGCTGCTCTTACTGGTGGGGGTTGTACTGGGTGTGGCTTCTACGTTGAAGCTTCACGAGCGGCTGGGCGTGGGGGATGGTTGCGCCAGACGTTATGTGGTGACGGGGACAGTGGCAGGTGTGTTGATGCTGGTGGGTTTTTATGTGGTGGATGTTTTGGTAGGTTAGGGTCTTGAGAGTGGGACAGAGGAGAGTTGGTGTTCCCCTTAGAATCCATCGCCAAAGCCGGGATCGCCAAGCAGAAGCCATTGATCGTCCACTTGGGGAGGTTCAGGGAGTAGTTTGACGGTGATTTCATCGAGCCGAATATCATTTTGATCGGCGGCAGAGCGTGCATGAAAGCCGAGGCGATGCAATCCGCTGCGGATTGCTGTGTGTATCATTGAGGGAGTGGTGGGAGTAAGCGTTGGAGGCGTGTTCCCTGTCCCCATTCCGCGAAGCTCCAAAAGCAGAGTGCCCGAGGTAGTGAGATCGGTGTTGATGTTTCCCGGGCCGATCCATACATCGAGATCATCAAGGGTACGATTTCCACCACCCTGAACCCAAAACTCCACTTGATATTGACGCCCTGCTTCCAACGCGAAGGAGGGGGTAAGAAGCCAATCATTTTTGGGGAGATCGGAGTTGAAGTTAATGCGGGCCACGCGGCGATTATCGCGTGTGGAAGCACTCCAAACATTCCCGCCGCTGAAGTCCTGAGTGGTGAAACCGAGTTGGGCGAGGGTGGCGGTGGTATTGGTGAAAAACTCGGCGTAGATGTAGTCGCCGGTGGGTGGTTCCTGGTTTTCATCCGGCGGTGCATAGGGATTTGGTGGCGCATAGAAAGCCGGGGCATTGCGACCATCGAAGGAGAGTTCCAACGGGGGGACAGAGGTGGAACGATTGGCAAAATTGTAGGTGTCCCCGTTGAGAAGGCGATACCTCAGTATGTTGGAATAAACGAGGGGTTGACCGCTGTTGACTTGATCGCGTGTGGTGGACTGCTGCTCCTCGAAGATGTAAACGGCATCGCCGGTGGGGCCAAGGAAGGTGGTGCCGAGCCCGTTGGCATCCACGTAAATACAAGAGGCTTCGCTGGCGGCGACGCCGAGAATGTTATCACCAAGGCGCCCTTCTTCTCGGGCATAGGCCATCATTCCGAGAAGTCGCCCCAGACGATCGCGATTGCGGAAGTGGGTATCGGTTATGACGCCATTCATCCAAGGGGATTGCAACAGGCGGGGGGTGAGGATGAGTCGTGGGTGGTAGGCATCGGTGGCGATATTGGCGGTGGTGAGGGAGCTTTGGGTTCCGGGGTCGTAGATGAGTTCGCCCATGATGGCCATGCCAGCGGAGGTTCCGCCGATGATAACGCCTCGATCGTAGGCAGCCTGAAGTTCGGACTGTACTCTGGTGTTCCGCCAGTTGCTGGTGTATGCGGATTGGTCGCCTCCGGCGAACCAAATCATTTCAGCGGCGGAGATTGCCCAGGCAACGTAATCGGTATCGGCTTTGGTGCGGGAATCCACCACAAGAGTTTCCACGCTGGAGGGTTGATTGGGTCCGGTGGTGATGCCCTCAAATAGATAGGAATTATAGCCATTGGAGTTGTTGGTGCGGAGAACCACGATATTGCCGCCGGGGATGAGGGGAAACGCTTTGTCGCGGAAGACGGCATCCACCTCGGTGCCGCCCCCCATAAGAATCAACCCGGGGCCTTCGGGGATGGAGAGAAGCGTGTCCTCCGTAGTGCCGCTTAGGTAGGTGACCAAACCAGCAGGCAATGCTGGGCGTGGTGGGAGTGGCGCAGAATAGGAGAAGATCGGGAATGCGGCAAAAAGAGTGATGAAAAGAACTGATCGGGATAGAACAATCATGAGAAACGCCAGATTCAGGATGATCCAATGGTGGGGAAGAGTGAAGCTTTGGGTCAACCAAGGAAATCATTTTGTGAGAAGGAAAAGACTTGGACTGGTAAGGGATGTCATGGAAGTGAATCGGCAAGCGAATTGCGAATTTATCGCGTCTTACCACCACAACTTGCACGATCTACTTTCCTATATTTCGAGAAAAGGAGAAATAACTTTGAAGAGATTTATCCCCTTCACCCCGTTTATGTTAGCTTTTGCTTTAACTTCCGGAGTGGGAATTGCCCAGATGCAACCACCTCAATCCGTAAATCAGCAGGATGAGGTGGTTCATGTAACAGCCGTAGCACCACAGGATTTGGACGATACGCTTGAGATTCTGCGGTCGGACGACAAGTTTGAAACCAACGACTATGTGACGGAGGTGTTTGAGCTGAAAAATGCCCTCGCCTTTGAGATGCGCTTTGTCATTGAGCAAGCAGTAAGACAGGAAAAAGGTGTGGTTCGAGCTGTTGCAACAAAGCCTACGGATGGCACAAACCCGAGGCAGTTTTTGGTGGTGACAACCTCAAGATTACAAATGCCTTCGATTGAGCGAGCAATCAGCGAGCTCGATGTGAACGGTTATTTGGCAAGGCAGGGGTTGGGTCGCAGGGGAATGCGCATCCAATACAGAAAAGCATCTGAAGTTGCTCAGGCCCTTTTGGCCACCCGGCTCTCGGCCCTTGCCGATGTTTTTGCGGATGACCAAACCAACACGCTTTATTTTGACGATACACCCTACGTGGCAGAAAGCGCGATGCGTTATGTGAAGTTTTTCGACGTCCCTGTCCCCCAAGTGGAATTTGATCTTCAAATCATCGAAGTTCGAGAGGATGACTCTGCAAAACTCGGTCTGGATTGGGATGCTTGGAAACGAACAATTGGCGGACAGTTTGTGTTTTCGGGGAATGCCTTTGAAGGAGGTGATCGGTTTGGTCGGCTGGATACATTGCTCACACTCGATGCCAACGTCCTAGCAAACTTTCTGAATTATACCGTTCAAACAGGAAACGCGCGTTTAATGCAACGTTCCAAGATTAGTGCCTCAAATCTTCGCCCAGCGCTGCTGACGGACTCCAAGAGAGTTCCCTCGATTGAGTACGAAAGAACCACGCAAACAGCGAGTGTATTGACAGAACCCAACCGATTGGTGGATTCCGCCACCAAGAATGATGAGCCGAGCAGCGTTACAGGGCAACGAGTGGTGACCATTACTCCACCTGTCACCAATCGATTGGTGGATTTGGGCGAAGATGAGGAAGGGATCAGCATACTGATAGAACCGGTGATTGCTGTGGAATCAGTGCGTACGAACATTGAAATCGCCATGAATACGGTGACAGGTTATGACCCGCTCGGACGACCAATTGTTACTCAGCAATCACTCTCGAATCAATTCACCTTGAATGATGAAGAGACACTTCTTCTGGGTTCACTGGAACGCGAATTGGCCGTGGAGGTGGAGAGTGGAATCCCAGTGCTGAAGGATATTCCCGTTCTGAAATTCCTATTCTCCACAAACAGAACCGAAAAGCAGCGGTCGCGTATCTTTATTGTGGCCACTCCGAAGTTTGATTCTGTTCAGTACGATGCTATGACGTTGGAAGAATTAGACAGCAAGCCCTCGCTTCGGTTGGAGAAGCGGGATGTACCTTCAACTCCGCTTACGGAAGAACCAGTGGAGAACTAAAGGGAGCCGTAGTTGAGTGAGAACTGTGCCGATCTTGCCCGCTTGCGGTGGTCGGCGCAGTTTTGCCTCTGGTGTGACGAGTTGGTTGTCAGGGGAATCAGGGGAGTGGGTGGGCATTTTCCTTTTTTCAAGAGTTGAGTGAATAATCGGGAAAACTTCCCTTGCGTCGGCGCTCGGGTCCATATAATGGATAGATGCGATATAACGTATCCGTTTTGATGCTTTTATCGAGGTAAACCGTCCATGGATGACTCAGACTCAAATCAGCACCGCATCAGACTTCTCTGCGTGGGAATGCTCGCGCTTCCAATCTTGGCCTTTGCAGCCGAGACTGGTGGTGCTGATGCCCCTTCGCTGGTGGAACATACGCTTCCGGGTTGGTGGTACCTGATACCGATCTCCGCAGTGATTGGATTGCTGTGCGCCTTGGGGTTCTATAAATCCATCATTCGGGAGAATGAAGGGACTCCCCTGATGCAAGAGATTGCGGGGTATGTGCGCGAGGGGGCGTATGCGTATCTGCGGCGACAATATTCCGTGGTGGGCGCCACCTTTTTGGTGATTTGCGGGTTGCTGGCAATCATGTCTTTTGTGCTGCATGTGCAGCACCCGCTTGTTCCGTTTGCGTTTCTAACGGGAGGGTTCTTCTCGGGTTTGGCGGGTTTCTTTGGGATGAAAACAGCGACTCAGGCCGCGCACCGGACAGCCCAAGCGGCGAGTGAGTCGCTGGACAAAGGGCTGCGAGTTGCATTCCGAGCGGGTTCGGTGATGGGCCTCACGGTGGTGGGTTTGGCGCTGTTGGATATCACGGTGTGGTTCATTTATTTGTATCTTTTTCATGACAAAGTGTTCGGCGGCGATCCCATGGAATTGGAGACCATCACGGTGGTGATGCTCTGCTTTGGGATGGGCGCAAGTGCTCAGGCGCTCTTCGCACGGGTCGGTGGGGGGATCTATACCAAAGCAGCGGATGTGGGTGCCGACCTTGTGGGGAAAGTGGAGGCTGGAATTCCGGAGGACGATCCTCGGAACCCGGCGACGATTGCCGATAATGTGGGCGACAACGTGGGTGATGTGGCAGGGATGGGTGCGGATTTGTATGAGAGTTACGCGGGTTCCATCTTGGCGGCCGCAGCGTTGGGTGTTGCCTGGGCTTCCGCCTCGGGTGCATCGCTGGAGGTGGCATTGAATTATTTGACGGCTCCGATGATGCTTGCGGGAGTGGGGACACTGCTCTCCGTGATTGGGATCTTCATGGTTCGCACGAAAGAGGGCGCGAGCATGAGCGAACTGTTGTGGGCGCTCAACAAGGGGATTTACTTCGCCTCTGGATTGATCATGGTGGCGGCTTTTGGGATTGTGTACTTTCTGAATCTCACGATGAGCATCGCCTTTAGCGTGATCATCGGTCTTTCTCTCGGGTTGATGATTGCAAAGGGGACGGAGTGGGCAACCTCTTCGGATTTCAATCCCACAAAAAATATCATCAAATCTGCAGGGACAGGGCCGGCTACGTTGATTATAGCCGGTCTTGCAGAAGGGATGTTATCCACATGGATACCGATCATCGTTGTAACGATTGGCACAATTGTCTCATTTGCAATCTGCGATGGATTTAATGATGTCCTTGCTGGGTTGTATGGTGTATCCATGGCTGCGGTGGGGATGCTCGCCACTCTGGGGATTACCTTGGCAACAGATGCTTACGGGCCGATTGCCGATAACGCCGGGGGAATTGCAGAAATGGCTCTGATGCCAAAGGATGTGCGCAGAAAAACGGATGCACTCGATTCACTTGGGAACACCACTGCGGCCATCGGCAAAGGGTTTGCGATTGGTTCTGCGGCTCTTACGGCACTCGCGCTGTTGGCGAGTTACATTGAGGAAATACGGGTGGCGATTCACCGGGAAGCAGCGGTGGCGTATGTGGAACCCTCTGCGGGGCAGGATTATCTCGTTCGTGACTTGGGTTTTGGAAAGTATGGTATTTATGTGGCGGGTTCTGATGGAACAATCCATCAAAACCATTTGCATACGTTGAGTGCGTTTGAAGCACGAGGTGATCAATCGGTGCGGGTGATGGTTGGCGAAGGGGATAACAAAGGGACAGAGGTGGAGCTGATTGTCAACGAACGGGGCCGAAACGCCGTGGCGCAGGCTCACATGGATTTAGCCGGACGCAACATGAGTGAAACAAAGGCAACACTTGAGGACTTTATGACGTTCTACAATGTGAATTTGATCAATCCGAAGGTCATCTGCGGAGTCTTTCTCGGTGTGTTGTTGGTGTTTGTTTTTGCGGCTCTTACGATGCTTGCAGTGGGGCGCGCCGCAAGTGCCATGGTGACAGAGGTGAGGAGGCAATTCAAGGAACGGCCGGGAATCATGGCGGGGACGGAGCGCCCGGATTATGCTCGATGTGTGGCGATATCAACGGCTGGGGCTCAACGGGAAATGATCCTTCCCGCGTTGTTGGGATTGAGCATCCCAGTGGTGGTTGGACTTCTACTGAACGTAAGTGGTGTAATGGGGTTGCTGGTGGGTGGACTTTGCGGGGGTTTTGTGATGGCGGTGTTTATGGCAAACTCCGGTGGTGCTTGGGACAACGCCAAAAAAGCAATCGAAGCGGGTCAATTGGGAGGTAAAGGTTCCGATGCTCACAAGGCAGCCGTTGTAG
>JANRMB010000164.1:0-8493 GCA_033761985.1 Candidatus Sumerlaeia bacterium | reverse complement strand
CCGCTACACGTGGGAACTCACCGAGGTTGAGGGGGAAATCATCGGCACAAACACCGGTTTTCCGAATGGGTTTGTCCGCTATTGTCTTCAGCATCGCCTGCTTTCGGTATTGCCAGCGTATTTGGACTTTAGGCCCGAAGTTGTCTTGGGGCCGGGGCATCGAGTGGATTTCTCCCTTCAACTTTCCACGGGGAAGCTCCTCCATCTCGAAGTGAAGAACTGCCACCTGATTTATCCTGATCGGGTGGCGTATTTTCCGGATTCCGTTTCGGAGCGTGCCGCCCGGCACATGGAATCCTTGGCGGAACTGATCTCACCCGAGGTGGAGGTCGGCGTCCTCTGGGTTTGCCAAATCCCCAACGTTGCGGCGGTAAAGCCCAGCGATGCCCACGACCCCGATTTCGCCAAGGCGGCCCGGGCGGCGGTCTCCCAGGGGCTGCAAACCTTTGCCTTGTCCCTGACTCAAACCCCGGAAGAGATTCTCCTCACCCAGCCCGTCTCCGTGGAGATGGCCCCCTACCCCTTGGAACCGGTCCTCGCATGGAAGAAGCACAACGAGCTGCACAAAAACACACCGATCTAATTCTGTGCGCGGCTCTCTTCCTTGGGACGCTCCTTTTCCTCATCGCCACCCATCACGCCTACGCCATGGTCTGGGATGAAGGGTTCTATGCACCCACATACGCACTGGTGACGGATTGGTTTGCCCTTCTGAGCCAGAATCCGGGGGAGGCCATTTCCCCGGAAGCCATCAAAACCCATTGGGCGCTGATCAACGAACTTCCCCCTATTACCAAATACCTCGGTGCCTTGAGTTCCTCGCTTTTTGCTCCCCTCACCGGCGATCATTTGCTGGGGATGCGCCTGCTGTTTATGATCCTGTTCTCCGGAACAATCGTCCTCCTCTACGGCTGCGCCCGGTTCCTTTTTCCGGAGATTCCCCGTGCGGTGCCGGTGATTGCCGCTCTATTGTATGCAACCCACCCCCGACTCTTTGCCCACGGGCATATCGCCGCCACAGAGACCCCTTTCGCGTTTCTCACGTCATTGGTGCTCTTCGTCGCACTCTCTCCGCTCCCAAAATATCCCAAAACCGGACTCCTCATTCTGCTCGGGGTTCTCGCCTGTGCCACCAAGGAGAACGGATTGATTCTCTGCGTCGCCCTCGGGTGTTATGCCGTGCTTCAGGCGTGGCAGCACTTCGGCGTGGAACGACAACCCGTGGAGAAACGCTATCTCCTCTTCGTTGCGTTGTGCCTCATCCTGAGCCCGGTGTTGTTGTTCCTTCTCTGGCCATGGATGTGGTACGAAACCCCCGATCGGCTTTTGGAGTATTGGAAGTTTATCCGCGACCACGCGCATCTGGGGACGTGGTATTTTGGCGAACGCTGGAACGTGGAGAATCGCCTGATTCCCTGGCATTATCCGCTGGTGATCACCGCGCTTACTACTCCCGTGGCGATGCTCCTACTGATGCTCGGCGGGGGAGTGCTCGCGCTCCGTGGGCTTCTGCGGAGTCCTTTACCGTTCAACTCCCCTTGGTGGCTCGTTCTTCTCCTCATCCTCGGGCCCTATTCCGCCATGATCGTGACCGGTGCCCCGAAGTATGATGGCATTCGGCTCTTCCTGCCCGTTTTCTTTCCTCTCACCCTGCTGGCGTTGCAGGCGATTGTATCTCTCACAAACGTTGCGCCCAAGTATCACGTTCCGATGTTGGCAACCGTACTCCTGCTGCAACTCGTGGAGACTCTCCCCTCCGCACGAGTAGGCCTTAGTTTTTACAACGCCCCCACCCGAATTGCCACACCCGAGGGCGTGGAGTTCCCCTTCGAGACGACCTATTGGATGGAATCAATTCACCCGGAGTTGTTTGATCAAATGCTCCGCGACTCCGGAAAATCGGAGATCCGCATCCTCACCCGCGCCGTCCATCCCGAGGTTTTCCTCATCCAACAGCAGTGGGGAAGCATTCCCGCGAACATTCTCTTCAACGGCCCACCCCCCTACGACTACCACCTCATCCAAAATCGACGAGGTTTTTGGACGAATGTTGATTGGTGGCTTTACTCCAACCGCGAATCCCTTTATTCCGATCCCCTCACTCCCAACGATCCCCGATTTTTCGTCTTTGACGGTCGGCCACCCTATACCGAATAACTCACCGCGAAAGTTCTTCCCCTCATGAACGCCACCCTTCAAGCACCCAGCCACCCTCTCAAAGGGATCGTTAATCCCCCCTCCTCGAAAAACTACACCACCCGCGTCATCCTCGCCAGTTGTCTAGCCAAAGGAACCTCCCGGGTCAATTTCCCCGCCGTGCAGGACGATGCCGTGGCCCTCGTCAACTGTTGCCGTAAGCTGGGCGCTACCATCACCTCCTATGATCATGAAGGGCAACCCGTCGCTTTCCAAGTCGAAAACGCCACCCGCATCAACCACCTCGTGATTGAAGGATTCGGCAACACCCCTGCCCAGCCGGAAGGCAACGTCATCGATCCCGATAACGCCGGCGCCGTGCTCCGCCTTCTTTTGGGAACCGTTTGTCTGTGTCCTTCCCCCGTTCGGGTGGAAACCGCTCACTACCCCCACTCCCTGGGGAAACGCCCCAACATCGATCTCGTGCAGGCGCTCACTCAACTGGGTGTCACTGTCACCACTCCCAATCCCGAGGGGACACTCCCCCTCGTCATGAGCGGCGGCCAAGCATGGCGCGAATCGCTTCTGGCCAAAGGCCCGCGTCAACTAACCCTCTCCGGTTCGATTAGCAGCCAGTATCTCTCCTCCCTCCTCTACCTCTGTCCCCTTCTCCCTGTCCCCGTGGAAATCACCATCACCAACGGACTCAAAAGCAAACCCCTGATCCGCACCACGCTGGAAGTATTGAAAGAAGCCGGCGTCACTGTGGAAGCCCGGGCCGACCTCGAATTTTTCCGCACCACCCCGCAATCCTATCGGCCTCGTACCTGGACGGTGGGGGGCGATTGGCCGGGAGTCTGTTCCGTGCTCGCTGCTGCTGCGGTTGTCCCAGGCTCTGACATCACCGTTCAGCGCATGATGGCCGATGAACAAGGCGAACAACGCAGCGTGGAATTCTACCGCGCCATGGGTTGCCAAATCGAATGGAATCCGGCGAATCCGGAGGCCTCTCTCCGCCTTATTGCTCCCGAGAAATTGCTCGCTGCGGAGATCGATGGCGACAAAGCCACCGATGGTGTGCTGGCGATGATGTCCGCCGCCGCCTGCGCCCAGGGAGTCAGCGTTTTCTCCGGCATCAACAATCTGCAATACAAGGAATGCGACCGCGTTCGCGAGCCTATTGAAGAAATGAAATCCATCTTCGCCAACCAAGGCTCCGCCGCTTGGGAACCGAACGAACAACCCGAAATCATCCGCGTGCAGGGCTCCCCAAAACCCTTCGAAACGTCCGCACCTGTCACCGTGGATGGTCGGGGAGATCACCGCGTCATCATGCTCCTCTCTGTCATGGCGCTGCATAGCAAAACACCTGTCACCATCACCGGAGCACACCACGTCGCCAAATCATTCCCCCGGTGGTTTGCTACTTTGGAGCAACTTGGGGTTAAGGTGACGTTCGAGTAAATCGAACATCACCTTGGTGGGATAACCTTCATCATTCAAAGAGCACTCCCGTTCCAACCATTTAATAAATCTCTCGCACAGGCGAAATGATTCTTTTGCTCCCCGCCGGATGGTCCAAGGAATGCACTATCCCCCACACAACTGATCAACCAACAACTGGAGTGGGGACTCTCAAATGAACGATCAATCGTTGGTGCAACAACCCGTTTCGCATCATCTTCTGGTACTCTTTCTTCTCGGCTTTTTTACGTTGCTCTGCTACGGGTTTGCTCCTGTTTTGCAGTCCAGCTCCGACTCCCGATTTACGGTATTATCCGCTGAGCATCTGCTTAATCGCCAATCCATGGATTTGCAGCCTTCGTTTCGGAAGCCCTTGGACATTCACCGTTATTCCCATCCCCGGGAAAACGGTTACCCCTATCAGGTATTGGAGAAAAACGGAGCCGTTTACTACGCCTACCCACCGGGTACGAGCTTCCTCATCACTCCCGCTGTGTGGGTGCTCAACGTTGCAGGATTGACTGCCCATGATGCAGCATGGCGATTCGATCCCTTGGGTGAAGCACGCGTGCAACGTGTCCTCGCCTCTGCCATCACAGCACTGTTTGTCATGCTGGTTTACCATCTTGCCCGCCAATTCCTGACACTCCCCGTTGCGCTTTCCCTCTCGGTTGTCACCGCTTTTGGTACCATGGCTTTCTCCACCACCAGTCGTGCTCTTTGGTCAGATACCATGGGGATTCTCCTCTTGCAAGCTGCGCTCATGCTCCTCGCCTTTGGCATGACCAAGAGGAAAAACCTTCAGGGAATGATCTTGGGGACACTCCTCGCTTGGATGGTCTTCGTCAGGCCCACCTATGTCACCGCGGTATTCGTTGTGGTGGGTTGGGTATGGATGGTTCGGCGTGAAGTATTTACTTCCTGTGTCACCACCGGAATTCTCTGGGCGGGAACCTTTGCGGGGACACTACACCACTTTACGGGTTCCGCCATTCCCTACTACTTCGCCCAAGGGGAACAGGTCACTTGGCGCGCCATTCCCGAAGCACTTCCCGGTCATCTCTTCAGCCCATCCCGCGGGCTACTTATCCTTGTCCCCGTGCTGTGGTTCATCCTCTGGATTGCACTCCGTAAACGAAGCCTTTGGAGTAATCCCCTTTGGTTGCTTGCCGTACTCGGAACAGTTGCTCACTACGCTCTCATCAGTTGCTGGCCGGGTTGGTGGGGCGGCTATTGCTACGGTCCACGGTTGGGGACAGGTGCCCTTCCGTTTATGATCCTTGGCAGCATCGTCGCCCTCAAGGAATGGTGGCCGGAAGCGACCTTCAATAGTCTTACCACTCTGGTGACACTCTCCCTCTTCAGTATTGCAATCCATACGGTTGGGGCAACCGTTCCAGCAACGGAAGACTGGAACGCACGCCCCCACATTCCAACTCACCACGCCGGAGCCCGCGAGATGTGGGATTGGCGCTACCCCCAGGCGTTGTGTTATTGGCTCAACATGCCTCTCCCTGAAACATACCCCGCCGCACATTTTAATTCACCCGGAGAACCCCTCTTCATCAACCCCGGAGCAGAAGAAACCCGACTCCACTTTCTCCGTGGGTGGTCTGACATTGAAGGCGGCAGATTCCGTTGGTCAAACAAACGCACCGCCACCATCTTCTTTCATAATGCCACTGCCAACTCTCTGGAACTCCTCCTTTTTCCCTATCTTGCAAATGGTAACACCAAATCTCAATATGTGCAAATCTGGATTAACAAAGAACTCAGTTTTGAAAAAGAACTCGATGCCTCTTGGAAGGGATACGTGAAACTCCCGCTCCCTCCTTCAGCCGATGGAAACTACCATGTGGAGTTTATCCTCCCGGATGCACTTTCCCCCTACCAAGCGGGAATGGGGAAAGACTACCGGTTACTGGGCATCCGGTTGGAAGAAATGATTCTGAAAGAAGACTTACCCGGCAGTATCAGTGTAAGTGGCGTCACCGGCGGGACTTGAACCCGCTACCTACTGCGAGAATGGTCCTACTTCACTGCGACAAATAATGATTACGCCAATAGTCATCGAAATAAATCATTTCAGTCAAAGATTCTGATCCTTCATAACCTCAACAGTTAGACGATCCAAGTGTTGTTCATTTGATGGGATCACGATATCTACCCAAGAGATTTTCATCGTTCAACTTCTCCGATTACTTGGGCCGGTAGAATGATTTTGATGAATTCTGAGGGAGGGTACTGATTCGTGTTGATTCCACCTCGTTTTGATGATGAGCAATAAGGGATTTGCTAGTTTAGAATCTCCAAATTTGCTTCAAAGTAAACAGATTTATCTAAATCTAAGTGAAGTATCAGATTTTTATTCGATAACTAGTCGTATAAGCGAAACTCACTTGATGCGCTTAACAGTTTGAACATGGCGTCATATGAAAGGAATTAAATGAAAAAAAGTTTACTCGCTTTATTATTTCTTATTGGATTTGGTTGCCTGTGTTACGCGGCTGACGAGAGCCAAGAGCCACCGTTAATATATACTCTGGAAATCGACGGTCAGCAACATGAGTTATTACTCGATAAGCCTATTACGATTACAGGAGCTCACAATAATCCTGAAGTTAAGCTCAGGGCCTCGTCGACTAGACAGTTCACTTATGGTAACGTTGCATTTCAATATCCGGCATCGTTTACTTGGGAGGCTGAAATCGTTGACGAGAACAGTAAATCATGGGTTTTGTCTGGAAACGATTTTAAGATGATGTACTTCATTCTCCCATACGAAATTACAGTCGATGATTATGCTCAGTCGTTGGCCAATCAATTCGGAGAAAAAAAAATACGCATCAGCGAAACTGAGCGTACATTAGGTTCTCAAAAGCTGAAAGGTAGGCTATTATTTGTCAGGATCGCTGGTGTAACGTTGAACCTTGAAGTATACGAATTCCAATCAAATAAAGGTACTAGGTTACTTGTATTGCAAGATAGCCCACCCGACAATAGCGCAATCAGTAAAGAAGGTGAAACTGCCCTGCATCTTTTGTCTACCTCTTTTGAAGATACAACAACGTCTGAAAAACAAGATGCTGGGCAGGGTGATTGATCGTCCGCCACTTTGGAAATCACATCGTTCGAACGAATTCGTAAAACTCGCCGGATACCACCAACGAGCTAATCTCTCGGGCGTGCTAATCGCCTTGAATATCTGGGAAATCGTAGCTGGAATAAGCCGCGACGTTTGGAGGGGTGTTGTGGTGCAATCTAACATAAAGACTAAATGGATTATCCATCAATCAAGCTCCACGGAGAAGAAGGCAACCACAAAACTTTCCAACAACTGTCCAACGTTTTTTCGCTAAACGCATAAAGATGCAGCTATGATGAGGAAAATGAATGGCGTCACCGGCGGGACTTGAACCCGCTACCTACGGATTAGGAATCCGTCGCTCTATCCAGATGAGCTACGGCGACGCGTTGGCATGGCATTCCTAAAAAGACTTCCGGCCCCGAGTCTGTCAAGCGGGGCCGGAGGATTTTTTGTTCAACGTTGGGGGGGAGAGATTAGAATGGTGGGTCGCTGACTTCGCCTTCATCGGTTGTAAGCGACGGGGCGGAATCCTCGGGATTGATCGTCACCTGACCGTCACCATCGGCATCGATGAAGATCGGGGCGGAGAGTGCCATGGGGAACTGGCCGTCCTCCAAATCCACGTAACGCAGCAACGCGCGGAAGGGGTTGACCGGATCCATATTGGATTTGATGTCGCCCCGTGCGGTGACGTCCACGATGGCATCCTTGCGGACGCGGATGGTCACCACTCCTTCGTTGGCGTCGTCTTTGGTGGGGAATACCACGCCGTCTTCCAGATCTGTATCGTTGATCAGGATGCGGCGGGCAAACTGCCCGTTGATGTTGATGTTGATGGAATCCACCCGAACCCAGTTTGGCGCGGAGACTTTGATGGCGATATCAACGCGCCCGTCGGTATCGGTCACAAGAGAACCCATCGGTTGTTCGTTGGCGGAGATTTCAATGAAGGGGCCGTTGGAAACAACGACGTTGCGATTTTTGATTTCGCGGACCAGCGCCAAGGGGTCGAGTTTTGCGGGGTCGTCTGTATCAGATTTGATATAAACGCGTGGGTAGCCAGTTTCCTGATAGAGAGTTCCGTAGGAGTGGCTTCCCCCAAAGGCGGTGAGTTGCATTCCGCTTTGAATCAGGCGGTGGTAGGTGGCGTAATCGGGGTCGATTTGGCCTTGGCGCTTCCCTTCCCAGATGTTGATAGCGTCGAAGTCTTTACTCCATTCACCTTCAGGAATCAACCCGTTGGCGGGATTGTAGCCGTTGAGAGCCAGGTAACCGTTGGGGAACGCTGGGCGGTGCAGTAGTAGTGCTGCTTCAGGACAAAGAGTGCGCAAGTTGGAGATCAATTGATTGCTATCGGCACTGTTCCGCAAGGAGGCCCAGTCCGGTGTGCTTCCCGTTCCACAGGCGTCCACGGGGAAGAGAAGGAATTCTCCGCGGAAGGGGACGGTGTCGCCGGAGTAGCGGAACCCCGGAGATGTTTTGAGGCGGTTGGTGAGGGCAAGTTCCTCCACAAATGGAGAAAGATCAGTGGCGAGGTTGTTGTCTCCTGTGACGAGCCACTCCACCCCTTCGGCGACCGCACTGGCGATGCGGGTCCGGGGATCCACACGCGAAGCCGGGGTTTGGTTGGTGCGCACACCAATATCCGCACTGATCCAACCCGGAGTCTCGTAAGCACGACGCATTACAAACTCCTGGCGGATCTCTTGTTTGTAATCTATCCGGATGCGGTGTTCCGTGATGTGGTACTCTGGCCCGAGCGATGCCACCACTCGGTAGTTGCCGGGGTTGAGTTCCACAAAACC
>JANRMB010000163.1:0-7266 GCA_033761985.1 Candidatus Sumerlaeia bacterium | reverse complement strand
GTGCCTTGAGTAAACGTGCCGAGGGAAACGGCGGTGGCAGTACCATCAACTACAGGGGCAGCCGCAAAGGTAACATCGGCTTCGGGGGCTGTTGGGGCTACAAAAGGCACAACATCCGCCCACGACGTTCCAACGCGAATTTGATCAAATTTGATTCTCGGGGTCTCGAGAGCACTATCAGCACGAATTCCAATTCGCCCAATAGCAGCGGTAGCCAAGGCATCTGTAGCAACGGCATCAGCAGTGACAGGTTCTGTAGCTTGCACGCGGTTGACGAAAATGGAAGATTCATCAATTGAAGCACCAAATGCCAGTTTCACGACAACCAGAGTGGGGGTGTTGAGTGGTTGAAGAGTTGTGAAGTATGTCCCAGGATCACCAGAAGAATTGCGGATCCCGAGGTAGAAACCGTTAGCGTTATTGTCGATGAAAACTCGGCTACGAAAATTGGTGCCGCCCGCTGCAGTTCCTTCTGTGAAGTGAAAAAAGTAATCATCATCAGTATTGCTTGCTGCAGGATTCGTATCGGGAACATCTGCTTCCGCTGCGGGACTGGAGACTGACATTAAAAATGAAGCGTAAAGTGCAGTTCCATCGGTGGCGGGCACAGTAGAGCCAAAACTGATACCAACATCTTGACCACCCCCGACGATCTCCAGAGCTCTGTCATCAGAAAGTGCAGTAAATCCAGAGATGTTCAAATCACCAGCAACAACTTGTGCGTTGGGAGAAGCGGCAGCGGATTGTGTCCAGCTTCCTTGACCTGCAACGTCACCAATAGTGAAACCAGAAAAAGTTTGGGTAGCAGGAAATTGTGCTTGTGCGCTGCTGGCAAGTGCCACAACCGCAAGTGCCGCGAGGGGAGCAAATAGGTTTTTCATGCTCGGGGGGTTCCTTCTAAGGAGAATCGTTCTTCCACTTCCGTGGTAAGAATGCGCTTAGAAGAAGGGTTGGGGGAGTTTAGTCAACCGCGAGTTTTTCGCGTGATGGATTTCTAACGAGCACCTAACACAACTTGTTTATAAAGACTGAAACCTAACAAGATGGGTGCAAAATCCTGAACGATATCACCAGATTTGTTCAAGGCCGAGGACTTCGAACTCTGTTTTTATATCGTCGAGTAGCGAATCGTCAGGGGGCGTTCCCTCCAAATATCCGGGGAGAAGTTGTGCAACTCGCATCCGAAGATTGGTAGAATGAACCGAGTTTTCTTGCAGGGCCAATTGCGCCGATACGAGGAGTCGCACCCGGCGTTCTGTGAAGGTAATATCTTCCCAAGGGGCGTATTGCACCCATACTCGTTGATCATCATACCCGGCGAGGACACCTGGTTTACAGTGAATGAAGACCCAGATGAAGCCGCGGTTGTGGCCGGAAATCACGAAGCCGTTTTCGGGGATGAGGGAGTTTTGTGCGCTCAATCCCAGAACCACTCCGTTTTGAACGATCCCTTCAATCTGCCCAGTATGGGTTCCTGTTCGTTCACGCCCCACCTCATTGTTAAATATGACGAGTTCGGGGAGGTTGGGATGGTATGGGCCTTCCTCCACAGGTAGGTTTATTCCTATTACAGGATGAAAAGGTGCATTAAAGGCAAGCCATTGAGGAGCAAGGCGTTCGAACAACAAACCCACGGGAGTGGAGGGTTGGATCAGGCTGGCCCAGAGGAGATACCCTTGTGACGTAAGGTGAAGGCCATCAAAAGTGAGCTCCGGTCGAAGGGTTCCTGCTTCGTCAGCGAAGTGGGGGTGGAGATCGAGCCAACGAAATCCAAACTCTTCCGTCAGAATTTTGAGGCGAGGGTTGATCGCCTGGACGGGTGCGTTGCGAAAACTCCAAGTTTCCCCAGTGGTGGGGAGCAGTGATTGAATGGTGATTTGTGCCTCTGGCGCACGTTGTTGAAGTTCTTGGAATAAGGTGCGGTAGTTTCCCATCACCTCGTTATAGTAGGCCTCGGTTTGTTGATGCCAAAGATCGTTTGTGCCGATGAGTACGTAAATACTGCTGGGTTCAAGGGCCTCCACACAAACATCCAAACGATCGATGAGACCGAGGATTCCATCGCCGGAAATCCCTCGATTGATGAAGTTTTCCTCTGGGAATAAGAGTTGAAGCTCAAAGACGTGGGTAAGGGAATCGCCGAGAAAAACGGTTCCGCCTTTTTGTATTCTGGGGTTTTCCTCAAGGAAGAGCGCCATCCGATCAGCATAGACCTGCCCCCAAGTGTTTCTAGCACGGAGAAGTCGTTGCTCGTTGTTTTCGGGTACACCCTTTACTCCAAATCCAGTGAAGGCACCGTAAACAACAGCAGCTCCGAGCATCAGGAGAAGAAGGCCTATTATTGGGAACAGAAGTTTAGCTGTTTTCATCTGTTGGGTTTCTCCGAAAACTTCTGGAACAATTGGAATGCCGAGAGTTTACCGTTTGCAAACCAAAATCCAACCCCATGGCCCAGCTGGGTGGTTTTCCCATGACAAGCGAAGGAGTGCTGAGTACGTTGAAACCCTAGGCAATACCATTTCCTTCCGGACACTGTTTGTTTCATGAGCTCCCTGATCCGCCCCGAATCCCTCGACTTCTTGCGTCGGCTTTTGACGACTCCCAGCCCCTCTGGGTTTGAACGCGAAGCCCAACAACTCTGGATTGATTATGTGGCACCGTATGCCGATGGAGTCACCAGCGATGTGTATGGCAACGTGGTGGCGACGCTGAACCCCGGTGCTCCGACGAGTATTCTGGTGGAGGGCCATTGCGACGAAATCGGCCTCATGGTGGCGCATATTGACGACTCGGGGTTCATTTATTCCAAGAGCATCGGCGGGATTGATGCCGCGGTTGTACCGGGCAAACGCCTACGGATTCATGGGGCCAAGGGAACGGTGCTCGGTGTAACCGGGGCCACGGCGATTCATTTGCGCGATAAAGACAAGGCCGCCGAGGTGCGGAAGCTTCACGAGTTGTTCATCGATATTGGGGCGAAAAGCGCTGATGAGGTGAAGGAACGCGGCGTGCGTGTGGGCGACGCCATGACGTTTGCCGATGATTTTGAGCTGCTGACGGAGCACCTTTGCGTGGCGCGGGCACTGGATAACCGCATCGGCACCTGGGTGGCGGCAGAGACTCTGCGGACGCTGAAGGAAAGCGGCGCGGCGTTGGGAGTTACGGTTCACGCGGCAAGTTGCGTTCAGGAGGAGGTTGGTTTGCGTGGAGCCCAGATGATTACGACAACGCTCAAGCCCGACATGGCTCTGGTGACGGATGTGGGCCACGCGACGGATTCCCCGGGGATTGACCACCGCCTTCATGGCAAGGTGAAACTCGGCGAAGGGCCCATCCTGAGCTTTGGGGGAGCGATGCATCCGGAGATGACGAAACGCCTGCTTGCTGTGGCGGAAGAGATTCAAGTTCCCCTGCAGCGGGAAGCAGAACCGGGCGGGAGCGGCACAGATGCTGATATGACGTTCAAGACCTCCGGTGGTTGCGCCACGGCACTTTTGGGGCTTCCGATTCGGTACATGCACACCACGGTGGAGATGACGGATTTGCGGGATTTGCAACGCATCGTGGAATTGTATGTGGCGTTTATCCGCTCGTTGAATCACGGAGAACGGATTACCGTTCCGCTCAATATCCCTCGCAAGTAAAGGAGCGAAGAAGCATGAGTTCGCCCGTAAAGACAGTCGATGTGAACCGGCGCTATACATACGCCGATTACCTCACCTGGGCCGAGGGTGAGCGGTGGGAGTTGATCGATGGGGTTCCGTACGCGATGAGCCCCGCGCCGAGCGTGAGACATCAGGAGATTCTTGGTGATTTGAACGAAATATTCCGAAATTATTTTCGAGGAAAATCTTGCAAAGTCTTCTTCTCTCCCATTGATGTTCGATTGCAAAATGAGGTTCGAGCTAACGAATCCTACAACGTCGTTCAACCCGATTTACTTGTGGTCTGTGATCCGAAGAAAATAGGAGATGAGGCCATCCTCGGGGCACCTGATTTGGTGGTGGAGGTGCTTTCGCCTTCAAACCCAGAACACGATCTTTTTCGCAAAAGGGATCTCTACGCCAAAGCAGGTGTGCCCCAGTACTGGATTGTCGATCTTTCCATTTGGCATGTTTCCGTGTTGTTATTGAAGAATGGAATTCTGGAGCTTGAGCGGGTCTACAAGAACGAGGATGTGATCGAAGTCCCCGGGTATGAGGGGTTCAACGTTGCGTTGAAAGATATTTTCCCGACTGCCGAAGAAGAGGTCAAAGGATGAGTTCGCCCGTGAAAACAGTCGATGTGAACCGGCGCTACACGTACGCCGATTACCTCACTTGGCCTGAGGGCGAGCGGTGGGAGTTGATTGATGGGGTTCCTTACGCGATGAGCCCCGCTCCAAGCGTAGAACATCAAACGATTCAAGGAAATCTTCTCCGTGAATTCTTTTCTTACTTTAGAAAAGAAAGTCCGTGTAAAGTTTTTGCATCGCCAATTGATGTACGGCTATTTCCGGAACTAGATGAAGATGAAACGGATGTGGTAGTGCAGCCGGATGTGATCGTTGTATGTGATCCAACGAAGCTTGGGAAAAAGGCTATCCTCGGGGCTCCGGATTTGGTGGTGGAGATACTTTCGCCGAGCAGCGTGGAGAATGACACGTTGAGAAAAAAAGCTCTCTACGAGCGTGCTGGCGTGAAGCAGTATTGGATTGTGAACCCGGAGGCGAGGCACCTCTCGGTGCTGTTGTTGAAGAATGGAATTCTGGAGCTTCAACGGGTCTATGAAGGCGAGCAAGTCGTGGAAGTTCCGGGGTATCAGGATTTCAAAGTAGCGCTGAACGATGTATTTCCCGCGGCTGGCAAATAAGCCGAAGCATAAATGGCCGCATCGGATTTTGAAGTTTTTTACCAAAGTGCCTTCAAGGGCAATTGACCGACTGCCGAGGCGACGCGCAACACCGGAATTGGGAGCTTGAGCCCGATTCTAATTGAAGTCGGAATCGGCGTCTTCTTCCTCCGCCAAGTTATCCATCAGCCAGAAGTACAGAGTGGTGTAGATTTTGGAATCCACCAACATGCCCTCTTCCTCTTTTTGGTGCAGCCAATTGGCGGCATCAAGCGCGGGTACAACGTGGAGTTGAATGTCTTCGTTTCCGACTCCCCCACCGGCAGCGACTTTGCGGCAGTTCATGGCCATGAAGTAGGTCACGACTTCGGTAGTGAGACCAGCGGAGCTGGGCCCCATGGTGAGGTAGTAGAGTTCGTCACTAGTGTAGCCTGTTTCTTCCTCGAGTTCGCGCAAAACAGCGGCTTCGAGAGAATCTTCGGAGCGGCCTTCGTCGCCCATCAACCCCGCGGGAATTTCGATGATGCGTTGTTCCAGAGGTTCGCGGTATTGTTCGATAAAGATAAAATCGCCTTGTTCGGTAAGGGGAAGAACGGCGATCACTCCGCCGACTTCCACACGGTCAACATATTCCCATCCGCGGCGTTTGTTGAGCCGCAAATGCTCGCCACAGTAAAGCTCTTCGGTTTGATCCATGATGAGGGTCCTTGGTGGGATAGTATCGGCCGGTGCGGCGCTGCACCAGCAATGGAACGGGTGAAACGGAACAAAGGCAAAGAAAAAATCGTGGGTTCATCGCTTCTTCACAACCTGCTTGACCGAATTGCGAGGGGGCTGAAGGATGAGGCGTTGATTTGATCTCCGGGTTCCGGATTTTGTTGATAGGAGAGACCATGGTTTTGAGGCGTTGGTTAGGTGGTTTGGTGTGTGCAACTCTTTGCGGATTTATTCTGGTGGGTTGTGCCAAGGAAGATTGGCGAGGCTTACCGCCGGAGGAGATTCCCTCTCTGGTGAAAGAGGAATTTGAAATCCGCCCGGGGATGAACCGCACGCAAGTGGAGGAAGTTCTGGGCTTCCCGAGTGAAATTGGTGTAACCAAATCCGGTGAAACACTGGCCCAGTACACATGGGGCGCGAGCGTTCGGAGCGTGGAGTACACCGCCGACGATGTGGTGATTGTTGCCTACCCCTGAGAGTTTTTTTTCTGATTTTTTCCAAGGTGATTGATGATGGCTGTACTTAATGGCACGGGACTGATGGTTGGAATGTTGGGGTTGGCAATGCTTGCCGCACCCGTAAGTGGGGCCGAAGAATTGAAGCCGGACCCTTACCGCGTGCAGCCGGAGGGCGCACTCAAAGGAGCAAGTATCTTCCTGAGCGCGGGGCATGGATGGTACTGGAATGAAAAACAGGAACGTTGGGTAACGCAACGGAGTTCGGTGAATGGAATTATTGAGGATCATTGCAACGCCGAAATGGTGATGCAGTATCTTCTCCCCTACTTGTGGAACGCAGGGGCGAACATTTACACCAGCCGCGAACGGGATTTTCAAACCAATGAGGTGATTCTGGAAGCGGGGAAAGACAAAGCAGCGACTCCATTTTCCGAGGGGGTTCACCTTTCCGGTAATTGGGACCGTGAGGTGTTTGCTGCGGATGAAGTGACGACCGGGGTATTGAAGCGCCACGGTGTTTGGAATCTTGATGCGTACAGTGCGAATTCGGTGCGTGCTTCCGGGAAGGGCAAAGGGTTGCTCACCGTCCCCGATTGGCCACAGGCAGTATTCCGCCCCAATATCCCAGAGGCGGGGTATTACAGTGTCACCGTACACTATCGCCCGTCCAGCTTGGGGGAGACCTCGGAGCAGGTGGAGTTTCAGGTATACCATTCCGGTGGGACAAGCATTTGGAAGCAAAACCAAAATCAAGATGGCTATACTTGGAAAAACATCGGCACTTATTATTTTGAAGCGGGGACAGATGGATATGTTGTGATCCCCGCCGCCACACGAAATGGGAAGGGTCGGGTGGTGGTGGATGCCGTTCGGTTTGGAGGCGGTATGGGGGACTTCAATGCACCGGATGGTCTCCCGAGCGGAAAACCACGCTGGGAGGAATCGGCCCTCTATCACACACAGTTTTTAGGATTTCACCCGGGGCAGGATTCCCGCGCGGGGAACTTTGGTACCGTGCGGAGTTCACCCCTTTGGAGTGAATGGGAAATGGAATCTCACGAACGCGGAAAAGCGATGTATCTTTCCTGGCACGGGAATGCGTTCAAAGGAACGTCCCGGGGACTGTTTGGGTTTGTTTACGGGCCGGAAGCGTGGAGTACGTTGGAAATTTTTTCGGGGATTCCCGGCAGTATTGAAATGACTGATGCGGTGATCAGCGAGATCGCCCGAGATGTGCATGCCAGCTATGACCCCACTTGGA
>JANRMB010000162.1:0-26827 GCA_033761985.1 Candidatus Sumerlaeia bacterium | reverse complement strand
CGCTCGCTGGAGAAATCGCGACGTGTTGCGTGCCGTTCTACTTCATCCAGACACGCATACACCAGTCTTTCAGGAATTGGAAAAAGCCGCGAGCGAGTTCCTCCACCCATCCAAAACCGCAATAATTGTCTAAACAGAAATTGGAATGCCAATTGCCCCAAACACTTCAATAGGGAACAACTTACTACGTTGCTCCATGGGAAAAGGGTCCACTCCCAATGAAGAATCTCACCCCCAACACTCCCCCCAAGGTAACCTCCGAAAACTCGGAGCGTTCTGCATCCTCCTGTGATTTCCCTCCGAACAATAATGGTACCGAGCATCCCGCGGGATGCCCCTGCTGCGGAATTCCGCAATCCGCTGGTCTCTCCGCTTTCCAACTCAAACTTCAAAAAATGATTCAACGCACAACTCCGAAGGCTTCAAATGGCAACTAATCCCATCCCCGTCACCATTCTCACCGGCTATCTCGGTTCCGGAAAAACCACTCTTCTGAATCGTATTCTGACCGAGCACCACGGGGAACGCATCGCCGTCATCGAAAATGAATTTGGTGAAGTCGGCATTGATAACGACCTGGTCATTCACTCCGAAGAGGAACTCTTTGAGATGAACAACGGCTGCATATGCTGCACCGTTCGTGGCGATCTCATTCGTATCCTCGAACGCCTTATCAAACGCCGGAACAAATTCGATCGCGTCGTTATTGAAACCACCGGCCTCGCCGATCCCTCTCCTGTGGCCCAGACGTTTTTCCTCGATGAAGATCTCTCCAAGGCCTTTGTCGTCGATGCCATTGTGACCCTCGTCGATGCCCGTCACGTGGAACAACACCTCAACGATGGTTCTCCTGAAGCGGCCCGCCAGATTGCTTTTGCCGACGTCCTCGTGCTAAACAAGCTCGACCTCGTGGATTCCGTCGGCGCCGAACGTGTCGCCACCCGCCTTGCTGCCATGAACCCTGTGGCCAAGCTCATCCGCACCACTCGCGCCAACGCACCCATTTCACAACTACTCGATCTTCAGTGCTTCGACGTCGCCCGTGCGCTTGATCTGGATCCACTCTTCCTCCCCAAAAAAGTAGAAGAACACGATCACGTTTGTGATGAACACTGCACCCATGATCATCACCACGATCATGAGCATAAGCACGACCATCATCATGATCATCATCATGAGCATGAACAGGATCATGAGCATCATCACCAGCCCCATGCCCATGAGCATCACCACCACCATGAGCACGAATCCGGTGTCACGAGCGTCGGCTTCGAAATCCCCGGTGAAATCAATCTTCAGCGTTTTGAGGCCTGGATGCAGGTTCTTACGATGAACATGGGGGAACAGTTGTACCGCTACAAAGGGGTGCTCAACGGTTCGGGAACAGCCCAGCGTTACGTGTTTCAAGGCATCCACATGATGTACGAAGGAACGCTCGATCGTCCCTGGAAGCCCGGTGAAACCCGCAGCAATCGCTTTGTCTTCATCGGCAAAAATCTCCCCCGTGAAGTTCTCACCGCGGGTTTCACCGCCTGCATGGAGGGCGTGGATTTGGACCAGCTTCAAAAATCCGCAGCAGCCAAGCAAGCATGAGCAACCGCACCCGCCCTCAGTGGACGCATCAAATCTCTTCCCATCCCGTGGGAATTGTCTTTCAGGAATCCGCTGATCTGGCCGCCATCGCCGGCATAGAAGGCGATCTTCTTTTTCTCCACCCCGAATCCGGGAAGCTTCGCAAGCGCTTCGAAACCCATCAGGGCGGTCTTACTTCGGTGGCTTGTTTTCCATTGAGCGGCGAAGTCATCACCGGCGGCGAGGACGGCTACTTGCGGCGCTGGTCCGTTGATTCTGAGTCCGCCAAGTGGGAGTTCTGTTTCGGCAAAGGCTGGGTGGAAGCACTGGCCACCACTGCCACCGGAGAATTTGCCGGTGCTTCCGGCAAAGAACTTCGCGTATGGAATAAATCTGCCGAACTGGAAATCCACACCACTTTTGAACATCCCATCCGAGAACTCCAGTTTATCCGTAACGGAGAAGTTCTCGTCGTCTCCACGCCACGCAAAACCATCTTCCTCAGTGTAACCGAACAGAAACCTCTTTTTGCCCTCCCTCATCAGGCGTCTCCGCTTCTCACCGCCGCAAGTACCGATGAAACATGGTTGGCGTGCGGCATGGCCGATATGGGCGTGATGCTCTTCGATCTCCGCACTCTGGAAGAGGAGGGTCTCGGCATCGGACCCTTCGCCACAAAACCACGGCATCTCTCCTGGTCACCGGAAGGCCTCGTGCTTGCCGTCGGTAACGGGGACAGAGCCGTTTATATCAACCGAATGATCCTCGCTTTACTGCACGCCAACCGGGAAAAAGAAGAACAAGACATCCGCCGCGCCATTTCCTATTCCGAATACGTACAGGGTAAAATCTCTGCGCTTTCCTATCACCCCACGGAAGGATGGCTCGCCATGGGGACCGATGAAGGCTGTATTCAAGTGGAGGAAACTGATTCCCAAATTCCGCTTCTGCAAACCACCGTCGCGGGTGGGGGCATCGCCCTGCTGAAATGGTCTCCCGCCTCTGATCGGCTTCTTTACG
Organism: Candidatus Sumerlaeia bacterium; assembly: GCA_033761985.1. Lineage (GTDB taxonomy): Bacteria > Sumerlaeota > Sumerlaeia > SLMS01 > JAHLLQ01 > JANRMB01. The sequence continues at coordinate 24,235 of JANRMB010000162.1, read as the reverse complement.
CCACGGAAGAGGGCCGCATCGGTTGCCTTTGGGTACGCCACTAACTTCAGTAAACGAAATAGCCGTTGCATCAATCCCACCGATTTGCTGAATCAGGGATTCAATCTTCTGCCGGATTATTTTCATGAAACCTCAAACCCTCTTCGCCTTTCTTCTCTTCTTTGGTCTTCTTTCCCATCCAAGGGTTGAGGCGCAGCACTCCATCTATTCCTGTGCTGCTGATCACGACCACTCCCTGCTCCCAGTGGGGTATGAGGCACCGATCTGGAAAACAGTCTTGGAAAACGGCGATGAATTGGTTGCGGAACTTCAGCAGATTGATCCCCTTGGGGCCCCCATCGATACCCCGTGGACGGTGCATCTCAACGAGCTCCCTGTCTACTCTCTCCCCACCGCCGACTATGGTACCACACTTGGTCTTGTTCAACAATCCACTCCCATTCTGGGCGGGTTCCATGTGGTGAAGCAGACTGATGAAGAATGGCTCCGTTTCGATTTCAACGGGCAGGAAGCCTGGGTCTCCAGTACTGGCGTCAATCGAGTGCATCCCATCAACTTGGCAAACTTGGAAAAAGCCCCCAACCTCCCCATCGGCGAGGAAATCATAAACCGCTGGTGGGGGATCCCCATCTCCTATGAGCCCAACGATTTAATGCAAATCCCATCCGATTATACGGATAGCAAAGACGATCATGATTACTTCCTCCGCCGTGAAGCCGCCGTGGCCGCCATGGAAATGATGGATGCCGCAAAAGCGGAAGGAGTTATCTTCTACATATCCTCTCCCTATCGCTCCGGAGAAACCCAGCAGCGCATCTACACCCGCAACGTGAAACGTGCCGGAAAGAAACAACGCTTCAGCGCCCCTCCCGGACACAGCGAGCACCAACTCGGATTGACCATCGATTTCTCCAGTCCCGATACGAAACGCTTCCTCCGCAACGAAGATCCCCAACACGCATGGCTCAAGGAAAACGGTCACAAATACGGATTCCGACAAACCTACACCGCCGACAACTTCAAAGAAACCGGCTATGTGGAGGAACCTTGGCACTGGCGTTACATCGGCAAACCCGAGAAGCAAACCGCCTGGCTCTTTGAACAATAAAGAGAATCACGAACCCAAAAACGGGTCTTTCTCTGGAGGATAATACACGCTCTCCAACGAGAGACCGCAGGCATCCGCCGGCACCACGCGGTCGGGACGTGTTTTATTTTCCAAGCATTCCTGAAGCTCTTTCAAGGAGAGAGCACCCGAACCCACACGAACCAATCCCCCCACCAAGTAACGCACTTGGTGATGCAAGAAAAACCGCGACGCCACCGTAATCTCATACGCTCCGTCATCCATTCCGTGGGGTGCGGAGTCGTTCCAACGTTTAACTTCAAAAACATCCAATTCCATCTCCGTGCGCTTCCCTTGGCAAATCGCCGCCCGCCATGCGCGGAAATCCCACGGCCCCCGAAGCAACTTGGCTGCCTCTTGAACCAACTCAAAATCCAACCGTTTCTTCGCATGCCCCATGCGCCCACGCATTAGCGGTGGAAGGGACTGACCCGCTGCCAACAAATAGCGATAGGTGCGCAGGCGAGCATCATGGCGCGGATCAAAATCCGCACTGCATCGAACCGCTCGCCGCACGCGGATATCCGTGGGCAAATGCCAGTTCAGGGCATCCGCAATATTGCGACGTGTCACCGATTCCGGAACGCTCAACGCAATCACCTGTCCCCGAGCGTGAACACCTGTATCCGTTCTACCGCTCGCCCGAAAGACACAATCCTCCACTCCAAACTGAAGCGCCATTTTGTGAAACGCGGATTGAATGGTCTCGCCGGAAACCTGAATCTGCAACCCCTGATAACGAGATCCATCGTATTCCACAATCGTGGCAACTCGTACCAAGGGATCCGTTTTGGGTTCATCAAGCTGATGGGAAAGATCTGAATTCGTCATTTTGAAGAAATGCGGGAGGCCACGGCTGTGGGCTGAAGGGGGACATACACCTCAATAATGTTATGCCGGGAATGAAACGTGGGGAACGGGGCATACCGTTCATAATTCCCCGCCAGCGCATTACGCAAAGGCGCAATCTGGCCAGTGAGTTTATCGTCGATGAACAAGAGCGGAATCTCTCGGTTTCGAATCTGCTCCGCCAATTCCTGGACCTTCAAAATGGCTGGACCGGGTTCGGAAATGATTCCTTGGGAAAGATCGTACCGCTCGTTCTGATACTTGATCGTCCACAAGTAGTTTTCCGCAAATTCCCCGGCCACCTTGCGATGCGTTAGCCAAGCGTAGAACGGGGGCGCTAGGATTGGATCACCCGGCTCTGTGGTTTCCTCGATCAACGCTCTAGCTTCCTGAACCGTATTCAACATCCGGGGAGGATTTCCCAATCCAATACGTTCGCTGTACGGCAGCTCCGCCTGAATCCCCTCCACCGTGTACTGAATATTCCGAAACGCATTCGGGTTGGCGCAAATCAAAACCACGGAAAAAACCAATGCCGAGGCAGCATTCAGAGAAGGGCTCCACCCTTTCAGCACCACACGCAAACCACGCACGATTCCATCCGCCGCAAGCAGAGCCACCGCGGGTTCACCCAGCACAAAAATGTAGTTCACCGTCCCCCCTTTGGCCGTGAAGCAAATGGAAAGAAACATCCCGATGCAATACCACGCAGCGTATTCAAACCGGCGAAAGTCATCGCTCTTGCGTTCCAAATAATTCAGCGACTGTCCCCAACGATACGCAAGCGCAGCCAAACCCAACAAAATAAACTGCCCCTCCAAAATCCACACCTCGTATCCCTGAGATGTGATTTTCCCCCACGCATAAGAGAGCAACGACTGCCCGGAAAGTTCCTCCCGGGGAAAGCTTCCCACCTGATTGAAAATCACATTATCCAAGTAGTCCGGGCCGGCCCAGAACCAGGTCACCCCGGCAATCACTCCCCATATCGGAACCGCAGTCGCCAAATACCACCCCAACAGCCGAGGACGCCGGGCTGCTAAAAACACCACGTTCGAAAGAAAATAAGGGACGGCGGTCATATTGCAGTGCATCGCCAAGGCAGAACCCAATCCTCCCCAAAGCAAGGAGTTCTTCTCCAACCGCAGAACCCCCCAAAAGCCGATCAACAGGAAAACGAGTTCCAGATTTTCCGACTGTACCCCGATGCTCCACCAAAATCCAATGGGGAGAAACGCATAAATCGTGGCCGCCACCAATCCATGGACATCAGAGCGGAACCACTCCCGCGCCACGCAAAAAATCAGCATCACACAAAGCAAACGCTGAAGCAGGGTATACAATCGGGCACCCACCAACGCGGATCCAAAAACTCCCTCCCCGAACCATTGGCAAACGGCCGCACCCACCTGATGCAACGGAGGCTGTGGCGCCAGAATATCCCTGTAGGGCACCAACCCCTCCAAGATCCGCTGACCCACATACAAATAGTTGCCATCACCAAAATCCCAGTACGTCTCGTTCCAGTTGATGATTGAAAAACCGGAAACCAACACCAGTAAAAAAACCATCCACCCCCAAACCATCGGGCGGGGGAGAGCTGAGCACTCAGACCGGGAAAGTTCCTGAAGAAGTTCTGGGGATGCTGCGGGCTTCTGGTTTACAGCTTCCAACCGGATTGCTCCATCCACTCCAGAAGCATCGCACGATGCCGAGGACCATTCTTCACATAACGCGCCGTGTTTTCATAGCTATTCTTCACATCCGCATCGGTCAACTCGCGCACCGCTTTGGCAGGAACTCCAATAATCAATTGGCGGGGTTCAAACGTCTTCCGTTCCGCTACCACCGCCCCGGCTCCTACAATCGAATCCCGCCCAATCACCGCATCATTCAACACCGTCGCCATCATTCCAATCAACGAACCCGATTGGATCAAACATCCATGCAGGCAGGCCATGTGCCCAACCGTTACGTTTTCCTCCACTATGCAGGGAGAACCCGTAGCCGTATGCAAAACGCTGTTGTCTTGAACGTTGGAGTTTTTCCCCACCACGATGGGGTCCAAATCACCACGCAAAACCGCCCCATACCAAATGGAAGCCCCTTCTTCCACCGTTACATCACCGATGATGATCGCAGTGGGAGCAATAAACGCAGTCGGGTGAATCTTGGGGATTCGCCCTTCAAACGGAATAATCGGCATGAGGCATCTCCTGTCCAAAAGAAGTGGGAGATATTAGGCAGGAGGGTAAGGCGGGGTCAAACAAGACCCCACACAATTCGTAAGTTGAAGTTACTTGCGGGGTTGATGGCTGTGCAGATCACATTCCACCGCACAGGTTTCATCATCACACAACCCGCAGTTATCTGTACCCGGGCAAACAAAGTCGTGCTTTTGAAGCCCCTCACGGAAAGACTTTGCCTCTTTTTTGTCAGAAAGTGTATACTGCAAAAACGAGAGCAATTTTTCCCGCGTTTCCGTGCTCAACAGGTGTTCCACTTTACACGAATCAATGTCCGCTTGGTTCGCGCTGACGCCCAAAACGTTCTGAAGAAATACAAGGAAGGATTTCTTTGACACATGAATATCGTGGGCAATCTTTTCGCCCGCTTCGGTGAGAAAGAGAAACCGATTACGGTCCTCCGTCACAAAACCTTTGGTTTTTAGTGTTTTGATGCTTACGCTCGCACTCCCCGGGGTGATCTCCAAATCCCGCGCCACATCCGTTACCCGCGCATACCCTTGGCTTTTATGGAGTTCCTGAATCGCCATCAGATAATGGGCCATGCTATGCGTTACTTCGTTATCTTCAAACTCTTTCCATACGACCATTCTAAAACCTCGTGTGCCTTCTTTTCCCATGTTGTGGCTCAAACCATACCAAAAAATCAAGCGATATCGGGCAGTCATTCTTCCGGCATTTTCCCCCGGGATTCCCCTATTTTCCCCTCAAAAATTAGACATGATTCCCAACGAAAAAGCACATTTCACAAATTCGTTCGATTTTTCGGTGGACGCTTGGCATCCCATGCCTAATGTGGAGATGAAAGACTTCATTTGGCAAAGGTTACGTACACCATGTCTCCATTGGAAAACGTTCCCCGGCGGGAAGAAGACATCGAAGAATATTCCGAACACATGATTCAGGCAATTCGAGTCGTCAGAAAAAACTTTAGTCAGTCCGAAGAAGCCCTGAAATCCCTTGAAAACCTTTTGGAGGTTTACCGGGACACCAAGGAAAAACAAATCGATGCCCTCAACGAGTATCAGCGGGCTACCGCTACGAAGGATCAAGCCCTCGAAGAACTCGTTCGCGAACTACGAAATCAACGCAAGGAAGCCGACAAACTGAGTGAAGCTGATCAGGATCTATGGTCCAATCAGTTTAGCATCCAGGAAAACACTCAGGAACTCCCCGGTGCACCCCGGGACATTACAGCACGCCGGGTTGGCCCCGGTGCCATGACCATTGAATGGCGGCGCCCCAAACGCGGAAGCGGTGGCAAAGTCCTCTTCTATGAAGTGGTACTTAAAGATATTTCTGCTACCACCGGTTGGCAAATTGTTGCCACCACCGACGCCCAAACCCGAGAAGCGTACATCAAGGACCAGGAACAGGGCAAAGAACTCAGCTATTACGTGTTTGCAAAAAATCGTAATGGCCGCTCCCCCATGGTGGAAGATCCCATCAAGATCATCCTATAATCCTTGAATAACACATAACCATCACTTCACCGCGCGAGGGTTCAAATGCACAGACTCTCCGGAAAAATCGCGTTGATTACAGGGGCCTCCCGAGGAATCGGTGAGGCCATCGCGCGTGCTTTCCACTCGGAAGGGGCCACTGTTTACCTCTCCGATATCAATGACAATCAAGGTCTCGCCGTTGCCCAGTCCTTGGGTACGCGGGCTTTCTACACCCATTTGGATGTGCGAAAAGAAGAAGATTGGCGATCTGTCCTCTCCCGGATCGAATCGGCCTCCGGCCCACTCTCCATCCTTGTCAACAACGCTGGCATCACCGGATTCGAGGAGGAGTTTCTTCCTCAAGATCCTGAGCATACCACGCTTCAACACTGGCGCTCCATTCACGAAACAAACCTCGATGGTGTTTTTTTGGGCTGCAAATATGCCATTGGCTCCATGAGAAAAAATGCGGGGATCGGATCGATCATCAACATGTCCTCCCGTTCGGGGCTTGTGGGAATACCCGGTGCGGTAGCCTATGCCTCTTCCAAAGCGGCTATTCGCAATCACACCAAGTCCGTGGCTCTCTATTGTGCCGAGCAAAAGTTGGCCATTCGGTGCAACTCCATTCACCCGGCAGCAATTCTGACCCCCATGTGGGAACCTTTGTTGGGAGATGGCCCCGATAGAGAAGAACGCATTCAAGAATTTGTTCGTGATTGCCCGTTGAAACGCTTTGGCAAACCCGAGGAAGTGGCGGCTCTGGCCGTCTTGCTTGCTTCGGACGAAGCCACCTACATCAACGGAGCGGAATTTAACATCGATGGCGGAACCTTGGCTGGCAGTATTCAGTTCAATCAGTAACGATTGATAGAGTTATTGGCGATAAATAGTAACGATTCAGTTCCCTCAAAACCTTCTATTCATCAGGAAATCAAATAAATATCTGCTGCATCCCGAATTCGGATAAAGCGATTGATATTACGCTTTAATTCATGATTACTACTTTTTTTATTGGGAAAGTCAATAAAAACTACAAAGTTTAGGATTTGCGCTGTCTAGTAGAAATTTTTGCCGGCAACCCAAGGTTTTTCAACGAGAACAAGAGTCCTGATAGGGTATGAAGTGTTTTATCTCCCTCAAAAAACGATGTTTTTTATTGGTTTCACCCCGATTTTTCTAATAAAAGCCCCTCTGATGCGCTTATCCTTCCGCTAATTTTAGTAGAAATATTTTTCAATTGAGTGAAACCGCTCCGGTGTTCAGGGTTTTCCGCAATCCAACAGTTTGAGTGTTTTTCGAATTTCAGAAATCGGCAGGAATTCCCCTCCCTTTTGAACTTGGAAAAGCCCTCTATTGGCTGTTGGTGATCTTACTCAATGGAGCACCACAAATGAAGAAGGTACTCACAATGGCAGCCGCAGCGCTGCTCAGCCTCGCCACCACCGCTGCCTCCGCAGGGGTGATGATGCAGGGCTTCTACTGGGACGTTCCCGGTGGAGACTGGTACAACACCATGAACACCAACGCCAACGGTCTTCGCTACATGGCCGGTGGTTTTGGCATCAACCGCATGTACTTCCCACCACCCAGCAAGGGGCAAGGGGGTGGCTTCTCCATGGGGTACGATCCCGCTGACTATCAGGACATGGGGAACTTCAACCAACATGGCTGGACGGAGACCCGTTTCGGTTCCAAAACAGAGCTGACCAACGCTACTACTGCCTACCGTAATCTCGGCGTTGTTACCATGGCTGACATCGTTCTCAACCACCGCTCTGGTGGTGCTTCCGAGTACAACCCCAACACCGGCGGTAACACCTACACCAACTTCGCCTTCCAAGCATCAGGCTTCGCCAAGTGGCACTACAATGAGTTCCACCCCAGCGCCTATGAATACTCCGACCCCGGTGCATTCGGTGGCTTCCCCGACGTTTGCCATGCTTCCGGCCTCGCCCACGACGAACAAATCTCCTGGGGGAATTGGCTCAAAACCAATGCGAACGCCGGTTTCAACGGCGGTTGGCGCTATGACTACGTCAAAGGCGTTCACACGTGGATGACCAAAAACTTCCGCTACGGCACAGGTTCCCCGCTCACCATCGGCGAATACTGGGACGCCAACACCACGCTTCTTGATAACTGGTGTAATGCTTCCGATAGCAGCGCGTTTGACTTTGCTGCCTACTACACGCTGGCCGGTATTTGTAACAACACCGGTGGTGGCGGGTACCTTCCCGATGTTCTCAACCACAGCAAGTCCTTTGCGGCCAAAAACCCCTGGCGTGCGGTAACATTCACGGGCAACCACGATACAGACGACATCGCCAACCACAAGATGCTCGCCTACAGCCACTTCATTACCTATCAAGGATACCCCAGCGTTTGGTGGAAAGACTACTTCAACTACGGTCTGGCCAGCGTTGGCGGTCAGTGGGGGAACGGTATCAAACAACTCGTTTGGGTTCGTGAAAAACTCGGTGCCGGCGGCCCCAATGTACAACTCATGAAAACCGACGACGGCGATTGTCTCATCTATGGCGATGCCGACGGCAACAGCACCAACCCCGGCTACATCATCGTCATCAATGACAACGCCTCCAACTGGCGCGGAGCCTGGGTCAATACCAGCAACGCCTTCCTGCGGAACAAAAACCTGAAGTGCTACGCATGGTATTCCCACACCAGTTCCCAAAACTATCAACCCGCCACCAAGTTCTGCCAAAGCAATGGTTGGGTTGAGCTTTGGGCTCCACCACGCGGCTATGCGGTTTATGCCCCAGACGGGTATTAATTCATAGCCCGCAATCCGTCCACAACTCAGACTAGCTAACAGGGGCATCCGATTCTTGCAGTTGGGTGCCCTTTGTTTATCCCGTATCCCTCGTATTCTGATTTCCAGAAAAGGTTATGATGCAAAAACGATTTCTCCTCGGTTTCACAGTGTGCGTATTAATTGGTTTGCTGATCTTCGTCTTTTTCTCAGGGGCAGACCAAATACAACCGGATACAGCACCCTCAACGACGGTCAAAGAAACATCCACAAATTCCGAAAAACAGCTCGTCAACACCAGCGAATCTTCCTCGGCTGCAGCTTCCACATCGGAAGAGACCACTCAGGGCTTTGCCCCCACCAATCGTCCTCCATTGGAACATGAACTCCCGAAATACGAATACTCCGGTAGCGTGTTGGATGGCTCTCAGGATTCCATCCCTCCACTTCAAGGCGCTAAAATCACCGCCTACATTCTCGATGATACCACATCACCTCTCAAAAACGGTGAGCCACTCCCCATCGCCGAAACAACCTCCGCCGCTGATGGCTCATTCCGCTTCGAGAAGCTCTCCTGGAATGGAATCGGTATTCTTGCCTACCGAGCAGAGTATCCTGACTTCTCCTCACTAATGAAGATTTTTCCCAACGGCGAGGGAATCGATAATCGAGCTCTCACCACGTTCATGATGTTTCCCGCGGGTTCGATTGAAGGGAACGTGGTGGATCAGGAAGGGAAACCCATCTCCGGAGCATGGGTTGGTGAATTGATGCTTGAGGACTCCGTGGGGGGGCAAATTACCAAAGCACCCGGTACGTATGTATCTTCTTGGGCTACTACCGACGACAAAGGCCGCTTCAACTTGAAGGGAATCCCCCTCCCCATTCGTGATCCCAAGCGCCCGCGTGAGGAGCGCAAGTTCCGACTCCCCTCGGTGGCTTATGGCTACGCGGATGCAAAATCGGAAGCCGTTAAGGCGGGTCGGAATGATGTGCAAATCATCATGCTCAAAAGCGAAGCTCGTCTTTTCGGAAGAGTGTTTTCTCACGATCGCGAACCTGTCCCCGGAACTCTCATCAAACTTACGAATCAACGTCCTGATCTTCTTCCTTCCATTCCCAGAACATTGGAAGCGATCACCGCCGAGGACGGTACCTTTGAATTTCCGGATCTCCTGGCTGGTGCCTACAACCTGCAAGCCGAAAAGGAATACCCCGAGTCCCTCGGTTTCAATCCCCTTTTGGAACGGCGAATCGTTCTCACCAATCGCTCCACGGCGAATGAGGAATTGGTGTTTCCAGCACCTGTCACTCTTGCGGGACGGGTGATGAATCAGGAGGGACAGGGTGTACCGGATTTTGTCTTTCACTCCAAAATTGATGAAATCACCGCTCGCTCCCAAGCCCCCTCTGTCACCACAGATGAAACTGGAAAGTTTCTCCTCAGCCTCTACGTCCCTGAAGTCAGTGGAGACGCCGGCTTCTCCCCAAGGCTCCCTATCACCCTCCCCGGAGTTTGGCGTCCCTGCTTGAACGCCCCGGCATCTCGTGTTCGTCTGGATACACAGGATATTGTCTTCGAAAATCTCCAGCCCGGCCAACGTTACGAAGATCTTGCCGTCTTGCTTGAAGCGGGTTCCCTCATCAAAGGTGTCGCCTATGAACCTGATGGAAAAACTCCGCTACTGGATGCCAGTGTGTTCCTTCGGGGCACGCATTCCTTCAGCAGTGTCCCCACAACACCCACGGGAGAGTTTGAATTTGTCGTCAGTGCTGGAGAAAAGGTGACACTCGAGGCGTCTTCTGTTCTGGGAGCTGCAGCATTGGAGCTTACCGCCCCACAGGAGAATGTGGCGCTCATTCTGAACTCCTATGCAACTATTTCAGGTTCTGTACTCACTGGGTCAGGAGACCCTCTGGTGGGAATTGAAGTCCGTGCCTTCCGCACGTCAGAACCCGGTCGGGTAAAGGATTCTGTTCGTTTTGAGGAATTCGCCATCACAGACGATAGCGGCCTCTACAAGATGGAAAACATCGCTCCCGATGTGATGGAACTCAAGGTCTTGATGGCTACACGTAGCGAATTAATTCCCCCAAAATCACGCATCCTTTCCCCTAAACCCGGTGAGCAGCTTTCAGAGATTAACTTCGTGGCGGAGCAGGGCGACTTTCTCGAGGGAATAGTAGTGGATCAACAAGGGCAGGGGATTGAGGGAGTTTCACTGCTCACTCCGGATACGCGATTGAGCGCTGAAACAGATGCCGAAGGACGATTCAAAATCGTGGGTGTCCCCATCGATCAGCCCATCGCTTTCGTAACGGCAAGCAAACGTGGATTACAGGAAGAAACCAAAGAAAACGTGAGTATCTACGACGGTGAACTTCGTTTTGAGATGAAGCCTCTGCAACGCATCACTGTGGTGGCGGAAACCCTCAGTGGTTCCATCGTAACTGATTACCGTCTCCAACTACAAAAAGAGGTCAGCACTCCTCGTGGGAAGGAATGGTCCTTGAAGCGTGATGAAGTGGTGAACGATAAAACGGGGAGGCGTGTGCTGGAGGAAATAAGTCAGGGAACGTGGCGGGTTGAGCTCGTTCGCCTCGATCAAAACGGTCGTGAACTCGCAGAACGTGGTTCCAAAGAATTCAGCATCACTTCCACCTCCACCAACGAAGAACAAACCATCCGGGTAATACTGGAAGGTGGGCTCTACCTCACGGGTCGAGTGGTGGGGGAGTCGCAACAATCTCAATCACCAACCACCGTACTTCTCCTGAACATACCCCAAAATGCAGAAGTACCGGGAGCACAAATGGAAGGCCCCCCCTACGATCGCCGTGCCCGTGTTTCAATCCAGAATGACGGTGCCTTCCGCATCGGACCTCTCAGCGAAGGTGGCTACACCTTGGTTGCCGAAAATGAATTCGCCTCCTCTGCCCGCACCAAAGTGATGCTCCGAAAAGAGACGGATCCCATTGAATTGAAGCTCATTCCATCGGCTCAGCTTGTGGGAATCATACTGGATTCTGCAAACAATCCAATGAAATCCGCCACCGTTTTTCTGGCTTTTGAAAACGAGCCACCCTCCTCAAACCCCGAAATGGTGGAAGGTGGAACTTTCCGCCTCCGTATCCCTCAACCCGGCAAATGGCGGATCATCGTGAGTGAAAACGGTACCGGGAAAAATCAAACCAAAGCGATACAATTTGCTGAGGGGGAAACCAAGGAAGAGATTTTCCGTTTTTCCGACATCATGATCCTCAAAGGTAGCCTTACTCAAAACGGCGCACCGGCAGAAGTTTCCAACATCGTCTTCCAGGGGACACAAGGTCAGGAAGCCTACGCACGGCTTGTTTCCGCAGGTAACTATGAGGCAGAGGTTCTACCCGGTATCTATCAACCGTGGTTGGTGACGATGGATTTCGCCATTCCCGTGGGGGAGAGCTTTGAAGTGGCCGAGGGGGCAGATGACCCCACGCGGGATGTGGCACTCACATTAGGTCAACTGGACATGTTGGTGGAGGGGAAATCACTCCCTGCAGGACTGGAAGCCGATCTCCTTGTACGTACCCCTTGGGGACAGGTCAGCGCGTTTCAAGGCTACAGTGTAACCCGCGCACAACAACGATTCGCGGAACTTCCCGTAGGGGAGTATCAGGCAACTCTGAAAGCTGGTGAGAAGTTGATTACCAGTTCAGAATGGGTGCCGGTGGGAAGTGGCTCCCCAGCCACCATGGTCCTTTTACTGCCGGAGTAAACAGATAGAGTGTCCCCAACGCCATGCGGGGACACTATATTTCCATCAATAAAAGATAAACAGGGAATCCACATCCTGAATATCATTACCAAGATAGAAAAAGTCTCCATCTTGTGGTGAAGAAACAGGACCGAAGGTTACCGTAGTACCTGAAACAACTGCATCAAATTTCTGCAGCAAAATCCCGTTTCTCACGTGGTAGGCGCTGGTTATTGCGCCGGGCGTATCATCGTTATCGGGATTGTAAACCCAATTGATAAAGGCATCGCCGGTAAATGAGCCGATGATGTTGATTCGTTCATCAATGAGTAAATTGCTGGGAAGATCAGTACCCACACCAACGTTCCCAAGAGAAGTACTCAAACCAAAAGGTCCGCCAGTAGCTCCTGCTGAAAAATTGACTGTATAATCAATAGTTCCGGTTATTGGGAAAAGATATTCACCGGGAAGAATTGAAGGGTAGATGAATTCGCTATAACTGAAGTTGTTATAGATGATTGTTAGTTGCCCTGGATCATCTCCCGTAGGGTTCGGTGTAGCATTATTCAGTGAGTCACGCCCAACCATTTTGAATTGATAGACTCCATCCTGCGTTAGGTTATTCAGCAACCAGAAATTCCCACTCGAACTATAACTGCCAGTGTATTGTGTCCAGTTTTCGTTATTTCGTTTATACCAAATACGCGAGGTTGCTCCACCCACGCCAGCACCATCTGATAAACTATAACTACCGGAAATTAAACCAACCTGCGTCAGATCACCAACAATCAATTCCGCCACTGGAGGTGTGGTGTCCAGATTAGTTGAACGCGTAAAAGTTTGAGTCGCTTGATTCCCCGAAAGATCGGTGATTTCGCTGGCATCCAGAGTGTATGATTTTGTGCCATTTGAAGAAGTCAAATTCAACTCAAAGGTAAATGTGGTTCCATTACCCTGAATATTGCTAACGCTTATTCCATTACCGGTGAAGTTTTCTGGATTTAGACCGCTTATTGGTTCTGTAAAGCTAATTTGTTGATTCGGTATGGTTGTAAGATTTGTAAATTGTGGGAGACTTGTAATACCACTATATTGTGGCCTAGTGTTATCCCATACGAACTCAAACAAATCAGAGAGCTCGTTTTCATTTCCCAAGCTATCGACAACAGAGTTTGCTTTCAGGCGAACTGATTTGGTACCGTTAACTGAATAAGTAATTTTCATCGTATAGGAATTAAGTGAGCCAGTGAGATCATACACGGTTGAACCTGGTGCTTCAAAATCACTCAACTCTAGTCCTGTTACTGGCTCATCAAACTCTAATTGTAGCGTAACATCTGGAAGATTTGTATATGTGGGGAGATTCGGAATGGAAAGCGTAGGAGGCGTGGAGTCGAACTCAAAGGAATAAACTAACGATTCATTGTTTGCCAATCCGGAGGCGTCCTCTACTTTGTTTGCAGGCAGTTGAAAGGATTTTACTCCATCTGGGCTATTGATATCCAAATCAATCGTATAGATTTTACCCGAGCCTACAAGATTCGTAACATCCGCACCAACGGTTCCAAAATCATCGGCTGAAAGTCCCGTGATGGGCTCGGAAAAGATAAGACTTACTCCGGTAAGCGGATTGGAATTCGTTCTTGTTGGCAAACCCTCAACGATAAAAGTTGGTGGAACGGTATCCGCTAGAACTCCCATCGCAAAGTAACCAAACTGGGAATTTGAAATGGTGGCAGAAATGGTATTTTTGTCTTGATTTTGTGTGGTTGATAGTAATGTCCACGGGCCGGATAGGGAACTGGAACGATACAAACTTAATTCGGATTCTGCCACACCCGCCAAATCTGAATCAAAATAACGGAACTTAATTTCTGAATTCGAAAACCCCGTTCTATTTGTTGTCACATTCCATACAAATGGTAAAATACGGACTAAATTGAGATTTTGTACTTCTTGAGTGGTTCTTGTTAGTACAACTGTTTCAATCGACGTTGTACCTGAAGGAAAGTCCAACCATACAAGTGATTGTGGAAACTGATCATCACCACCATCGGCCACATAGCCGACAGGGGATAATTTTGTGTCACCTGCGGGTGATTTCAATTTATATGTCGCAGTTGTATCTTCTGTTTTTCCGTAGATAAGGTATGCGGCACCGGATCTATTTCCAGAATTGCCTGGTAAATCAGCAAGGTAAGCACCCACCAACAGATCAGAAATTCCATCACCGTTCGTATCGCCTATGGAACTTGCAGAAACACCCAGATTTTGATTTTGCTGATCACCACGGAAAAAGAAGCCTTCTCCAGAATTAATTTCCTGTAATTCCACATCACGCTTACCGAAGCTTGATTTTCCAAAGATCACAATCGCTTTCCCGAAACTAAGACTGTTGATGCCTTTTGAATAATCGGAAAGACGACTGCATACCATAACATCACCGAAACCATCTCCGTTAATATCCCCAGCTGCGGAAACTTTTGTACCGGAATATTGAAGTGTAAGCCCATCAAATAGAATTATGCCTTTTGTACCATCAGCAGGAAGCCCAGATGGAAGCTCCAGAATGGGACTGAATGCATTTGTGGAGCCAAATACTACAACCGCTTCACCGGCGCTCTCGGATGCTTCTGATAAACCATCGCCACGAGGAATACCGAGCAATAAATCTTGAATACCATCGCCGTTAACATCGCCTGCAGAGCTAGCAGAAACCCCTAGATTATCTCCCTCATTTCCGGAGTGAATGGCGAATCCTGTTGTCCCATTCAACCCAGTTACGGTGGGAAAATTGAAAGGAGCACCAGCGCTACCGAATATAACATAAGCTTCACCGGAATTCGAAACGGAATCAGTAACCCCATCTCCATAGGGAGCAGTTACCAAAATATCATCAAATCCATCTGCGTTCAAATCCCCAATCGATGAAACTGAAGTTCCCGAGTTATCACTCGGATTAATCCCGCGGAAGATATGGGCAAGAAGATCAATAACATTGATGTTGTCTCGCAAATCCACAAGCTGTGGATAAGGAGTCGATTTACCCAATATTATATAAGTTTCACCAGCAGAGATCATGGTGTTTGAATAACTATCCGCCCTTGGTGCTGAAACAAGAATATCATTCAATCCATCCCCATTTATATCACCTGCGGAGGAAACACTCACTCCCAAATAATCAAAACTTTCAATCGCACCGATGATGAAACCATCACTTCCGTTCAAATCACGCACATTTTTGCTCGCAGGGGGATTAGCTGTTCCAAAAACAACATAAGCCTCACCTGCATTTTCACCAATTCCTTCAAAACCACTCGATTTGAATGTTGATACGATGATATCGTCATAACCATCGCCATTCACATCACCAAGACTACTCACTGATTCTGGTTTTTCACCGAGGGATTCGTTCTCTGCTCCGGAATAAAGAATTGTTGCTTCATCCAATACATCCTCCTGAAGAGGATTGACCCCAGAGAAATTATTCTCTTTACCGAAGATGATAAATACTGCCCCTCCAGTATTTACATAGTTCGAACTTACACCATCATAACCGGGGATAGATACCAAAAAATCGGACAAGCCGTCACCATTAAAATCGCCAGCCCCAGAAACGGAAGAGCCAGCATAATGATTAAACTGGGTTCCAAAAAAACCAGCCCCTGCCAATCCAGATTCATTCTGAATTAGGTCAGAAGTATCAAATCGAAATGGAAACAACGGTGGCCGTGGAGCAATCGCGTAAAACCCATTCCCCGAGTAAGCAACGGTGACTTGATTTCGATTCAAATCATGCTGAACCGATTCCTGTAATACCCATTCCCCGTCGGCACTACTTCTATAATAGATTCGCAGGTCTTCTTCGGGATAACCTGCAAAATCAGATGAAAGATACTTGAATGTAGCGGTTGCTGCAATTGCGTCACCATCCAAATGAATTTCCCACAAGGAAGGTGCAACTCCTTCCAAATTCTCTATTTGATTGTCTGCATCGTATTTTAGCGTCGCCTGAACTCTCCGGGGTTGGTTGTTTGGCGCTGCCAAGTCAATCCACAGGCGGGTGAAGGGAGTGGAGAAATTGGAATGATCACCAATCATACCGACTCCAATTTTGGGCGCATCCTCGCCGGCGGGAATAAATGCAACGGACGTCGCCTCGGGAGCATCAATAGAACCAAAAAGGATGTATGCTTCACCACCCTGAGTTCTCCCATTCCCCATAGAAGCCGAATTTGGCGCTCCGATGATAAAGTCGCCCACGCCATCGCCATTTATATCCCCAGCGGCTGCAAGCCCACTGCCGGCATAATCAAGATCGTCGATACCAACAAACAGGTCTCCCTGTGGAGAGTTCGGAGCTCCCAAGCTATCAAGGCCAACTTGAACACCGGGAATAGTTTCATTACCTTGAATCAGGTAAGCCTCCCCCATTCGATCCCCAGTATTACCAGGACCATCGGCCCGTTGGGCTCCCACAAGAATATCTGCCAATCCGTCCCCGTTTGTATCACCAGCCCCCTGAATAGAGTAGCCTGCCCGGTCACCACTGTCCCCTCCCATAAGTACATAGCCCAGGGTCCCATCACCGTTTGCGATATCCTGCGTTTGAATTTCCGATGAAAACCCCGTGTTGGTTCCAAAAAGCACAACCGCGCCCCCTGCCGTTGATCCCACGTTCCCCAGATTGTAACCGATTTCAGAAAAACCATCTCCGTTTATATCACCCAAACTACTAACGGCACGCCCACTTAATGCGTAATTACTGCTTGCGAAAAGAGAAAAGCCGTTGGTTCCGTCGAGCGTGGAAAGCTCAAACTCGGCACTAAATCCCGTTGTTTTACCAAAGATGATATGGGTTTCACCGGCAAACGCGAAGGTATCGTTCGAACCCGAACCACCAGGTGACCCCAAAATCAAGTCAGAAATTCCGTCACCATTTACATCACCTCCACCGGAGACTGAGAATCCAAGAAGATCCGATGCTGAAAGGCCCTCAACCAGGAAACCATTTGTTCCGTTCAAGCTCGAGAGTTGAAACTGAGTTCCAGAGATGTTGGTTGTTCCAAAAACAACATACACTTCGCCCGGGCCTTTTGTGGCAGTGTAGTATCCATCCATGGAGGCGATCGCTACATCGCTCAGACCGTCCCCGTTGAGATCACCCACCCCGGATACTTGCTGTGCCGTAAAATCTTCCGCGTTTCTGCCATAAAGAAGAAAACCCTGATTCTTGTTTCCCTGAGCAATAGAGGATAGATTCACCGTCGCAGGAAAAGTCGCCTTCCCAAAAAGAATAACTGCCTCACCCAAGTTGGAAATGGAATCCGTTGGCCCGTCACCACCTCGAACACCGATCAACAGATCAGCATACCCATCCCCATTGAAATCCCCGGCACTAGCTACATCAAGGCCCGTAAGATCAAGATTGTCTTCACCGTAGATGATAAATCCTTCTCCGGGGAGTAAGGTGGTGGCGTCTAAAACAGCATCCGAGAAGTTTTCCCTCCCAAAAATCACATAAACCTCACCCACCTGATTCCCGGTGTTCGCAGAACCTTTGGCACCATAAGCCGAAACGGCAAAATCGTCCAACCCGTCGCCATTTATATCCCCAATTCCCGTAAGCCCTCGCCCTAACCGATCCTCCGAGGCGTCGCCGTTAATGATAAAACCATTCGATCCATTAAGGGATGAAAGCTGTATGGTCGCTCCTGAAAGCGGGGCGGAAACGCTTGCTGCAAAGGCAAGCAGGGCAATCCCCTTGGGAAGATTAATGGTAAAAGGTTTGGCCAGCATTTTCTTCATGAAAGTGCATATCCTGGATGGAGGAGAATTTGTATGATTTTATGACGCAATTAGGCGAAATGAGAACCGAGGAAATCAATCGAAAAAAAGACCTCTGAGGTTCAGAAGTCTTCCATCATCACTCCCCGCACTCCAACCCCGCCGCCTCGTTGATCCTGCATTTTGTGTAATGAAATCGGGCCGTTCCATAGAACATGATAAAAATGCTCCCTGGTATGCAGGCGCTCCCCACCCATCCGAACCACGGGCTTTGGGCAAACTGGATCATCGTCACGCCCGCCAACAGCAGAGCCAAACCAGAACGCAAGTAGGAGAGAAGCGTGCGCTCGTTCGCCAACCGTGTCCGGTAAAGCGCCAATTTCTCCATGAGGGGAAGTGAGGATTCCGATTTATTGGCCATCAAAACTTCAACGCCTGCTGAATATCCGCGAGCAAATCTTCCTTATCCTCGATCCCCACACTGAAGCGCACCATTTCCTGAGTGATGCCGCGTGCAAGGCGAGTCGCAGGGTCCAGGCTTCCATGGCTCATCATCGCCGGGTATCCGACGAGGCTCTCCACACCGCCCAAGCTTTCCGCCAAGGCAAACAACCGAAGCCGTTTCAAAAAATGGGGAACCCGCTCGGCGTTCTCCAGTTCCACGGTAATCATCCCGCCAAAGCCAAGAGGCATTTGCTCTTGGGCGAGTTTCTGGTGTGGGTGAGAAGAAAGCCCCGGATACAACACTCGCTTGAAGCCCGCTGTGGATTCCAGTCGTTCCGCCAGCCACAACGCGTTTGCGCAATGCCGATCCATGCGGACCCCCAACGTTTTGATTCCC
Source organism: Candidatus Sumerlaeia bacterium (assembly GCA_033761985.1). Lineage (GTDB taxonomy): Bacteria > Sumerlaeota > Sumerlaeia > SLMS01 > JAHLLQ01 > JANRMB01. Next base: position 5,431 of record JANRMB010000162.1, on the reverse strand, counting down.
CGTTGAACCAACCAGCATTCCAAGGGAGCGGGAACGCCACCCGCTGCCTTCAAGTAGAACTGAAACGGTTTGATGAGTTCCGCGCTCTTGGCTACCAAGGCGCCACCCATCACATCGCTGTGGCCGCCGAGATATTTCGTCAAGCTGTGCACCACCAGATCAGCCCCCAACTCCAACGGGCGTTGCAAAGAGGGCGTGGCGAAAGTGTTATCCACCACAAACAGTGCCCCGGGGAATCGCGATTTCAATGCCGCCACCCGCCGCAGATCCGTGATATTCAACAGCGGATTCGTGGGGCTTTCCGCCCAAATCATTTTCAGATTCGTGGCTTTTGCCGCGGCTCTTTCATAGTCCTCGGCCGAGTCCCCCTCCGCATAAATCACATTCAACCCCCAGGGCTTGTAGAGCATTTCCAGCGCCCGCCAAGTTCCTCCGTAAAGATCCCGCCCGGTCAAAACTTGATCCCCCGGGCGCAGCACACTCAACGCCGCCACCACCGCCGCCATCCCCGTCGCAAAAGCCACTGCATGGGAGCCACCCTCCAAACTTGCCAGGCAACGCTCCAACCCATCCCGCGTGGGATTGCTCACCCGGCTGTATTCGAAACCCTTGTTTTCATTCAACCCGGATTGGGAAAACGTGGAAGTCATGTAAATGGGCGGAACCGTGGCGCCAGCATGGGCGTCGGGTTCCTGGCCCACATGCAGAGCCCGAGTGTGAAGCCCGAAGGCGGAAAAATCGTGATCGTTACCCGATGCCATGATACAGCAGTGGTGCTCCAAATAGATGCAATCTGGTCAACAACTCGGGGCGTTAGGCAGTCTGCTTCCAATGAAGGGAATTGCTGACGAATGCCGCTCCGATGCAATCGCCCCAAACGTTTACCACCGTGCGAAAGCGATCCAAAAACCAGTCGATCAGAAGAATCATCTCGATCCCCTCCAAGGGCAAGCCCACACTGTTGAGAACAATCACCATCATCACCAACCCCGCCTGAGGGACCCCCGCAGCCCCAATGCTCGCCAGCGTTGCGGTGATGAATACCAAAAACAATTGAATTCCATCCAGATTCACCCCGTAGGTTTGAGCGATGAAAATCACCGCAACGGCCTCATACAATGCCGTGCCGTCCATGTTGACCGTTGCTCCCAAAGGCAGAACGAACCCTGCGGCTTTTTCATCGATTCCTGCACGTTCCACCGCAGATTTGATTGTTACTGGTAGAGTGGCATTGGAACTCGAACAACTCCAAGCAAGCAACAGCGCCGGGCTCATTTGGTAGGTAAATGAAAAAGGGTTCCGTTTTGTCAACAACCACAGAATCGTAGGCAACGTAATGCATCCATGAATCGCCAAACCAAGCAGTAGCACACCGCTGTAACTCCCTACACCCTCCACCATCTGGCGGATACCACCAGGAGTAAGAGAGGCGGTTCCAAATTTATCCACCAAAATCCCAAAAATACCCACCGGCGCCAGATACATCACCATATTAATAAAGGCCATCATCGCCTCGTTCAATCCACGGAAAAACGCAATCACCGGCTCACCTTGTTCCCGGGGGAGCGTGGTGAGAATTCCCCCCAAAATCAGCGAAAACAGGATGATCGGCAACATGTCCATTTCCGCAAAAGATTTGATAATATTCGGCGAAACAAAGGACATCAGCAAATCCGAAACAGTGACTTGCTCCTTCTCCCGTATGGAGTCCATCTCTTGTTCCTTCGCCTGCTTCCCATACATTTCCCGGAATCTTTCCATCTTCACTCGTGCTTCGGCCTCCTCAATTGTCTCCCCCTCCATCACCACAATCTCTCCCTCAGCCACGTTCAACGCCGATGAGAGAATCTTGCCGGGCTGAAACATCACCACCAGCAGCAAACCCAAACCCACCGCCATAAAAGTGGTGCTCAGGAAGTAACAAATCGTCTTGGTACCGATGCTTCCAATCTTTCGCACATCCCCCAAACTACTAATCCCCGTGATAACCGATGCCAAAATGAGTGGAACAATAATCATCCGAAGCGCCGTAATAAAAAACTTCCCGAAAAAACTCCCCACCGCGATGATGCTTCGGTAGGTGGACTCAAACTCCGGGTTACTCTGTAGAATGGTGCTGCAAACCCACACCAAACCGATTCCCAGCAACAGCGCCACCACGATGCCCATCAACAGGCCATTGGAATGCTTCGAACTCATGTTCTCACCTAAACAAAAAATGAACGGTACACAAACAACTGAGCGCCTAAAGTTCCGAGGGATGACCCATGCCACAATTAAAAACAGGATGAAGGTAAAAACTGATGTAGCATCCAAAAAGGTATTGGCTTATTTTGAAGGTGTATCGATGCTTTGTGTATAAATCCAGAGACAGTACAAACGGAGCATTCCCATGAACAGAAACAAATGGATCGGATGGAGCCTCCTGATCCTCCTATTGGTTGTTGGAGGGGCATTGGTGCTTTCCGTGGTTTATCCCCGCCAAAGCAAACCGCTCTTTTTTTTCAATCGCGCCAATGGAGAACTCATTCAAGTCCAGGGAAGCGACGTTCAGGTACTCCACAAAAACAGAAAGTCTCCTGGGAATTATTTCATTCCTTTTTTTGAGAATAGGATTATTTGCGACTACATTAATTCAGAAGATGTTAGAATCGGCATGAGTCAATACAGCTATATGTCATTTATTCGGAACTCTTTCGATGGTTATGACCTTGAATACCATTACTTCCAATTAAGCAATAACAAAAATGTGGATTCTATTATACTTGATAGTTTTCGCAAAAACGCTCTGGATGGATATAATAAAAATAAAAGTAATAAAAATAATATTCTCGCTGATCACTATCTTATCCCTGTTCAGGATCAATCTTTGGTTGGGGCCATCAAATCACTTGAACGGAGTGACTATGATGCTGCCATGTATACGCTTCAGCAGTATCTCAAATCCTATCCTAAAGATCTGTTTGGTCGGCTCATGGAGCTGGATCTCTATTCTCTTCAAAAACAAGATGAAAAACTCGCCGAAAGTGTTCGTCAATTCAAAGCGGATTTTCCTTCGAATGGTAAAGACCTTGTTGATTACGCGCTCGTTTATCATGAACTCAATCTAAAGGCCATCGAAAGCAAAAAAAATGGAACACTGATTCCGATCAGTCCGATGATTGATGGAAAATTGGATCCCGACAATAAATCCATATTGAATCCCGATGATATTAAAGAAGTTCTTAATCTAAGAAATGGTGTGCCAAACTTCTTTCTCCCGAATGCCACACTCTTGTTTGAAACTAAAAACCCCGGGGTTCCCAATTTTCTCCTCATTCAAACCCTCGCCAAAACAACCCGAATACAATCGGATTTTCTCCTGATGAAAGGCCAAGTCAAAGAAGCCGAAGAGATCATGTTTGGTCTGATGCGCTTTGGTACGGGACTCGTCGGATCAAGCAGATCACTCATCGGCCGGTTAGTTGGAATCGCCGTTTCCGCCATTACGTGTGCCCAGTATGAGCGAATCTACCTAAGTGGATTTCAGGATCCTTACCTCCTAGCCCAAGCGTTTGAAGGATATAGCATGCTGTATCAGGAGTATTACGATGCCACCTATCAAAAGCACATGGAATTTCATCCCGCCAGTGGGTGGGCTGTATCTTTGGAGATAAGCTATCGTGTACCGGAATCGATGACTCGTGCCAACTTATCATTATGTCTTTATGCAAACCTTTACACCGCCATTTCTGTGCGCCATTATCAACTCAAACATAAGTCTTCACCCACCAACCATGGAGAACTTATCAATCAACCAGCTCGTGATCCGTTTTCTGAACAAGGAAACCCATTGAAAATAATTTCCACGCCTGAGGAAGTGGTAGTCTATAGTATCGGTCCTGATCTTCTGGATCAAGAAGCTCGGATTACTTACGACCCCACAAACGGTTCCATCAGCGAGGGTGACGTATTATTACGAGTTCCGTTAAAGCCCAAATATCCCTTCCCACAACATTCTGTATCTTATTCCACCAGAGAGGAATTACTAACCCAGTATCCCAATGGATTACCTGATGACCCATTCTCCGATAAACGTGGAATGAGTTATGTTATTTCCGACACAACTCCCCCCATCGTCTGGTCGTTTGGTCCGGATGCCGACCTTGGACAACATCAGTTGGAGCAAGGTGTTCCACAACCCAATCCGTTCCCTACTTTTGGAACCGCGAGACTACCCGATGGAACTTGGATGAAACTGATCAACGCACCCGATGAACCTGTTTACGATCCTACCAACGGGGCGGTCAGTAACGGAAATATTTATCTTCAGTGGTAGAAATCGTTACTTCTTTGCAGAGTAAATGCTCGTGCTTCCACTTTGGGCGAACGCCACCGCACACGCCAAGGCAGCGTAGGGAAGCACCGCAGCCCCGAATAGTTCTGCAGCCATCACCGTGCAAGCCAAAGGAGTTTTCGTCGCTCCCGCAAACACAGCCACAAACCCCAACCCCGCAAGCAGATCCACCGGATACCCAGTCCACAATGCCACCGCAGCACCCAAGGTGGAACCAATAAAGAACAGCGGTGTTACCTCTCCGCCTTTGAACCCCGACGCCAAGGTGATCGCCGTGAACAGCGCCTTCCAGAACCAACTCAACGTCCCCACCTGCCCTTCAAAACTCCCTACAATCGAAACACCCTCCGGCGAGTCCGCCGTCACCCCTAATCCCAGATAGTCGGTGGTACCCAAAATCACGCAAAGACCGAGCAGCATCAAGCTCCCCACCAGGGGGCGCCCCCACCACATCGGAATCCGGGAAAACCCCTCTTCCATTTGATGCAAAAGAAAAATAAAGAACCGAGCCACCCCGGCGCAGAGAATACCCAGACCCAGCGCCCCGAGAAGCCAACTCAACGATAGCCCGGTTGTCGTCCCCCAGAGTGTGGGAATGGCGTAGTGCGTATGCCCGACTCCCCAAGCCCGACAGAAAAAATCCCCGAGAAGCCCTGCCGCCAAAGCAGGAAGGAGGTGTGCCGTTCCGGGACGCCCCTGCTTTGCAACTTCCAGAGCAAACAGCGCCCCCGCGATGGGAGTCCCAAATACGGCCCCGAAACCTGCCGCCACACCGCACCGTAAAATTCCGGGCATGTCGTCATCCTCTATCCCCAATCTTCGACCATAAGCCGCCGCAAGTCTTCCCCCCATTTGTACCGCTGTTCCTTCCCGCCCGGCAGAACCTCCCACCAAATGAGTCAAAACGGTGGAAAACAAGACCAATGGCGTCATCCGCAACGGAATCCGCCCCGCCCCCTCTTCATGAATATGCTCCAGAATGAGTTTGTTTCCCCGATGCGATTCCTCGCCGAATTCCCGATATAGCCACACCATCAAAATACCGGCCGGAGGCATCAGAAGAAGAAGAATCGGAAAACCAAAACGAAGCTCGGT
>JANRMB010000161.1:0-21300 GCA_033761985.1 Candidatus Sumerlaeia bacterium | reverse complement strand
ATGGATTTGAAGGCATCCACACGGCCGGCGATTGCTTTCAGAATGCGGTCTGCTGCGGCTTGAAACCCCGTGGCTTGTTTGTTTTTTTCCTCGAGCAAGGCAAGCTTGCGGGATTCCATCGCACTGGTCAGCTCGGCGCGCTTTTCGGAAAGTTGAATCACGTACTCTTCAAAATCCGCAAACCGGCCTTCCAATTCCTCCAACTGCACCAGGAGTTTGTTGAGATACTCATCGCATTTCGCCGGTGAGTCTGCGATATCCAGATAGCTCACCACGCTTTGATCCAGCAGTTTGAGTTGGGCGTTGAATTCCGCCACAGCTTCCACACTTTGGAGTTTTTTCTTCCGGTTGCGAAGCTCTGCCCGTACCGTATTGAGTCGCGTGAAAATGGCGGAGCAACCATCGATGATTTGCGTGGATTTGGTGGCATCGGCAATTTTCAAATTCCCGACGACTTCAATCATGGTTTCCACTTCTTTGGAGATGGTGGTGATTTCCTCCTCGATATCCTTGGCTTCCACAGCGCGTTGCATTCCCGTGGTTTTGGCATTCACGGCTTCCACTTTTTCGTGGTACACGCTCAGGGCATCGGGTTTGAGAAGGAACTCCACGGTGGCTTCGGAGAGTTTCTGAGACTGCTCCACCACACGGGTTTCCAAGGATTGGATTGTGTTGAGATCCGCATAGCGAAGTTCGCGCAATGCGATGATTTCACCCCGCAGTGTGCGCAACTGGGAGAGGCTTCCCACAAAGGCATCCACTCGTTCCATGAGTTCAGGTTTGATGGATTTGAGGAGCTTCTCGGCCCTTGTTTGAACTTCTCCGATTCGGTCTGCGGTGGTCTTCCGAATGAGGCGAACTTTGTCGAATTCATCAATCGCGGCGGAGGCGGAATCCCGAACGTTGGCCAGCGCCTCGCCCAGGTTGTGCGCCTCGGGATTGTTGATCCAGAAGTAGGAATCCAGAACGGAAACACTCAGCGCGTAGATATCATCGTAAAGGCTTTGGTAGGAGTCCTCGCGCTGGGTTAGGTTGATGATGTTCTGGCTTTCCGCCATGGCACGAACGATGTCTTTGTTGCCTATTTTGAAAAGAAAACTTTTTTGCTCCACGGGCGGCACATAGTCGGGGCACACATACGGGGTTTGCCACACTTGCACAGCATGGTGCTTTTGTGGGGAGCTTTCCGCTCGGAAGTAAAGCATCTCTCCTTGGTGAAAAAAGGCATACCCTTGGCACTGAATCGGAGTTTTCACCGATTGATCGATAAGGTTATAGCTCAGGAGCAGGAAAAGCCCGGACTCACGATTGTAGAAAACATACAGTGTATCTTCGCCGTTGGGTGAAGTGATGCGCCGCTCAAAGAGCATCTTCTCCAGCTTGAAATCGAATCGTTTGTAATCGCCGGAGACCAAATAAAAGCCGTTGGGGAAAATCAATCCCTGGTCATCAGGAAGCATCACGCAGGAATCGGCGATTTCATCAAATCGACCTGCTTCGTGGATTTTCTCGTTATAGATGTAATAACGGTAGGCGAGTTCGCGGTAGGGTTTAATCTTAAAGAGGATTAGATGCCCCACGACTGCGTAGTGAATTTCCGCGTCGTCTAGTTTTTGCTCCGGGTCATTGACGGGTTCGCTGAAAATCCCTTTTCCAACTTCAGTGTTATCCTCAATTTTGATGGTGAGATCACCACCGACGCACTCAACGAATACGCGATCTTCAATCGAAATGTGTGGGTGCCGACCATCCCGATAATGATCTCTGGAGGTGCGCTTCCACTGAAACTCATGCTGGGTGGGGAAGACGTATTCGTGGTCAGATCGGTTGTCGATGTACTTCAGTGTTTTCTCTGGAGTAATGAGCCACTTGAACGCCTTGAGGTCTGTGGGGGATTTTCCGATGCGGAAAACCATATACAGATTGGGCCCCACCACAAAGAAGCGATCGAAGAATGTGTGCTTGTAGTACTTGTAGAGGTTGTTGAAATCCGCAAGGAACTGGGCATCTTGTAGCAGCGAGAGGGGGCGGGCTTCAAACGTACTTTCCTTCAATTCATAGACGGAAAAAACATCTGCAAGCTCTGTGGTGGACTTGAGTCCGAATTGCACGTTGTAGGCGAAGAGGAACGTGTCCCCCAAGGCAGCGATGTCCCTTGGGGTGCAGTTATTTTCCGTGGTGATGCGTTCCGTGGCGAGCAATTTGGGCTCGATGGAACCGAACACCGCTTTACGCTCGCTATTGAGGGCGTTCACCCGCGACTGAAGATCCTTGGCGTGATCCTGCAGGCGCTTGCGGAGGATTTCGTATGTTCCGCCTTCCAGCACAACCGACTCTTTTGTCTCCACGCTCATGGTTGCCACATTACCTCCTTGGGCCTAAGTCGATATCTGTGTCCCCTTTTGGAAATTGCCAAAGGGGGACATAGAGTGAATTAGCTGATGAACGAAGCTGCAGGTTTTGAGGCGACGCCTTTTTCTCCAGCAACGGTGAGAAGATCCACGAGGGTATTTTTCAATTCGGAGTTATCCGCCTTCGCAATCATTTGAGCCAATACTGCTGCAACACTCAAATCACGAACATCGGCTGCCTTCAATCCCATGGTGGAAATCACCTCGCGGAGCTTGGCGAGATTTTCCCCTTCATTACCGATCAATCCCTGGCGAACCTGATCGATAACGGTGCTGTTTTCCACCAAACGATCCACGGCTTTCCCACGGGTGATGGCTCCAGCGATTCGATCGAAGAACTGTGTTTCTCCGCCCACGATTTCGATTTTTGCAGAACGCAACGCCTCGCCGAGAACTTCGGCTTGGGATTTGGCCATATCCACTTGAATCGCGATTTGGGCGAGTTCCACTTCCTTCTCTTTCGCAAGACGAAGTTTGAATTCCTCGTGCACTTGCCCCACGCCGTCGAGTTTCTTCATGGCGTCGGCTTTCTGGCTGATGCCCTCGGCTTCGGCAAGGTACTTCTTGGCAAGTACGGCGGCTTCCACTGTCCCCTCTTTTTCCATCGCCTCCGCTTTGGCCATCAATCCTTTGGCTTCTTCTTCCTGCTTCACGCGGAGTACTTCGGCTTCGGCGGCTCCATCCAGGCGCTTGGCTTCTGCTTTTACTTGAATGCCTTTTGCTTCTGCTGTGGCCATGCGTTCCAAAACTACGGCCTGGGCTTCGCCTTCTTTCAAGTGTGCTGTTGCTTTGGCCTGCATCACGTTGGCTTCGGCCAAACCAGCCACAGCGGCTTCCGCGGCTTTCGCATCGGCGAGTGTTTTGATTGCCTCTGCTTTTTTCGCACTGGCGAGTTGCTCTGCTTCGGCTTCCACCACCACGCGTTTGGCGTTGAGGTTTGCCGCTTCGTTGAGAGCTTCGGCTTTTTTGACTTCCAGTATCAGGGATTCTTCCGCCTCTTCGCTTGCCTTGGTTAAGGCGACGAGTTTTTCGCGATCCGCCTGGGCTTTGGAGCGTGTTGTTTTAATCGCTTCCTCTTCCACCACCACGGCTTTTTCCACTACTACGCGTTCGCGGATGATCTCCTGAATTTCTTTCTTCTCGGCTTCCACCGCTTTGTCTTTTTCAATTTGGGCGATGGTTACAATACGTTCGCGTTCATTGATTTCCAGATCACGCGCACGAATGACGCGTTCCTGCTCCACGGCATCGGTGCCCTCTTTGCTGCGCATCGCCACAAGAACTTGGCGTTCCTTGTTCTGTTGGGCTATTTCGATTTCCTCATCGGCAGAGATGCGGGCGGTTTCGAACTTCTTGCGTTCCTCCGCCTGAATTTTCTTGGTCTCGGCTTCCTCGCGGGCGCGGATGGAGAAGATCTCCCGCTGTTGAATCGCCTTCTTTTCCTCCAGTTGGCGGTTCAATTGTAGAATGGCTTCTTCCGCTTCCACGTTTTGCTTTGTGATGGTTTTGTTTTTTTCCTGCTCAATGTTGTTGGCCTGCATGGCTTCTATTGCCGTGAGCTGAGTGATTTTCTTGATCCCCTCGGCATCCAGGATGTTATCCATGGAGAGGATATCTTTGTCGGTCTGCTCAAGATAATCGATGGCGGCGTCGTCGAGAAAGTAACCGTTCAGATCGCGACCAATAATCTTGAGGATCTCTTCCTTGAAGCGTTCGCGGCTGTTGTAGAGTTCCACGAACTCGAAGTGTTTCCCCACGGTTTTGAGAGCCTCGGAGAACTTGGCATCGAAGAGTTCGGTCAGTTTTTCGGGGTCTGAGGCACGGGCACACCCCACGGATCCCGCCACGCGCAGCACATCCTCCTTGGTTCGATTCACCTGAACAAAGAATGCAACCTTGATGTCGGCACGCATGTTATCCTTACAAATCAAGCCGTTTTTCCCCACGCGTTCAATTTCCACGCGCTTCAATGAGATGTCCATGGTCTCATAAAGATGGAAAAACGGAATAACCATAATGCCATCAAAAGAGACATGCAGGCCTCCCATGCCGGTGCGGACAATCGCCTGACCCGTGCGGACACGTTTGAATAGTGAAAAGAAATTGGAAAGACTCATCGAACTGGATTCCCCTAATTGGTTTGGGTGTAAAAAGGCATAACCCGATTGGGATGGTTGCATCGGCCTTGGATTCACCGCCGACACTACTCCAAAGGAGCGAATTTATTCACACCGAATTTATTTTGAATGCTCAGGATTGGGGATGGGGTGGAGCAAGACAATTGATGGCGTAGAACGATTCCATGATTGGGATGTACGTGTTGATGCATTCCTTTTGGTGGATTTCCCCTATTTCAACCGATTTTACCATCACTTCGCGGGTGAGATGGCGTTCAGATAGGGTGGATGGGATTGAAGCGATCCAAAAGGGCTATCGATTTATTCTCCTATAGGCTAGTGGTTTATCTCGTCTTCTTCGTCTACGGATTTACTCATAAATTGAAACAAATTCATCGACTTTCAAGGAATGGGTTACGTCATGAGCAATCTTGAACTCCTCACACCGCAAAACTGCACGGTAATCTTCATCGATCACCAACCCCAAATGACGTTTGGGGTCGCCAATATTGACCGTCAAACTCTGATCAATAACGTGGTGGGTTTGGCTAAAGCCGCCAAAACCTTTCATGTTCCTGTTGTTCTTACAGCAGTGGAAACCATGTCCTTCAGTGGGCACATTTGGCCCCAGTTGAAGGATGTCTTTCCTGGTACGGAAATCATCGAACGTTCTTCCATGAATTCCTGGGAGGATGCCAAGTTTGTGGACACCGTGAGAAAGCATGGCCGGAAAAAACTCGTTATGGCGGCTCTCTGGACGGAGGTCTGTCTTTGCTTTCCCGCCTTGGAAGCCAAGGCTGCAGGTTACGACGTTTATGCCGTGGCGGATGCCTCTGGTGGAACCAGTAAAGAAGCCCACGATTATGCCATGCAGCGTATGGTGCAGGCCGGTGTTATCCCCGTTACCTGGCAGCAAGTCCTTCTTGAGTTCCAACGGGACTGGTCTCGCAAAGAAACCTACAACGATGTAATTGCCACCGTTGAAGAGCACAGCGGCGCCTACGGCGTTGGGGTGGAGTACGCAAACACGATGGTGCATAAGATGCCTGAAAGCAAAGGCGGCTTCCGGCACTAATTCCGACAAGAGCAAGTCCCCGGGTTCTTCAACTCGGGGACATTTACTTTGCATCTGGGAGTATGATAATGACGGGGTCTTTATCCGGTAAGTTCGCTTTGGTAACTGGTTCCTCGCGAGGCATTGGAGCTGCAAGCGCCGTGCGTCTCGCCCGGGAAGGGGCTTCGGTGCTTGTTCATTACAATTCAAGTCCGGATCGTGCCGCCGAGGTTGTTGAATCGATTCGAAAGTCTGGTGGTGAAGCCGAAGCAATAGGAGCTGATTTGTCCCATCAGGAGGGTGCCAGCAATCTGATCGCCCAATTGGATGACTCTTTTCAGGGGCGATTCGCAGGTAAGCTGGATGTACTGGTCAACTGCGCAGGAATTGGGCGTTTCGGTTCTCTGACGGAATGTTCATTAGAGGACTTCGATGAACTTTATCAGGTGAATGTGCGTTCTCTATTTGTCCTCTCACAGGAAGCTGCCCGCCGTATGTTGATTACCGGTTGGGGGCGAATCATCAATATTGGGTCGTGCTTGGGTGAGCGAATTCCGATGCCGGCGATTGCGCTCTACAGTTCAACAAAGTTCGCGGTTAATGGCCTCACGCGCGGTTGGTCCAGAGATCTTGGCCCTTATGGAATCACCGTCAATTGTGTTCAACCCGGTCCAACGGATACTGAATTGAATCCAGCCTCAGGGCCTAATTCCGGTATTCAACGGCAGCTGACCAGTTTGGGGCGTTATGGAAAGCCGGAGGAAATTGCCGATGCTGTTGCCTTCCTTGCTCAACCTTCTTCTGCGTTTATCAATGGAGAAAATTTGACTGTTGATGGCGGTTGGAACGCTTAGAATCTAGGATTAAAGTCATGCCACAGATTGCAAATATTCTTCTCAAGAATGGGAAAGTGTACTCCGGAGTCCCGGGTGCAGGCTTCGCCAGTTCAGTAGCCATCGCCGATGGAAAAATTCTAAAGGTTGGGACCGAGGCGGAGGTTTTTCCCCATGCTGACGCGTCCACAAAAGTGATTGATCTCAATCACCGCACGGTCATTCCGGGTCTCTATGATTCTCACCTTCACGTCATCCGCGGAGGGCTGAATTACAACATGGAACTCCGTTGGGATGGAGTCCCCTCGCTGGCCTATGCGTTGGAAATGCTCAAGGATCAAGCCTCCAGAACTCCTGCTCCCCAATGGGTTCGAGTGGTGGGGGGATTCAACGAATTCCAATTTGCGGAGAAGCGTTTGCCCACTTTGGATGAGATTAATGCCGCGGCACCTGATACTCCGGTATTTATTCTTCATCTGTATTGCCAAGCGTTGCTGAACAAAGCGGCTCTTAGAGCATGCGGCTACACCCGTGATACGCCCAATCCTCCTGGTGGAGAAATTCAACGCGATAAACAAGGAAATCCCACCGGGCTCCTGATTGCCAAACCCAACGCCATGCTACTCTATGCATCCCTTGCCAAAGGGCCCAAACTCCCACCAGAAGATCAGTATAATTCCACTCGGCACTTTATGCGGGAGCTCAACCGTTTGGGTGTAACTTCGGTTTGCGATGCGGGTGGTGGCTTTCAAAACTATCCCGATGATTACCAAATCATTCAACAGCTTCACGAGCGGGGAGAAATGACTCTCCGCATCGCCTACAACTTGTTCACTCAGAAACCAGGTGGTGAACTGGAAGACTTCCAGAGATGGAACAAGATGGTGAAACCCGGTCAAGGCGATGATTATCTTCGCTGTAACGGAGCGGGTGAAATGCTTGTTTTCTCTGCCGCAGACTTTGAGGATTTTTTGGAGCCGCGGCCCGATCTCTCTCCCAATCTTGAGGGCGACCTGGAAAAGGTCGTTACCTTTTTGGCGGAGAATGGTTGGCCGTTCCGTCTCCATGCAACTTACGATCAATCCATCTCCCGATTCCTCGATGTTTTTGAACGCGTTCACCGTCACGCCCCCATTGATCGTCTGCATTGGTTTTTGGATCATTGTGAGACCATCTCAGACAGGAGTATTGAACGCGTCGCTGCAATGGGGGGAGGGATTGCGGTTCAGCATCGAATGGCTTACCAGGGTGAGTATTTTGTTCACCGTTATGGCGTTGCTGCGGCGGAGTCCACACCACCGATCAGGCGAATGCTCGAGTCAGGACTTCCGGTGTCTGCCGGAACGGATGCCACGCGCGTAGCGAGTTACAACCCGTTTGTGGCTCTGTATTGGATGTCGACGGGTCGTACTCTGGGTGGACTGAAAATGTATTCCGAAAAGAATTGTCTTAGTCGGGAAAAGGCTCTTCAGCTATTCACCTCCGGGGGGACTTGGATGTCTCGCGAGGAGGGGAAACGCGGACAACTTATCCCCGGTCAGTTGGCGGATCTTGCGGTTCTTTCCTCCGATTATTTTTCCATCCCTGATGAGGAAATCAAATCTTTGGAATCCGTGCTGACTATACTCGGCGGAAAGGTTGTCTATGGAAGCGGGGAGTACACTTACCTTGATCCTCCAATACCTCCCCCCAGTCCTGATTGGGCACCGGTGAACCGTTTTGGTGGATATTACAATCCCTTCATGAGCCCACCATTGAATCATAAAGTCGGTTGCGGTTGCGAGGCTCATAGCAAGCCTTCTCCCGGATGGAATGGCCCGGCTTGGATGCTTGGACCCCGGGGCCTTCTGGATGGCGGTTGTGACTGTTTTGTCTTCTAGAACGAATCGCTTGGATTCATTTTGATAAGCATCTCCCAACATCATTCATCAGTGATCCTAAATCCCAGACTCTTTCCATTCAAAAGGAACTTTCCATGATCAAAATCTTAATCGGCTTGGGGATCGGTCTTGCCATCGGCGCAGGGTGTCGCTGGCTGGATATTCCCCTTCCCAGCCCTCCCAATCTGGTGGGAGCTATGCTGGTTGTTGCAATGACGGTTGGTTATATGGCCACCGACCGTTTTCTTTCTCCGCCTCCCACCACAACCGCGCATCTTTGTGGCGGACCCGATGGACAAACCGTGGCTATGCGTGAATCTGCGGCTTCCACTCGTCGCGAGGACTTATGACACAACCCCCGCCCGAAAAACCAGTAGCTCCACTCTCCATCCCTATTTTCCGAGCCTTCTGGATTGCGATGGTGTTTTCTCAGATCGGCACCAATGCTCACGACGTGGCCATTGGGTGGCTGATGACGGAATTTACCGATTCTGCCCTTGTCGTTACATCCATTCAAATTGCCGCAACGCTTCCCATCTTTCTTCTGGGTGTGCCTGCTGGTGCTTTGGCCGATATTGTTGATCGTCGGTTGTTGATTCTTCGAACACAAATGTTCATGTTTATTCTGTGTTTGGCTTTGGCGGGTCTGGCGCATTTTGAGTTATTGAATCCAGTTCTCTTACTCTTGTTTACTGCGTTACTGGCTATCGCAACGGCTCTCGCAACACCCGGATTACAGGCAACTGTTCCTGACCTTGTACCATCCTCCTCCCTTCCGAATGCCCTGGCTTTGGGGAGTTCCTCGGTCAACATCGCCCGAGCCGTGGGCCCCGCGATTGCCGCCGTTATTTTGGGATTTTCGGCACCTCCATTTGTTTTCCTCTTCAATGGGCTGTCGTTTTTGGGAATCATCTTGGTTCTCTACCGATGGAAGCCCAAAGCACCATTGGTCAAGCTTCCTCCGGAGTCTCTCTTCGGTGCTGTTAGAATTGGTTTTCGGTATACCAGAAATTCACCGTTGTTTCAAAAAGTGCTTTGGCGAGCGATTCTATTTGTTCTACCTGCAAGTGCGATGTGGGCTCTTCTTCCTCTCTTTGCGCGAAATCATTTGTCCACATCGGCCACGACGTATGGAATCCTGATGACGATGCTGGGTTTTGGCGCCATTTTGGGTGTAGTGTTCCTTCCCAAACTCAGAAAGTCATTGAGTCAACAAGCGCTTTCCCTGGTTGGAACGATTGGTCTTTCAAGCGGTGTGATCCTACTGAGTTTTTGCCAGAATTGGCTACATGCGGGCATGGTTTTAGTTGGGTTGGGAGTGTGTTGGTTGTTGGGAATGACAACACTGAACCTGGCCGCCCAGACGGAGCTACCCTCCTGGGTGCGTGCGCGAGGTCTTGGAATACATCTGATTGTTTTTGCAGGTTCCATGGCGTTGGGGGGGATGATCTGGGGGCTGATGGCGGAATCCTTTGGGAGCATGATGGCTCTCCGCATATCAGGACTAGGCGGATTCTTGTTTGCGATGGCGGCGATTCTTCTGCCGTTACGGCAGCCTCAACCCGATTCCCTGGCTGCTGCTCATCCCTGGCCAGAACCACCGGTTGGTCGCCATATCGCCCTTGAACAAGGGCCGGTTCTGGTCACGG
This sequence comes from Candidatus Sumerlaeia bacterium, assembly GCA_033761985.1. Taxonomy (GTDB): domain Bacteria; phylum Sumerlaeota; class Sumerlaeia; order SLMS01; family JAHLLQ01; genus JANRMB01. The sequence continues at coordinate 11,356 of JANRMB010000161.1, read as the reverse complement.
TGGAGTATAGGATTGAGGAAAAGGATCGGGAGGCTTTTCTTCAGGCGATTATGGCGCTCAAAGTCGCCCGTTTGAGGGATGGTGCCTATCGTTGGTCGTTACACGAACAAGTGGAGCAGATGGGTGTGTTTGTGGAATCCTTTGAATTGGAAAGCTGGGCCGAGCATATCCGCCAGCATGAGCGAGTGACCAAAGCCGACGCACAAATCGAAAAGGTTGTGGATAGTTTTCACCGGGGAGAGTCTGATCCCGTCGTCCGCCATTTTGTGGGGAGAATGCCGATTTCCCCGCGTTGATTCTTCAGTTCACCGAGTTATATTGGAGTGGGATTGCTCATTTTGAATCGGTGGATGGACGAATCGAGAATTTCCCGTTTCCATAAAAAATCACCCTCCGTTTATCTTTCAGCGGTTGCATCCCTCTGGAGAACTATACTAGACCCTTCAATCAAGCGTTTACTGTGCGCCGAACGCTCCATTCCAGCATATTGAAAGTGGGCACCACCCATGCACCCTTGGCACGACTTGGAACCCGGAAAAAACGTCCCCGATTCACTCAACGTCATCGTGGAAATCCCCAAAGGCTCCCGCAATAAGTACGAACTCAATAAGGAAAAGGGCATCTATGAGATGTCTCGCACCCTTTATTCTCCCATGATTTACCCCGGAGATTACGGCTTTATCCCCCGGTCCTATTACGACGACCATGACCCTTTGGACGTGTTACTCATGATCAATGAGCCCACTTTCACCGGTTGTTTGATCGAGGTACGCCCCATCGGCGTTTTCAAGATGCTGGATAAGGGTGAGCCAGACGACAAGATCCTCTGTGTTCCGAAGCACAATCCCTACTTTGGTTCCATGAAAGACATCAAAGACGTTCCTCCACACTTCCTTGTGGAAGTGGCACACTTTTTCGCTGTCTACAAAGACTTGGAAGGTTCCCGTACACTCAGCCTCGGCTGGGAAGGGGCTGCCACCGCCAAGGAACTCGTCAACCACGCCATCGAACTGTACAACGCCTCCAGAAGCGGGCTTGATGGCTGGCTCATTTCCGAAACTTATCAGCGGCTCAAGTTCCAGGAACAAGAGCAGGCGATGCGTAAATTGGATGAGGAAGTGGATAAAATTGAGGAATCCACCGCGGCTGTACAAAAACAACTGCATTAATTTCTCCAAATAGAGGAGCCCGATCCCATGAACCCATCCGATGCAGAACTTTACAATCCTGCTCGATTGGATGAACTTACCGAAGGGGATCGGGCCTTCATTTCTGAATTATTGATCACTTTTCGTCAGGATCTTTTCGAGCAGCTTCAACAACTCAAATCACTTGCTCCACAAGAGACTGCCAAGCGCAAGCAACTGGCCCACGGGATGCGCGGTGCATGTAGAAATGTTGGCGCCGAGCCGCTTGCAGCGTTGTTTCATTTGATTGAGCTGAACGCTGAGAGGGATTTGATCGATTGGGAAACTATTGAAACCATCGCACAGCGCACTTGGAATATGATGGAGCCTCACGTTACATTATGAGAATCCTCGTTGCTGAAGATGATCGCACCTCCCGGATGTTGCTCTCCATGACATTACGCAACATGGGGCATCAGGTGGTGGAGTGTGATGACGGGGAGAAGGCGTGGGCCCTTATTTTGGAGGAGGGTGGATTCCCCATCGTGATTACCGATTGGGAGATGCCCCATCTTAACGGGTTGGAGTTGTGCCAAAAAATACGGGCACACCAACGCGAGCTCTATTATACGTTTGTGCTGTTACTTACGGTAAGGGAAGGGAAGGAAAGCCTTTTGGAGGCCTTTCAAGCAGGGGCCGATGAATTCCTTTCCAAACCCATTGATCGAGCCGAACTCCACGCGAGAATCCATTCCGCCAATCGAATATTGGAACTGGAGTCCAAACTCCGCCGCCAATATCGGGAACTCCAGTCAGCACATGAGATGATTAAGAAAGATCTCCGAGCGGCGGCACGGGTTCAGCAGTCGCTGCTTCCCCGTTTGGAAGACGCCAAAAGCCTTCCTTTCAAAGTTTCTTGGAATCTGATTCCCTGCGAAGAGTTGGCTGGTGATATTTTCAACGTTGTGCCACTGGGTGAAAACCGTTGGGGGATTTATCTCCTCGATGTTAGTGGGCACGGTGTTGCCTCTTCGCTGCTAAGTGTTACTCTGAGTCGTTTGCTCTCCGCTGAACGTGATCACTCCGCGTTGTTTGGTCGGGTTGGTTCGCGATGGGATGTGCTTTCCCCGGCGCAGGTCTTATCGAATCTGAATCAACGGTTTCAAATTTCTGCGGAGTCAGAGGGCCAGTACTTTACCATCGTGTATGGGATCCTGAATACCCAGACGCGCACGTTCAAGTTTAGTTCGGCAGGGCACCCCCCGTTGATACAGCAGCAACCGAATGGCGAAGTCAAGATCCATGAATCCGGGCAGTTGCCCATCGGTTTTCTCCCGGATCTTGAGTTCAAAGATAAGATCCTCTCCCTGATTCCAGGCGAGCGGTTGTTGCTGTATTCTGATGGAGTAGTGGAGCTGGCTAACAGAGCGGGAGAACTTTTGGGTACGAATCGAGTAACCGAGGAATTGGGAAAATCGCGTTCCACGGAATTCTCCCAAGTGCTTCCCTCGTTGGAAAATGCTCTTACTCAATGGTGTGGATGTGGAGAAGAGGTTAACCCGCAGGATGATATTTCGCTTTTGCTGATTGAGCTTTAGTAGGACTTGATTCCGGATAAGCTCGGCTCGTTTAACGTCTCTGTATTCAACACCGGGATACGTATGGTGACGGTGCATCCTTTGCCCGGCTCGCTTTCCAACTCCAAAGAACCCCGTGCATCTTCCACCAGTTTTTTGCAGAGTGAAAGCCCAAGGCCGGTTCCTTCGGCGCGGGTGGTGAAGAAGGGATCAAAAACTCGTGCGATGGTTTGTTTGTCCATCCCTAATCCGGTATCTTTTACGATAGTCACCAATAGATGATTTTGGCGGAATTGTTCCACCTTGATCACCCCTTTTTTTTGCTCCATGGCCTGAGCGGAGTTTTGAAGGATATTCAGAAGAATCTGACGCCATTCCTGGGGATTCACCGCCGCTTTATCCTCAGGTTGCAAAGTGGATTGAAAGTCCATGCGGATATCCGAAGCCAGGGACTTCGAGAATAACTTTACTGTCTGCTCAGTGAGTTCACGAAACGGTTTGGGCGGATCGAGGGGAAGGCGCTTTTTGCTGACGTGTCCCCGTGTGAAGGCGAGGAATTGTTCGCTCAAGTCTTCTAGGCGTTTGATTTCGCTGTGGAGTTCGCCCTCCAGTTTTTGAAGGTCTTGCTTCAGGGGTGAATCTTCCATCTTCCGCACAATCGCCCGCTGTTCCTCCAGAGTTAGTAACAAGATTCCCAGAGGGTTGCGGATTTCATGTGCCACGCCGGCGGTTAAGTTCCCCAATGCTCGGAGTCTGTCCCCCTGTTCCGCGGCTTGTTGGATTTTGAGTGAGCGACTGATAATGCGGTTGAAAGCGATCCAAAGGGAAACAACCAACACGAAACTGATGAGGGCGATGAGGGACAATCGGCGGGGGAGAACCAGCATTAATCGTGAGACGGGTTCGTGATAACTGAGTTGAAGAATCGCAATCGGAGTTCGTGGAGCAGAGGAGTTGGTAAGGATCGAGCTTTCTGAGGCAAAAATGGGGAAGTAGGCATGGCGAATCCGCTGAATTCCTTCCTGATTATTCTCCTCCGTGGGGGAGAGATTCGTCCAAGGGGACAGGGCAACCAAACCGTCCTTCGCGCGATCGAGAGTTTCTCCTGCATCAAAATAGGTGGGAAGAACAGGTTCCAGTTTCAGTCCTTCGGCATCCAGTGCCAGCCAACCATCCGGAGTAATCAGAGCTAATTCAAACGCTCCGGATTCTTCATTTCCTGGATCGTTGGAGGCTGATTTGGCGAAGGAGTTTTGCAGGTTCGCCACGGAGGTGCTGTCCTGGTAAATGGCCAAACGCTCAAAGTCTGTGGCTTCCAATACGGGGTCATAAGCAATTTGCAGAAAGAACAAATCGCTTGGGGAAATCGCTTTGGAAATCAATTCTCCACTGGCTCGAATGGTTTGGCGGCTTGCGGTTTCCTGAATTTGAAACAAGCGGACCGCCAATACCCAAAGCGCCAGATTGAACACCAAGAGCAAAAGGGTGAGCAGGGTCACTGCCAAACGCGTGGCAAAGGCAATTTGCCGAAGTTTTGCCAGAAAGGATGACCACAGGTTACGGAGCATTCACTACCCTTTGAGGGATGAATTCGGGGACACAGAACAGCGTGCAGGCTTGATTGAAAACGTCAACCATTGATCAACCAGCCCGACCTGAATTCCACTGCCGGTTCGTCCAGTTCAATCCAGTAATAGACTCCCAGAGGTTGGTGCTCTTCCAACAGGGAAAGGAAAACCGTTTCGTTCCCCACTGCTCGACCGAGAACCTTCCCCATGGGTTCCCAAACCTGATTGGTGGAATTGAATCGAGCCAAGGTAATAGTGTTGTTGGATTCGAATGTCTCCCGTAATTGGAGGATGATTCCCCTGTTTGCGAGCCCAAACTCCCGTGTGGACCACACATGCACGGGAGTCTGAATCAAGGCTCCTGCAGGGGCAATGGGTGCAGCACCTGCTGTTGTATCGCGTACCACCACAAGGGCTTCCTTTGGTGAGGACAAAACTCCAGTGGTGAGAGTGGCGTAGGGTGTTGACCCCGAGGAGATGACTGATGGATTCCCACCGTTTCCAATCCAGTAGAATATGTCCTGCCTTGGCGAGGTCAAAAACTGTGTGGTGTCGGTATTCTGGTACCCCATGCGCCCTTGGGGAACAACGCTGAACGCCTCATTGATTGCCGAAGTTCCACCCCACCAATTCTGAACGCAATAGGTGAACGCGGTGGTTGATTGCGTAAAGACACCTCGCCGCGAGGTGGAAAAAATCACTCCCCCTGTGAGGCCGGTGCGCTCCGTGGAACTGCTGAATATTTGATATAAGGTATTTTCAAGGAAGACGTTTCGAACTCCATCCGCCCGTCCCTCTTCGATGAGAAATCCATACTGTTCCTGACCGCTGATCACGTTCTCAGTCCAGTAGTGATAATCTGCAGAATGGCGATTGATCAAACCCATCTCGTTCCCATGAACCAGATTTCGATTGAAGGACACCGCCCCGTTGCTTCCGAAAATCTGTACGCCTGCCTGTTCGGAGTTTTGGTGGAAGGCCACCACGTTTTCCTCCACCAAGGCATTTCCGGCGCTCTGGAGAAAGATCCCTGTCCCCCGATTATCCTGAATCGTGTTTCGGCGGATGGCGGCTGTGGCGCCATTGAGCAAGGCAATTCCCACGTCTCTGCTTCGCAAAATCGTATTGTATTCAATGGTGTGGTTTCCGTTCCCGAAAAGAGCAATCCCTGTCCCCGCGGCATTGAATCGCGAGCAATCCGGATCAATCTCTCCGATGCCGCTTTCATCAAAAAGATTCCTCCGCACCGTGGAAAAACTGGGTCGTGCGACTCGTGTGACACCAGACTCTGTTATCTCCACATCCGTGAAGATACCATCCTGACCATTCCGCAGAAAGCTGCTATCTTCCACGGTGATTGTTGTGTTGTCGTAAAAGATTATTCCGGAAAAACAGGGATCGAGAAACGCTGTGTTCCGAGAGGTAAACAAGCAGTCCTTTTCCAAATACACGCTGTTCAGATGCCCTTGAATGGTGCTGGAATCGATGTCCAAAGTGACACTGCCAATGGCACCGATTCCCACTCCCGGTGTCACCAGCCCCAAACCATTAATGGTAACCGAATTCAATTCCGCACTCACGCCGTTTTCCACTTCCAAACCAATGTAGCACTGGAGAATTTGGGAGTCTTCCAACTTCACAAATCCCCCGTTGGGGATGTTTACACCAAAAGCGCTGCAATTCTGGACTGTGCTTCCCACTATCGTGGATGGGTTTCCGAAGTCACCCGTCCCCTGCAACAAAGCGATACCCTGTTCATGGCCTGTGAAGGAGCATGATTCAATCACCACGCGGGCGTTTGTTCCCAGAAAACCAAAGTCCGCATCACGAACTGTGTTGTTCCGGAGCGCTGCCACTGGGCGCTGGTTATTAAGAGGCAACGCTTGAATCCCATACGTTTCCGCGTTTGACACAAACTCTTCCAACAGAGAATCCGTTACGGTAAGGTCGCCTCCTTGGGCTACAATCCCTTGGATGTTATTTTGGAATGTGGCTTCATCGATAGTGGTTGTGCCATTGGTAACACTAACACCAACGCCACAGGAATCCACCACTGTCCCCGTGAGCTGTATCGTGGGGATTTCGCCATCTTGTGTGGGAAGAACAATCACCCCGGTATCCTCGGAGGAGTTAAACTCCCCACCTGATATTGTGGTACTTCCGCCTTGAATGGAAATTCCTTGAGTGCAGTTTTGGAAAACGGTGTTGGTACAGTTCAGGATGGAACGAGTCGCAAGAATTCCAAATGGGGCACTCTGAAACTCCTGCCCTGTCACCGTTAGTACTGGTCGATCCCCAAAGTAATTGCTGGCATTCACGTGGACAAACGAAGCGGATGAAAACGTATTCAACCCGGTGATCCCAAGGCTTCCGCCAGCGAGAGTAATCGATTGTTCCGCTCCAACAAACTCGGAACCCGTCACCGTTACCGTTGAACCCGTGCGGGCTTGAATCCCAAATCGTGGACCAGTCACCGTGATCTGTTCCACCGTCAAATGTACCGCCCCTTGATTCCCCGCATACCCAACGTTCACTGCCCAGGTGTCTCCCGTGGGAAAGTTGCTGAATTGGCTTTGTTCGATCACCAGGGAGCCATTCCCCGGATGCGCGATACCTTGTTCACATTGGGTGAAATTCATCTGTTGAATGGTTCCCGAACTCCTCCCCATAAAGTTGAGCGCCACATCGGCATTTTGCACCGTACCATTGGAAATCCGCAGCAATTGATCCGGTAGAATCGTGATTCCGGCAAATGTACCACCTGATTGATTGGAAGCAAGATCCAAGACGGCACCGTTGCAATCCAGTTCCAAGGGAAAACCAATGGAGGCGCTTCCCGTGTAGGTATTTGCCGGATTCAATTGAAGATAAAACACCCCGGGTTCATCGAGCTTTTCCGAAGCGAGCACCAAGGCACTGGACAAATCCACCGTGGCTGCACCTGCAACGGAAGCCGCCAACAGAAACACGCTGCTGAGACAAAAATGGAAACGCCGCAGGTGTATCATGCGAAATCCTGGATCGGTAGGTAATTCTATTCTCTCAACGTCGAAATAGAGGGGCAATTACAGAATCCGAGAGAGGTGATCAAGATCTCAAAATACTCCCTACCCACTGAATCAGTACCTTGCCTGCTCACGGGTTATTGGTGAATTTCTAACACTTCTAACCTCGCCTTCAAAACCCAACATGGTTGACAGTGCCACTTGTTTTGCTGCTTGTTTCCCGTGCCGAGCCGCTCGTAGGGCTCCAGTTTCTTTGAAAGTTGGGTCATTTCCCACCATGTCCACACAAGAACCCCAAGCACAACCCGTCGTGATCACTCTTCCCGATGGCTCCCAGAAGTCTTTTCCCGGCCCTGTAACGGGACTGGAAATCGCCCGTTCCATTGGCGAAGGTCTCGCCAAGGCGAGCTATGCCGTCAAAGTGAACGGCAAAACCCAGGATTTAAACCTCCCGATTACCGCTGATTCTCAAGTTTCGCTCATCACCAGTCGGGATGCTGAGGCTTTGGAAATCCTTCGCCACAGTTGCACCCACATGATGGCTCAGGCCGTGAAGCGCCTGTACCCGAACGCCTATTTGGAAGACGGCCCTCCCACGGAAGAGGGCTTTTGGTATGATATCAAGACGGTTCCCCCAATTGGTGTGGAGGACTTTCCCCGTATTGAAGCTGAGATGGAAAAAATTGCCAATGAGGCGTTGGAGATTCGGCGTCGGGAGATTACCCGATCCGAGGCTCGCGAGTTGTTTGCCGCCCGCAACGAAAAGTATAAGCTGGATTTGATTGAACGCATTCCCGAGGGAGACACCATCAGTGTGTATGCGCAGGGGGAATTCGTGGATTTGTGCCGCGGCCCACACCTTCCTCATACAGGTTTTCTGAAGAACTTCAAGCTCCTCTCCGTGGCTGGCGCCTATTGGAAGGGCGACTCCCGGAACGATCAGTTGACCCGCATCCGCGGAACGGCCTTCCCCGATAAAAAAGGCATCAAGGAATATTTGGAGATTCAAGAGGAAGCCAAAAAGCGCGACCACCGGAAGTTGGGCAAGGAGCTCGGGCTCTTCATGCACCATGAGTGGGCGGCAGGGGAGACCATCTGGCTTCCCAAGGGCAAGGTAATGTATGATGTGCTGAAGCGCATGAGCAGCGACCTTCACTTGGAGCAGGATTATCAGGAAGTCTTTACGCCGATGCTCTTCCGCAAGGATCTCTTTGAGACAAGCGGTCACTGGAAGCATTACCGCGACGACATGTTCATCGTTCCCGGGCAGGAAGCTCGGATGCTGACCCCGGCTGAAGTGGTGGAGTGGTCCAACAAGTTCTGGAATGAAATCAAGGATCAGAAAAACCTCCACGAAGAACTTGTGGCGGCAAAAACTCCGGAAGAGCGCCTCACGCTGATGCTCGAACCTCGTGTTTGCCCACAAATCGCCAGCAAGTATTGGCAGGTATTTGAAAAACGTGCAGGGGAGTTCATCCTTCTTTCCGGCTCTGAAGGGGATGTGGCGGCGCTCAAACCCATGAACTGCCCTTGCCACATGCTGATTTTCGGGGATCGGCGCCGTAGCTACCGTGAGCTTCCGTTGCGCATCAGTGACCAAGGCGTACTTCACCGGAACGAAGCTTCCGGAACGCTCTCCGGCCTCACACGCGTTCGGCAATTCTGTCAGGACGACGCCCACATCTTTGTTTCTGAGGACATGATTGCCGAGGAAATCACCCGTGTGATTGCCATGGTTCGCCGTGTGTACAAGGCGGTGGATATGGAATTTGCCAACGTGTTTCTTTCCACCAAACCGGCGAAGGCCATGGGGACACAGGAGCAGTGGGACCGTGCCGAAGCAGCACTCAAGCAGGCGATTGAAGCGAACGGCATGGAGTACAAAATCAACGAGGGCGATGGCGCCTTCTACGGGCCGAAGATCGACTTCATCGTACGCGATTGTCTGAAACGTGAGTTTCAGGTGGCGACGATTCAGCTCGATTACCAGCTTCCTTCTCGGTTTAATCTGCGCTACACCACGAGCGACGGGGGAGAAGCGATGCCCGTCGTTGTTCACCGCGCTCTCTACGGCAGCTTTGAGCGGTTCATCGGCATTTTGATCGAACACTTCGCCGGGGCCTTCCCCACGTGGCTTGCTCCGGAACAGGTGCGCGTCATGAGTCTTTCGGAGAAGTACATTACCTACGCCCGTGAGGTAACGGCACTACTGAAGAAAGCGGGAATCCGTGCCACGCTCGATGCCGGGGATGAAAAAGTCGGAGCCAAAATCCGCGACGCCCAAATGCAGAAAATCCCCTACATGCTCATCCTTGGGGAGCAGGAACAAAACAACCGCACCGTGGCGGTTCGGAGTCGTTCCGAAGGGGACCAGGGCGCTATCCCCATCGAACAGTTCCTCGCCAAAATCTCCGCTGAGGCAACTCTCTCCTTCTAACCATGAACTGGCTTGCCGAACTTCCCCGCTCTTATCCGGTGGCTTTTCCGGCAAGCCTGTTCCTGATTCTTCTAGGGTTCGGGATGATTCCCGTGGAGTTGATCTTCAACGATGAGTTGATGAGGTTCATGAAGGAGTATCTCGATCACGAGAACTTCTTCATGCTCGGGAAGTTTTTTGCCTCCACGGCAGGAATCGTTTTGGGCGGTGCGCTGATCCTCTTTCTTTGTCAAAACCGCCACAGTGCCTTCCCTCGGATTATCGTGGGGAGTTATGTGGCGGGATTGTTCAATATCCTGTTGAAGATTGTGTTCAGTCGGGAGCGGCCCGAGTATAATCGCAAAAAGGATTTTATTGCCGAAGTCCCCTTGGAGGAAATGGGGCGATTTTTCGTCGCTTGGCGGCAGGATTTGTCGCTGCTGTTGAATTCCGATTATTGGAGTTTCCCGAGTGGCCATTCCACAGTGGCGGGTTTTCTGATGATGGGTTATTGCACGTACTACCCGAAAGCATCACCGCTATTTGTGGCGCTGGGGATTTTGTGCATCGGGAGTCGGGTAATGGATGTGGCGCACTTCCCTTCGGATGTGTTGGTGGGAATGGGGCAGGGGATGCTCTTCTGGATGCTGCTGCAACAAACCAACTTTTTGGAAAAAGCTTGGCGGCGGGTTCTGCGGGTATCCTGAATTACCTAACAAATCATCTGTAGGTTATGCTAACTCAGACATTCTGCTATGTGGGCGTTTTGTTTTCTTGCGGATTGCGACAATGACATTTGACTGCGCGCGCACTATAGTGCACATTGAAGAAAGGGTAGGGCGATGAAAACAATAATCTTCTACCAAACGCAAAACGGTAAAGTTCCCCTTTTGGAATGGCTAACTGATTTGCGAGACATGACTACCCGTCAGCGGATAGAAGCCCGCATCCTTCGAGTTGGCTTTGGCAACTTTGGCGATCACAAATCTGTTGGTGGTGGTGTTCAAGAACTGAGAATGACGTTTGGTGGAGGATATCGGGTTTATTTTGGTGAAGATGGGAACACTTTGGTTGTTCTGCTATGCGGGGGTGATAAGAAAAGCCAGTCGCACGACATCAAACAAGCTCATGAATTTTGGCGTGATTACCTTGATCGAAAGGAAGAGAAAGAAAATGGCTGATTACCCAACGTTTCAGAATTACATGCGGGAACAACTCGCCGACTTGGACTATGCTCGGAGCTTCCTCCAAGTCTCCCTTGAGGAAGCCGAAAAGGATGGTGATTACAGTGCATTCCTGCTGGCTATGCGGCAAGTGATTGAAATTCATGGAGCAACGAGAATCGCACGCGAATCCGATGTCAGCCGTCGGAACATCTATAAGGCATTTTCCGAAGAGGGAAATCCCACCCTTGAAACCCTTGGAAGTGTGTTACGTAGCCTCGGAATGAAGCTATCCATCTCAAGTGCCGAGGCGATCTCAAAATAGAGAGGCTCGCTCGAAACTCCGTGAGTCAATAAGCTTCAAAATTGAACATATTCGAAAAGGCTTGGCGGCGGGTTCTGCGAGTTTCCTGAATTTCTGTAAGAAAATCTGATTGTGGGCGGTGTGTAGTTCCGCGGAAATGGGTCTATTTCTGGAAGTGGAGGCGGCCACGGTGGGG
>JANRMB010000160.1:0-4450 GCA_033761985.1 Candidatus Sumerlaeia bacterium | reverse complement strand
CAACTTCGTCGCGAGACGACGAAGCGCCCGTCAGGCTATGGGTTTCCCGACGTGAGTCGGACGCCGACGTGTATTCACACTTCAAGGTCGACGAACAAGGGATTCCCTTGGAATGGCGGGATGATTCGACTGTCGGAGCAGATGGCTGGTGAGAAATCCGGGCTAGATATCATAATAAAATATATCTTAATTAAAAATCCTCTCAAATTGATAATTGGTTTGAGTCGAAAATATGAAATGATTTCCAATAATACTTACAGCAACTAATGCATAAGTAGTCATAGAATAGGCTGAAAAGCTGATGTGGTATGGAAATAAAAAAATAATAAAATGATTTTGGAAAAGTAAATAGTCTATACTTCAATCTACAATATTCGAATAAAATATATTCCCTCAAGTACATTAAATGACTCATCCGGCGGTATTCCCCCGAATTCCGCCGAACGACTCATGCGTTTGGGTTGTGATTCCTGAAATCAGCAGCCGAAAGGTACCATCCAATGCTGCTTCTGAATTCGGCGCCCGGGGGGCCGTTTGCTCCGCCGGTTGCTCTCGTCGAATTCATTCAATCAGACATCCGATGGGGGGATAGGTTTGGGGGTTCGGTGTTTTTTTCTCCAGAAGGGCATCCACGGCATCCTTCATCAGGAACTGATGCCCCTCCGAGCCGGGGAAGAGCGTGCTTTCCGGCGCACCCCAAAATTGCAAACGGCCCTTGGAATCCGCCACATACACCGTAGGAGTGCGTTTCACTCCGTAGAGTTCTTTCACTTTGTAATCGGTATCGAAGACCACCGGGAAGTTGAGAATCCCCGATTCCTGCTGAGCCTTAAGGTCGTTCAGGAACCACTCGGTATTCTGGAAGGGATCCGATGCCACGCCGAGAATCGTGAGTTTCTCCTTGTATTTGGGGTCGTCCATTTCCTTTTGCAGGGCGGCCAGGCAGTTGTTGGCGCAAGGGCAGGCGGGGGAGTGCCAAATCACCGCCACCACATTATCACCCTTGAACTGGCTTTTCAGCGAAATCTCCGTACCGTCCATCGTCTTGAGGGTGAAGTTCGGGAGCGTTTCACCAATCCGGAGCGCCCCGGCCATACGTTTGTCCTCAGTGGCCGTAGTGGTGGTTGCGGCTTGTTGTTGTTCGACTTGGCTGTTGCAGCCGAGCAAGCCCACGGCAAGGATGACGGTGAAAGTTGCGAGGCGTATCATGGCGGAACTGGCTCCTGAATTGTTGGGCGAGGGTGGAGCCCCGGTGGGGGTTCTCTGCGTGCAACAGGCAAAACAAGTGCACGGATTGCTTCGGCAGGCTTGGTGGCGCGTAGGTTGCCGTGCGCCTCACCTCACGCCCCGGAGCACGGATATCAACATCATCGGGGCGTGGGGGCAAGCCTGGGCGCTATGGTATTTGCAGCGTGCCCAAAACGCCGCCCTGATTCAGGCCAACTGGCGCACCCGGGAGTTTGAACTCGATCTCATCGTGCAGCTCCCCCGGGAGGTGCTGTTTGTGGAAGTAAAGACCCGTCTTCTTTCTGAGGTATGGGATGTGGCGACTCTTTTTCCCCCGGAACGGAGACGCCGTTTGGCAGAAGGGGCGCGACAATACTATGCGCAACTCCCGCCTTTTCGCCCCGAGGCGCGGATCTGTGCCCTGGTGGTGGCATACCAACACCAAACTCCCGGGCTTCCCCGCATCGACTACATTCCTCGATTGATTGAGGCGGTTGACTTTCGGTGAGAAAAGGTGAGGTTTTGCCCTTTGAGCAAGGAATCCAAAACTTTTCCCTCGGGTTTTTCAGGTCATCACATAATCTTAACTTAATGTCAACTATTCGGAGAATATAACCCCCTATGAAATCATCCAAAATCATCCTCGCCGTTGTGCTTCTGGCAGGTTCCAACCTCTTTAGCCATGAGGGCCACGACCACCTTTTTCAATCCGCCTATGCTGGAAAAGTGGAAAAAGCCCATAATGTTTCCGCATTTAGTTCCGCCGCGGTGATCAAAACAGATCTCGTTGTTTCCTTCGGCGGTTCCGAGCGCATCAACGGGACGTTGACCATGACTCCCAGCACCAGCGCCATCCGCATCGATCAACAATCCGGCACCACCATGGTGTGGGACGGCTCCCATGCCTGGGTATCCCCTGCGGCGTCCGAACAGAAAATGGCCCGCTTTCACCTGCTCACATGGCCGTACTTCTTCGCCGTCCCTTTCAAACTTCAAGACCCGGGTACACACTTGGAAGATCTGGGTCTGGTAAAAATGGGTGAAAATGAATACGCCGCCGCCAAGCTGACTTTCGGCGAAAACGTCGGCGATGCCCCCGATGATTGGTACATCGTCTATACCGATCCCAAAACTTCCGTGGTTCAGGGGCTTGCTTACATTGTGACCTATGGCAAGAACGACGCCGCAGCGGCTACGTCCGAACCCCACGGCATCCGCTACCATGACTACGTTACCGTGGCTGGGTTGGCCGTTCCCACCCGCTGGACGTTCCACGATTGGAGCGAGGTCAGTGGTTTTGGCGAGGAAATCGGTGGCGAGGCGAAGCTGAGCAACGTGGAACTTCTGGCCACCATTCCAGAAGGGCACTTCAGTAAACCCGCCGATTGCCGCGAGGATGTGCTTCCCACGCCCGAATAAAGTGGGGTGGGGGTGTACCTTGGCGGATCACCGGAAAAAAAGCAGTCGATTCTCTGGAATTGCCTCTTGACTTCCAACGGCGCCGGGATATTCTCCCGCTCCCTTGCAGCGAAACGCCTTCCAAAGCCTTCGATGCAATGTGTCGGGTTCGTCTAGCCTGGTCCAGGACGCCGCCCTTTCACGGCGGTAACACGGGTTCAAATCCCGTACCCGATACCATCCAATTTGGTACTCTTCTCCAATCCCGCTTGTCTCACAGGCGGGATTTTTTGCATCCTTCGGCGCGTTTCATCCCGGAGGTTTTCCCCCATGCCCAGTACCATCCCCACTGCTTCTCTTCGTTGGAGTCTGCTCGCCCTCGGCGTTCTCTCCCTACTCGGATGCCCTTTGGCAGAATCCATTAATCTTGGGGATAACTCCACCCCCAAGAAAGACAACGGTGTGGGTACTGTTACAACAATTGAATCCCCCAAGGCCCTCCCCGTGAAGATTCGCGTGGCCACCTTCAACATCAAGGAACTCTCTCTGGAAAACCTCACGCTGGTGGATGAATCAGGCCGTGGGGCGAGTGAACAAACGCTTGCCGCTGCTGAGGTGATTCAAACCATCCGCCCCGATGTGCTGCTTATCAATGAAATCGATCATGATTACACCACCACCGGCAGCTCAGGGGAGACCCTTGCTTCCACGCTCGCCCTTTTCAACAGCAACTACCTCAACCAAGGCGCCCAAGCCATCAACTACGTCCACTTCTACGCAGCCCCCTGCAATACCGGGATGCTGAGCGGAATGGACTTGGATAACGACGGCACCATCTCCACGGAGGCCGAACTACGCACCCGCCCCCACGGCAACGATTCCTTTGGCTACGGCGAATACCCGGGCCAATACAGCATGGGAATCCTCTCCAAGTATCCGCTCGATCTTGAAAACACCCGCACCTTCCAGAAATTCCTCTGGAAGGATCTCCCCGGCAACCACCTCCCCACCGAGTGGTATTCCGAGGAGGAACAGGTCAGCTTCCGGTTGAGCAGCAAATCCCACTGGGATGTTCCCGTTCTGCTCCCCAACGGCGCGCGGTTGCACCTGTTTGCCTCGCACCCCACACCCCCCGTGTTTGATGGCGAGGAAGACCGCAACGGTCGCCGTAATTTTGATGAAGTGCGCTTCTGGGCCGAATACATCAACAACAACCCGGCCTTGTACGACGACGCCGGCCAAAAGGGGGGCTTCACTGGCAAGGCGCCCTTTGTGATTTTGGGCGACTTGAATGCTGACGAGAAGTCCGACCCCATTTACACCGGTGAGGTGGCGATTCAAACGCTTCTGAAGCACCCCCGCGTGGTGGATCATCACCAGTTTACGCAAAGTGTGGGGGGCTTGCAGGGCCGCGAAGCGGGTGCTCCGAACTTCTGGGAACGGGCCACGGCGGATTTCCTCAACGGCGCCCGGGTGGATTACGTGCTCGCCTCGGATAACCTCAAGGTCAACGGCGGGGGTGTTCACTGGCCCGACCCCGTAACGGAACCCGCCGCGAATTTTGTTGCCCTGAAGGCATCGGATCACCGGTTGGTGTGGCTGGACGTGGAGCTACCGGCGGCGAAGTGAGAGGTGGGGATAGTAAAACGCAAAAGATTCCACTTGCGCTTTTCAGCCGAACTGAGGGTAATAAACCTCAGATCAACTGATTTGAGGTTCGTATGAGGTTGCCTGTTGCCCAACCACCGACATCAAAACAAAAGTAGTGGAACAAGCTCAAAAAGCAGCTGCAGCTTTCCGACATGTTATTTATCCTGTAGGTAAT
>JANRMB010000159.1:0-4411 GCA_033761985.1 Candidatus Sumerlaeia bacterium | reverse complement strand
CCTGATTGGCAAGCAACCTTTCCGTCAGCGCTTTGGTGCTGATGGCGTGCTCCTGCAACTCGGCGTGGATGTAGATTTGATAGGACTTGTAGGCGAGTTCGTCGTTTTTGAGTGCTTCCTTGAAGGCCAACACAAACCAGTGGGCAAGAAGCCGGGCAGCGGCTTCGAGGGGATTGGTTCCGGCAGGAACCACATCGTCAAAGAGTTGTGGTTCGGGAAGTTGAAAGTTTTTCCCTGCTTTGTTGCGGATAGCCAAAACGAGATGGCACCACGATTCCAGAGGGAGCGGTGATGCATCCAATCGAGCCAGGTAAAAAACGGAGGGTGCTTGCGTTTCACGCAGCGCTTTCCAACCCGAATCGTCGGATTCTGACAATTTCTCCCAAACGCTTGGTGAAGCTGCCGCAAGTCTGGCAAAAGTGGAATTGGATTCCTCGGGAAAATACTTCAGGAAGTAGTCCGAGCGAAACGTTGCGGCTATCGCGTCCCCGGTGGCGCGGGTGAGGTCGGCGTTTTCAAGGGGTTTGCGTTTTTTGCCCCCGATATTCTTGTAAACATCGGAAATAATGTTGGCGGAAACAGAATACGTTAATCCGCCGATAAAGTGAGCGAGGGATACATTTTCCGGCGAGTAATGGTCACACAATCCCGTGAGGGCCAGCATCGATGCGGCAACAACTAAATCTTTTGTCGAAAAAGGACTCACGCAAACCCCCTTATCGTTCACCCAGCAAACACCGGTGAATTCCATGTGAACCACAAATATCAAAAACGCAAGCGGGGATTGGAGAGGACTTCGGCGATCCATTTTCTCCCGAGGAACTAGGTCATCAAGACAAACAAACGACAACTTCATAGCATAAACGAATCATTCAAAAACCAACCGCGTTCCATCCTGGTCTTCATCAAACGCGTGCTGCGCGTCAGCGTGGAAACCTTGGCGGTTGGACTCACGCCACCGCGGTGGGTGGCGCTCCCGGGGCTTTCGCGGGCAGGATGCCCGCGCCACGGAAGTGGTAAGACCACATCCTCAATATCCTGTTCATCGTCGGGAATGCTTACGACCCAGAGGGTCGTGCTCCTTTCCTCTCTCCTTGCGAGCCGCACCACCACCCCTTGACTCCCCCGCTCTTTCTGGCGTTCCATCGCCGCAGCTTTTTTCACCCCTGGGATGTTGTGCCGATGGTACCTGCTGCTTTACTCGATCGTTTGAATGCCGCGTTGCGGGAGAATTCCCCCGCGTCGTATCCGGTGGAGGCTCGACCCAACATCGCTTCCTACTTGGATCATACGTATCTCAAACCCGAAGGCGGTGCCGTGCAGATAGAAAAGCTCTGTGCGGAAGCGCGGGAGTATGGCTTCGCCTCGGTATGTATTCAGCCCCGGTATGTGGGGTTCTGCAAGGAGTTGCTGGCGGGTTCTGGAGTCAAGGTTTGTACGGTGATTGGGTTTCCGTTGGGGGCGAATTCCCCCATCACCAAGGCCTTTGAATCGGGTCAGGCGGTGTTTGACGGCGCCGATGAGGTGGACATGGTGCTCAGCGTGGGGGAATTGAAGGCCGGGAAGTATTTGAATGTGTTCGAGGATATTCGCGGGGTGGTTCAGGCGGCAGACGGCCGGTTGGTGAAGGTAATTTTGGAAACCAGTTACCTGAATGATGAGGAAAAGATGGCGGGGTGCCTGATTAGTCAGCGGGCGGGGGCGCATTATGTGAAGACAAGCACGGGCTTTTCCAGCGCGGGAGCGACGGTGGCGGACATCCGCCTGATGCGGGCCACGGTGGGGCCGCTGATGGGGGTGAAGGCGAGCGGCGGGATTCGTGATACCGCCACAGCTCAGGCGATGATTGAAGCCGGGGCGACACGGCTCGGCGTCAGCGCCGGCGTGGAAATTGTCAAGGGCCTGCAGGGGAAGGAACAATACTGATTGATTCACTTGGGTGTAGAAAGATCAGAATTCCGCCCCCAAGTGATACGGTTTTGAAGAGCACTCCGCACCCATGAACGCACAACCTTTCCCCGATTTGATTCGCCAGTTTGCCGGCCTTACGGTGGTGGTGCTTGGCGATGCCATGGTGGATCATTATGTGATGGGCCGGGTGAACAGAACATCTGCCGAGGCTCCGGTGCCGATTCACCATGCCTACGGTGAGGAGTTTGTGGCCGGGGGTGCAGCGAACGTGGCACGCAATATGGCCGCGCAGGGGGCACGGGTTCGGTTTATCAGCGTGGTAGGGAAGGACGCCGGGGCCGGGCGTTTGACCCAGATTCTCACTTCCGATCCTCTTATTGAGGCGCGTTTGGTGGAAGACCCCACTCGCCCCACCACTGTGAAAACCCGATTCGTGGCCAAGGGTCAGCAGATGTTGCGGGTTGATTGGGAAAAGGCGGAACCAGTCTCCGCCGATTTGCGGCAGGCGCTTTTGAAGGAGTTGGCCGGGGCACTGCAGGGAGCCTCCGGATTGGTGATCAGCGATTATGGTAAAGGAGTGGTGAGTCAGGAATTGGTTCAGGAGGCGGTGCGCCTTGCCGACGCCCAAGAGGTGGAGATTCTGGTGGATCCCAAAGGGCGCGACTATACCAAGTACCGTGGCGTGGCCTGTGTGACCCCCAACCGCAAGGAAGCAGAGGAAGCGAGCGGGATTCTGATCCGCGACGAGGAGAGCGCCCGCCGCGCCGCCGAGGTGCTTCAGGATGCCGTGCAGGGGAAGGCGATTTGCATCACTCTATCCGCCGGCGGAGTGGCGATTTACCCCAAAGGCGAACCCGCCCAACGGGTTGCGGCTTCGGCGAAGGAAGTCTTTGATGTCACTGGTGCGGGCGATACGTTTCTCGCCGTCATGGCCTTGGCGCGGTTCGCCGGAACCGATTTTGGCCGTAGCGTGGAACTCGGCAATCTTGCGGCGGGGATCGCCGTGGGGCGCAGCGGGGTGGCGGTCATCAGCTCCACAGATTTGCTCGCAAGCCTTTCCGGAACGGGAAGCGGTCAGAAGTGGCTTTCTCCGGAAAGCCTTCGGGAGAAGTGCCGCAGCCTCCGGTTGGCGGGGCGGAAACTGGTCTTCACCAACGGCTGTTTTGATTTACTCACCGCCGGCCATATTCGCCTGCTGGAACGCTCTCGTACGCTGGGGGATGTTCTGATTCTGGCGTTGAACGACGACGCCGGGGTGAAACGCCTCAAGGGCGAGGGGCGTCCACATTTGCCGCTCAACGAGCGTGTGGAAATTCTCTCCGCCTTGGGATTCGTGGACTTCCTCACCGTCTTTTCCGAGGACACACCGAACGATCTGTTGCGCAGCCTGCAACCTGATGTTCTGGTGAAAGGGAACACCGGCGAGGATGTGGTGGGGCGAGAAATTGTGGAGAGCTACGGCGGCCGCATCGAAGTATTGGATGTCTCCCATTCCAACTCCTAACCCAAAACACCAAACAAGTTCTCCAGAGATACACTGCTACGGCACAAAGGGACACCCATGAAAGCGTTCGTTGATTTTGTACGATTCTCGGCAAAGGGAGGCGATGGCGGTCATGGTTGCTCCTCGTTCATGAGAACAAAAGAAACAGCATTCGGCGGTCCTGATGGGGGCGACGGTGGTGCAGGGGGAAGCGTGTATTTGGAAGGCAAAGCCGCCCTGATGACGCTGGTGGATATCAAAATGAAGCCCTACGTAGCCGCTCCCCGGGGGAAAAATGGTTCCGGTAAAAACTGCTCGGGTCGTGCTGGCGAGGACATCATCATCCATGTTCCTCTGGGAACCTGCGTGGTGGACGAGGACACCGGCGAGGAACTCGGCGAAATCGTGGCCGATGGCGAACGCTTTCTGGTGGCCAAGGGCGGCGACGGTGGAAAAGGGAATCAGCATTACGCCACGCCGACAAACAAGGCTCCGACGCTTTCCTACGAAGGATGGCCCGGGGAAGAACGCAAGGTGTACTTGGAACTCAAAATCATCGCTGATGTGGGTTTTGTGGGCCTTCCCAACGCCGGAAAGTCCACGTTGCTGAAGGCGCTGACCAACGCCAACCCTGAGATTGCCCCGTACCCGTTCACCACGCTTTCCCCAAATCTCGGGGTATTTCTTACCTCCGACTTTGAACGCCGCATCACGCTGGCGGATATTCCCGGTCTGATTGAGGGCGCACACACCGGCGCCGGGCTGGGAACACGCTTCCTTCGCCATATTGAGCGGACCCGTGTTTTGCTGCATCTGGTGGCTCCGGAAAGCGGTCTGGATGACGACGGCAATCCCGTGCTCGCCAATGCCGACCCGCAAACGGTTCTCTACGCCTACAATCTGGTGCGCGAGGAGTTGCGTTCCTACTCCGAAGCACTGCTGGTGAAGCCCTTTGTGATTGCCCTGAACAAGTGTGATTTGCTGACTGAAGAACAGCGCAAGGAAATCGCCGATGTT
>JANRMB010000158.1:0-4054 GCA_033761985.1 Candidatus Sumerlaeia bacterium | reverse complement strand
ATCCTTATTATGAAAGTGGCGATGCCCTGGATTTCCGATTGTTGGTTTATCATCAAGGAGAGAGCGCTTCCAATGCATTTGATGTCTTCATTACAGACGTTCTTCCTTCCACCGTGGTGTGGGATGGTCAGGTGCAATCCAATCTTCCCGGCATGGTTGTGGAGACAAGTGAACTTCCCACGGTAAAATTCACTATTCCTCAGCTACCGTTGCAATACACAGAGGCCAATCCTCTGGAAATTCGTTACCGAGTCTCCCTGACCAGCACACTCAAGGATGGTGAAGTTTCCACGAATACAGCGCGGATGGTATGGAGTTCTGTACCGGGGAATCCTTTGTCGATCATCCCGGGCGACAACTCTACAAGCGAACGCGTGGGTGACTTTGCAAGCGCAACCGATCCCGTGAATGATTATCTGGCGGAGGATGAGGTCTCTTTCAGCAACGGCTTTTTGGTGGCTTGGGAGGACTTGAGAAGTGGTAAACAAACCAACGATTTCGACTACAATGATTTGGTTCTTTCCGTTGAGAACGCAGAGTTTTACAATACAAACGATGAGTTAACTTCCCTGAGTTTGAAGATCACGCCGGTGGCTCGCGGAGCATTGTATGACCACGAAGCTCGTCTGGATTTGGGCATCGCGGGGGGTGCCACCCTTATGATTAAACGGTATGGCACAACAGGGACACTGTTGAGTGAGGAAGTGGTGCAAGGGTCCGGATTCCCCATCCGTAAAGTGGTGTTGTTCCCTTCCACCCAGGAAGTTCTTCCCCCTTGGAATGGCCCTGCCAATGGCTTCTCCTCGAATACCTCTTCACAGCAAACAGCCGATATCGCCACGCCGGCAGGTTATACCACCGTGGAGGTGTTAGTGAATAATCCCGGACTGAATCCGCGAATTCCCGACTTTCCAGAGACTCGACACCTCAACGAGCACAATGCCTCGTTGTATGGATTCAGCATCTTCATCAAAACCACGAATCAGACGGTGTATCTGCCTTGGGGATTCAATGCAGCGACGTATGACATTGTGACGAGCGCAAACAATCCCGGTTCCCCGTTGGTGGGCTTCCCGCTGACGCAAGCGATCTCTGTCCCCGTTAACTGGAGACATCCTTTCGAACGTACCAAAGTGTGGGTTAGCCATCCGTTGTTTGTGGATTACATCTTCTCCGGTCAAACCGAATACCTTGATTGGGCCGTGGATAGTACAGACTCCACACGGCTTTGGCCGAAGGACAAATCCAAGGATGGGGCGAAGTTGACTGAGCCTCTGGATGCCGTCAAGGTTGGCATACCCATCACAGGTTCACCGGTGCTCGCCGATCTCAACGATAATGGGGTGAATGAAATTGTGCTGGGATTGTTTGATGGAAGCATCCGCATTTATGAATTCCAAGACGATTCGTTGACGAGCAGAACTGTGACTCCGGAAGGAGTAGGGGAAAGCAAAGGAAGTGTGTTGGTGGCCAATCTTGATTCCGATGAGGAACTGGAGATGGTACGCGGCGACGAAAATGGGAAGTTGTTCTTTCTCGATACTGATGGATCGCTTCTAACTCAACCTCTGCAGCTTCAGGGAACAATCAAATCCACCCCCGTGTGTGGTGACATCAATGGGGACGGAGTTCTTGATGTGGTGGTACAAACCGGTGATGGGTTGTTGTATGCGTTCAACAAATCGTTCCTTCCGTTGAGCGGATTCCCGGTGAATCTTGGTGGCACCAAGGATGAAGGGGGACACTCCTACTTCACCCCGTCTCCCGTGCTGGCCTCCCTTTTGTCGAGTTCTCAACTGGACATTATAACGGTGAATCTTTCAGGAACGGCACGAATTGTTTCTGGTTCCGGGGCTACCCTACCCGGTTGGCCGGTGGAATTGAATTCCGAAACAGAGGCCACTCCGGTGGTTCTGAATGTGGATGGTGACACAGAGCCGGAAATTGCTTTCGCCTCTCTGGATGGATTTATTCATGTGTTGAATCATGATGGAAGTAGTGTCCCTAGCTGGCCGGTGCGGCGCTTCTTTGGTGGTGTGTCCTCCCCTGCAGCGGCAGATGTCACTGGTGATGGTCGTGATGAACTGTTTGTGGGTTCCTCCGATGGGCGCATCTACGGATTCAGTCCTGAGGGGACAAGGCTGGCGGGCTTTCCATTCTTTACGGGTTCAGCGATTCATGCTTCACCTTCGATGGGGAATCTGGATGCTGATGAGACTCCGGAACTTCTGATTGCTTCCACGGATGGGAAACTCTATCGGGTGGACTTTGAAGGGGACAAACCCACTTCTTCCGTGGTGGATGATTTCGAAACCTTTGCGGTAACAACAACGGCGATTGGCTCACTTTACGGTGAATCACTTCAACTGGTACTGGGGACACACACCGGTGAGTTGGTGATTCGGGAAACAGGGACACAGGCGGGAGCGGAAGATGTTTTATGGAGTGGCTTCCGGGGTCGTGAAACAGGGAATGCCTTGAACGGCGAGCTTCCCGTGCTGCCCACCACTTCCATCAGCGCCTGGGGGTTCTATTGATAGTGTTGTTCAGTAGCCCGGATTTCTTACCAGCCATCTGCTCCGACAGTCGAATCATCCCGCCATTCCAAGGGTATCCCTTGGCCTGACGGGCGCTTCGCTGTCTCGCGACGAAGTTGGTGAGAAAGCCGGGCTAGGCAAGTGGGAGATCTGTACGTGCATGAGCCAGATCATCGTGAAGCTGTTGAATGCCGAGAGCGGTTGGGTCTGCGGCATTCTTCTCTCCCCATTCCTTTAGGAAACGGCAGGCGGCATAACTTCCCGCGCGTTGGTTGTATTCCTCGAGAAGCGCCTTGCGTTTGGGTTGCAGCTTTTCTTGAACGGGCCAAACCGCGGGGCGGCTAAAACGATTCTTCATCCCCATGCGCCACGGTTTGGGCGTTAGGCGGGCTCGAAAACACGCCTGATTGTGACACATCCGAGCGTATTGGGGATCGACTTTGAGTTCTTGAAAAATTGCCTTCACCTCGGGAGAGCGGGGATCGTAAAGGGCGTGGAGGAAAAGCAATCGAAACCCGGCAGGCGTTTGGTAGGCGATGAATCGATACTGGGGATGCCGTGCCGCGAATTCCTCCAAGGCATTCATACACCGTGTATATTGCGTTTCGATTTGGTGAATCCATAGCCTCCGATAGATCTTTATAATTGCATACAAACCCAAACAGATTAGTCCCCCTATGATTAGCCAACTAATCTTTAACAAGTTCCCACCCAACAGTCCACAAAAGAATAAAACTGGGAGAAGCTTATCAGCCACCCCTGAGGAATCTTCCGGAAAATCAATATCAGCAAAGAGTACGTTGGGTGTATTAAGACAAAGCGCACCGTAGCTGTTGCGGGTGATGACGGCATTGGGGTGCTCTGCCACAATCTCTTCCCGAATCGGTAATCCATCGGCACCGTTATAGGGGATTTTGTCTTCCCGCTCCCGAATTTTTGTTCCGGATTGAATCGCCCGGATGGCCTCCTGCAGTCGCTCCCGGGCATGTTGATCCGCCGCCTGTTGGGACTCTGAGGACCAACCAAATCGGCGAAGTCGGGTGCTGTTTTTTCCTACTCGGAGAGTTTGCCAAGATTCCGACCAATAACGGGGGATGAGCATGAGTGCGTCCCTTCTAAGACAAAAAATGGATGTTTCGTTCATTCCTTGCGGAATGCGATGAGAACGGCAAGATGATTTGTATGGTACGGTGTTTATAGGTTGGAACTTACCTACAAAAATATTTAGCATAGGCTAAATAATTGGAATACCTTTCCAAGCACTACCAGATTCGCAGCAAGTGATGGCAAATCGTCTCATAGAGGTGGATGTATGTTAGCAGAATATTTTGTCTCTTTTTCACTTTTTCTGTTGCGTTGAGGGCTCATTCTAAAGTTTACCTCCCTCGCTTTCAATTTACGAAGCTTATCTTTTGAAGGAGTACCATAATGCCGTCCAGTCCCAGTGAGCCACAACCCGCAATCGGTACTCCCTGCTTCGGTTTCGTTATTCACTAAATCATGAATAACGTCAACTG
>JANRMB010000157.1:0-7442 GCA_033761985.1 Candidatus Sumerlaeia bacterium | reverse complement strand
CACCGAACGTCAGGATATCCGAATCACCTCCGTCTCCCTCACCAGTTACAGCGCCGGATTCGGTGCCGTTCGTGAAATCCTCAAGACCCCGGAAAACCACGCCATCATTCGCCGAATTATCCTCGGCGACTCCAGTTACGGGAGCCTCGACGACACACTCCTGCAAAAGGGCGAACGGGTGGTAATCCCCGAGCATGTAGCCCCTTGGGCGGCATTTGGAAAGCTCGCCCTCACCGGAGAGAAGACCCTCCTCATGACCAGTTCCGAAATCCAACCCGGAAGTTATGCAGGAACCCACGAAGTTTGCCGCGCCGTGGCCATGGAACTCGGAGTCGAAATCCACTCCCCCGCCGAAGACCCCGAGAAATCCATCACCGCCGAAAACCCCTATCCTCTCGCACAACAAGCCCAACAGGGCGGCTTCCTCTGGTGGGGATATAAGGGCCAGGATTCAAGGGTACACATGACCCTCGCCCGCCGCCTAGGCGACGCCTGGGCCGCCCTCGATGCCGCCGGGTATCCGTAAGGTGAGGAACCACAGAGTATCAGCGAGAGCATGGAAAAGAGTTATCATCGTCGCTCCATCCGTTTGAAACACTTCGATTACACCAACTCTGGTGCATACTTTATCACGATTTGCACCCAGCATCGAGCAGCCCTTTTTGGTGAAGTAAACGATACGCTGATGCAAACCAGTGATGCGGGTAAAATGGTGGAAAAAACCTGGTGTGAAATACCCCTGTTTTATCCGGGTATTGAAATCGATACGTTTGTCGTCATGCCCGACCACATCCACGGGATTTTACTCGTAGGGGCGGCCCTCTGTGGCCGCCCTGATGATGATCCATCGGCCCACTGTGGCCGCCCTGATGATGATCCATCGGCCCCCTGTGGCCGCCCTGATGATGATCCGAATAAACAAGGGCAACCACAGGGGGTTTCCCCTACGAGATTGTCGGTGGGGAATTTGGTGCAACGATTCAAAACACTCACCACAACACGCTATATCGAAGGCGTGCATCAATCCCATTGGCCGGCGTTTCATGGAAAGGTTTGGCAACGAAATTACTTTGAACATATCATCCGAAATGAGAAATCCTATCGACTGATTCAACAATACATTCTCGATAATCCTCGCCGATGGAGCCACGCCCAATCGGCTATAAATCCTCCTCCGGAACCGTCCTAAACTCTACCCTCCTCACCCCCTCTCATGGTCCTCTCATAGGGCAATTCCACCCCATAAACATTCCAATACCATTCGGTCACGGGGCCTCCGCCATTCGGTTACCAGCAAGAAAACCGAGTGATATAGGGTAAACTCCTTGGCGTGGACGTTTACAACAACTTCTGTCGATTCCGCAGGTTAGGAGTCACTCACAATTCCGTTTCCCTGCTTTACCTTGACCACCATTCGCTTCGAAAGATTTATTTCACGCGCATAAACTCCTCCAAATAGGCCCTCTGTGGATGTCCCTCCCCCAGCTTTTTTCCCAAGCAATCAGCCAGTTCCGAGTGGATGGGAGAACTCTCCTGTGGAAAGCCTATCGCTCTTTTGGCAAATCCGTCACCCTCCAAACCAAGCAAGGGCGCTTCACTCTCCCCCTCACCATCGATGACCCCATTTCCAAATCCTTGTTTATTCGGAAACAGTTTGAACATGATATCGCCACCGAGGCCATGAAGTTCATCCGCCAATACAGAGGAATCCCCAAAGGCCAGGGGACCATCGTCGATATTGGAGCAAACAATGGCGTTATCTCCATCGGAATGCTCACCAACAAGGAACTCAGCAAAGCTGTCTGTATTGAACCCGCCCCACAAAACTTCGCCTATTTGACTCATAACATCGCCCTCAATAAACTCTCCGAACATGTTACAACGCTCAATTTTGCCGTCTCCGATTCTGAGACATTCCTGGATTTTGAACTCAGCTCGGAAAACTATGGCGATCACCGGATTCGGAAAAGTGTCTCTCACACATCCGATAAATACAATGAGTCCCAACGCAAAGTGATTCAGGTCCCCTGCAAACCTCTTCAAGGTCTCCTTCAATCCGTTGATTCCGCCGTGACCAACCAAATCACCGTTTTCTGGATGGATGTCCAAGGCCATGAAGGGTACATCTTCAGAGGCGCAAAGGATCTCTTCTCCACCGGTATCCCCCTCGTTACCGAAGTTTGGCCCTACGGCCTCCTTAGATCAGGGATGAGCCTCGAAGAATA
Source organism: Candidatus Sumerlaeia bacterium (assembly GCA_033761985.1). Classification (GTDB taxonomy): domain Bacteria; phylum Sumerlaeota; class Sumerlaeia; order SLMS01; family JAHLLQ01; genus JANRMB01. Next base: position 5,217 of record JANRMB010000157.1, on the reverse strand, counting down.
CGCCGCCCTCGTGCAGGAAATCTGGTCCTTCTATTGGGTCAAACGCAGAGGACGATTCATCAAATACCCAACCCAAATGTTTTCCCCCTACCTCGACGAACTAGGCTCCGATGGGTACAGCGAAAACATTATTCTTACCCAATAAGACCAAGTATCACAGTATCAGCTCGGCAAAACCACCTTTGCCCATCATCACTTCATGCTTTTCATCCTTCTGACTTACAACGACCAAGCTGGTCGTTCTCCATTCCCACTTCATCCCTGTGATGGGTAGCGCCCCATTCCCCCCTTGCCATCCTTCGGGGAACGGCTATAGGCATTCCGTCATTCCAACCCCAGTCGATCCCTCGTCCTTTTGATGCCTGCCTCTCCCCCGGATACCTTCGCTGAAACCGTCATCAGCTCCCACCCGAGGGCGCAGGTGCTGCAAACGCTTCGCGATCTCTGGGAATATCGTGAGCTTTTCTGGGCGTTTCTCGTACGAAATCTCCGTGTCCGGTACAAACAAACCGCCCTTGGCGTCATCTGGGTTGTCCTGCAGCCGCTCATCACCGGAGTGGTTTTCAGCCTCATCTTCGGCCTCGTGAGGGGTCAGTTTGTGGATTTGGGGAGCGTTCTCTTCTTCATGGCGGCACTCGTTCCTTGGACGGCCTTTCAAAACGGCGTGCAAATGGCCGCCCTCAGCCTGGAACAAAACGCCAACCTTGTGAGCAAAGTTTTCTTCCCCCGGGTGGTTGTTCCCGCCAGTCAAGTGCTCAGCACTATGGTGGATTTTTTGATTAGTTTCGCGGCCTTGTGGGTGCTCCTCCTCGTCTCCCAACAACTGAATCCCCTCGGGGCTCCCCTTTATCTATTGGTGTTGCTCCCCCTACTCCTCGCCTTGCAGTTGCTCCCCACACTGGGGCTGGGGTTGATGCTCTCCATCCTCAATGCCCAGTACCGCGACATCAAGTACGTGATCCCGTTTGTGTTGCAGGTGGGGTTGTTTCTCACGGTGTTGATTCCCTTGAACGAGGCCACGACAGAAGGCTTGGCGCGTACTCTGGGCTCCACAGATCTTGCCAGCATCGTTGTTGCGCTGCTGGAACTGAATCCCATGGCCGGAGTGGTGGAATCCTACCGTGCCGTGGTTCAAGGCGAGCCACTTCCGTGGTTTCTTCTCGCCAAAGGGGCGGTCATTTCCACGGTACTGATGATTCTCGGCTGGTGGACGTTTTCCTCCCGCGAGCAGCTTCTGGTGGATGTGTTGTGATGGCCAACTCCGAGTTGCTCCCCGAAGGCAAGGCCCCGGCCTTTGTTCATGAAGCCGATACCACCCCCGGCACCGAAGCCGCCCGCCCGTGGGCCATCCGCATGGAGGGGATCAGCAAGCGTTACACTCTGGGAGAAAAGCGATCGGCCAACGATAACTTTCGCGAAGACTTGATGAACGGCCTGAAGGGGCTGCTGAAGGGGAAGGTGCAACGCGAACGCAACAGCTTCTGGGCGCTGCGCGATGTCTCGCTCAGCATCGAACGCGGCGACACCGTGGGAATCATCGGTCGCAACGGCGCTGGTAAATCCACCCTCCTCAAAATCCTCTCCCGCATCACTACCCCCACAAAAGGAACCATGCGGTACCGGGGTCGATTGGCGAGTTTGCTGGAAGTGGGGACAGGGTTCCACCGCGAGCTTACAGGACGTGAGAACATCTACCTGAATGGCGCCATATTGGGGATGAAACGCGCGGAAATCAACGCCCAGTTCCACGCCATTGTAGCCTTTGCGGGAGTCGAACAATTCCTCGAGACACCGGTAAAATTCTACTCCAGCGGCATGTATGTGCGGCTCGCCTTTGCCGTGGCCGCCCACCTGCGCACCGATATTCTGGTAATTGATGAAGTACTTGCCGTAGGGGACGCGGAATTCCAGAAAAAATGCCTGGGGAAAATGCAGGACGTCGCCCACGATGGCCGAACGGTGTTGTTCGTCAGCCACAACATGGGAGCGGTTCAGGCGCTGTGCAAGCGGGGTGTCTATCTCAAACAGGGACAGGTGAAAGCAGAGGGGGACATTGGCGCAGTGATTCAACAGTACACACAAACCCGTCCTCATTCCGATTTCAGTTCCATCGATTTGCAGTCGAAGTTGAAAGAATCGGGAGCGAAACCGCAGGGAGTTTTACTCGCTCTGGAATTCCGGGTGGAGAATAACCCCACGGAATCTGTCCTCTCCGGTGGAGAGTTGGAGATTCTGTTGAAAGTGAATTCCCAGCAAAGAAAAAACCTAAAAGTCGGCATCGGAATTAATGATTCCATGGGCCAACGCATCCTCTCTCTTTCGCCTGTTTATCAATCCCCCGAGTTTTTGGAAAACCTTCAAGGAATTGTAACGCTTCGTTGTTCGATTGAAAAGCTGCGGCTGATGCCCGGGGTTTATGAGGTTCTGGTGGTGTGTAAGGATCACTCCGGTCCGTTGGAAACAATCAACTCTGCTTTGGTACTTGAGGTGGTGGGAACAGATTACTACAAAACAGGCGTGATGCCCAACTCAGGGCAGGGTCTATACTTTGAAGATGCCACCTGGAAGATTATTCCTGAAACAAACGAGCACTCCGCATGAGCCAGAAGCTACACCTCAAACTGCAAGAAGCATTGATGAAAATCACCGGACTGCTGGCGTTGAAGCGCTCGTTGGCGTATCAGCATGAGCATCTCATCGGCATGGAACGCTTCAATTTTGCGGTGAGCCGGGGGATGCTCGCTCAATCTCTCCGCCGAATAGACCCCACCAATCCCTCCACTTGGGAATTTGCAGCGTTTAGCCAAAATGGCGAAGATGGCATCGTGGACTACTGCCTTCAGCATCTGTTGAAGCCGGAACGTACTTTTGTTGAAATCGGTGCTTCAAATGCTTTGGAAAACAATAGCTCCTATTTGGCTTTTGTAAAAAAGTATTGTGGACTAATGGTGGATGGAAACACTGAATTAATTCGTTTCGCAAAAAGCCATTTTCAAGGTTTCAATCATGGAGTTACTTATCATGCTCAAATGGTAGAGCCGGATAATATCGATAAAATCCTTGAGCTAAGCGCATCAGTTACACCAGATTTCTTCTCTTTGGATATTGATGGCATTGATTTCTACGTGGCAAAAGCTCTCTATGAACAAGGCTTCCGCCCATCACTGGTATGCGTGGAGTATAATTCTCTTTTTGGAAACGAACGTTCCATTACAATTCCTTATCAAAAAGCCTTCACACGCCATTCGTATCATTCTTCAAAGCAAGTTTACGGGGTATCACTCCAAGGTTGGCATCATTTCTGGACGTCACGAGGATATCAGTTTATTACAGTTGATATGAACGGTGTAAATTCATTTTACGCCAGAGTTGATGCTTTTGATAAGAGCTTTTTGAAAACAATAAACCCCATAGTTTTCAAGCACAACTTTACACTCAATAAATATCTGAATCCATCATTCACTGAACAACTAAATAAACTATCATTCACCGAGATAAACAACTAAATATGGGGCCTTTAGGGGAATGAAACGCATCGCGCTGATTTACGATTTTGAGCAGTGGGTCCTTGGCAATATTGCCAAGCAAATGGCTTCCTGCCTCAACGGAAAAATCAACTATGAACTTGTTCCAACGCCCTTCCCCAAGGATCGGATTGAGCTAAACCAACTCCAGAGAAACCATTACGCCCTCCACTTTCTCACCCAGCGATTATTTGAATGGTATCCTACCCAACTCTACCGAAAATCAATCGTCACCACACACCATCTGGGGTCCAAGGCCAAAGAACTGTTTCCGCGATTACTGAAGCACATGGATGTTCCGTGCGTTACCAATCATGATTGCCTGAATACCATTTGTGAAATAACTGCTTCGAAACCTACGGATTTTTTCCATACACCCTATGGAATTGATACCACTTTTTTTTCCCACCGCCCCAACGGTCGGGCGATTATTCAATCAAGATTCCCCAACCTCTCGCCCAATTCATTCCTGCTGGGTTTGGCGGCAAGCCCCAACTCCAATGAGGATGAACGGAAAGGCTTTGATCGATATTGGAACTTACTCCGAGAACTCAACCGGGCGGGCCTTGAAAGAGAATGCCACTTAATCATCCTCGGCCCTTCCGCAGAAACAAAAAACGGATGGAAGCCCGAGCTTATTCCTTCTGACGTTGCACCTTTCATCCACATCACGGGTTTCGTATCCCGAGAAGATCTACCATCCTTCTACTGTGGGTTGGATTATTATCTCTGCCTTAGCCGCTTGGAAGGTGGCCCCTATCCTGTTCTGGAATGCATGAGCTGCGGCGTTCCGGTTATATCCACCTGGGTCGGCTCTGTCATCAATCTCATCGAAGATGGTATTTCCGGCTGGATTGTGAACGAGGAGGATCACATCTCCAAAACCCTATCCATTATTAGCCAAAATTCATTCAAGGAAGACCTCATCCGTAAAGCCCGAGAAACACTTCAGAAACGGCATTCGTTCGATAGCGCTTACGATCCTCTTCTGTACAATCGAATTTATGCTACAACTCCTCGCAATTCTCTTCTCAGGCGACTTTATAGATTTACAAAGACTCTTAGGTGACCCGGTGATGGAAACAGTCGTGAGGAGTCACTTCAAGTGAAACATCAGCATTCTCTGGCAAACCAAAAAATTGTTCTTCTTTTGGGCTATCTTCAACTTGGTGGCGCAGAAAAACAGGCGTTAACTCTGGCTCAGGGACTCAAAAAAAGCGGCGCAAAAAGTGTGGAAATTTGGGGATATGGTTCAAGCGGAGTCGTCATAGAGTTTGCCTCATCCCTTGGCATCCCTACACAAATCCTTCCTTCGCCCAATCTCGACTCTACCACCTCCATCGCTCGCTCAGTACTCCTTCTCTCAAAAAAACTTCGGCAGCATTCTATCACCACAATCCTCCCCTTCACCACTCGACCCAACGTCATCGCAGGGCTATCCTGGAGGCTGGGGGGAGCTTCACAATGTTGGTGGAATCAACGAGATGAAGGCCGTGATTTAGTTCCCACCTTGGCCATGAAAACAGCCCTGAGACTAAGCACAGGCGCACTCTCCAATGCCCACTTTTCTCTCACCGTTCTTCATCAAAAACTGAAGTTCAAAAGCCAAAATTCCCATGTCATCCGAAATGGTCTCTCTCCTTCTCCGCCAACAATCCAAAGAAATGAATGGAGAAACATTTTAGGAATTTCG
>JANRMB010000156.1:0-8353 GCA_033761985.1 Candidatus Sumerlaeia bacterium | reverse complement strand
CAACTCGGGGCGTAGTGTTTCATAGGCGGGGGGAGCGTGTTCGTCTGCCGGGCTGCCGCAGGGGGTATGACTGGCGAATCCGGGGTAACCTTGGCGCGCGAGGGGATCGCACTGGCGTTGGGGAAGCCAGATCACCGTGCGGCCCTCCTTTTGAAAGCTGATGGGGCGAAGCCAGCAATTGAGGGGTTTAAACGCCCAAGGGTGTTCCCCGATTTGCATCGCCAGAGTTTGCAGGGCACAACGCGCATCGGGGAGACGAAAGACGCAGGCGGTATCGGGAAAGTGGGAAGCCTTGGGGGCATCCGGTGGGTAGGTGCACGGCACGGTGCGGGTACTGGGGCGATTTTGTTCCATGCACAGCCAATCGGATTCCCTGTGCAGCGGAAGGCCGAGTTCCTCCAGTTCTTGAGAGAAAAGCGGTACAAGGCGCTGGAGTCGTTGGGCTTCTTCGGGGCTGAGCCGTGCGCCATCGTGGCAGCAAATGCCGGAACACTGGGCGAGTACACAGGGGCGAAGCGGGGTGAGGAAACTGGCGGCATCGAGGGGAGCGGAGCGCAGTCGGGAGCGGAGTTCCCGTTTGGTTTCCGGCAAAACCTCCAGCGGTTGGGTGGGGTCGGTCATTGTTCCAAAGCCATCAACCGCTTACCAAAATCGCGTAACAACGCGGTAAAAACGGTTCTTTTTTTCAAGGGTTTCTCTTGTGCCAGTGAGGGAATTTTGCCATGTTCTGGTTATGATTGTGCTAGTTGAAGATTTTGGCGCGCACAGCGTACTTACCTTTGGTTGAACAAAGGAGCCTCACCGTGCAACAGAATTGGATGAGAGATCATTTTTTGGGTACTGCCTTGGGGCTCTGCGTTGGAGAGGCTTTGGGCGCCCAATATGAGGGCTTGAGCGCCAGTGCTGTGGCGCTGCGGTTGGGGAACAACTCTCTGGATATGACCGGTGATGAGCGCAACTGGGTGGCTCGGGGCGAGTGGACTGATGACGCCGGTCAATTTATTGCCATCATGAATTCCTTCAACGTGTGCCACGGATACGATCCGTTGGACGTGGCCGGAGCGTTGGGCGGCTGGGTGAAGCACAACCCCAAAAAGCTGGGGATGCACTCGGGGACTATTATTCGTGAGATTCGCCAGAATCTGGATTTGCACCACACCTTGGGGCGCGAGGCTTGGCTGGAAAGCGCCGGAGTTCGTGCTGGTAATGGATCTTTGGCGCGTTGCCTGGTTCCGGGATTGTTCTACCACTTTGATTTGGAGCTGATGATTCGCGGTTCCATCGGTTGTTCCCAGATTACCCACTTCGATCCCCGATGTGTGGAGACCGCACTGGTTCTCAACTTCCTCCTGATTCAATGTCTCAACAAACGGTTCGAAGCAGAGAGCCTTGCCCACGCCGTTGGTTTTCTGGAGGGCATCCGCCACTCCGATCTTTACATCGAACTCATTCAGCAGTTTGATCCCTCGGTTTTGCTAAGCTACACCAACTACACGCCTTTTGTGGGGTACTTGGACGACCGTGACGCCGTTCCCAACGCACTGAAGGGCATGAAGCAGATGACGAATAGTCGGCTTCACAACAGCGGCTTCTGTGTTCATACTTTGCAGGTGGTCTGCTTTGCCCTGCTTCACGCCAAAAGCTTTAAAGAAGGGTTGGACATGATTGTACGACTTGGGGGCGAATCCGATACAAACGGCGCCGTGGGTGGTGCGCTTCTGGGTGCCAAGTTTGGTTTGGCGAATATCCCGAGCGATTGGCGGACGTCTTTGGCGAAAGCTCACCTGATTAGTTCCCAGGCTGAAAAGCTTTTGGATACATCCATGTCGGTGGAAGAGCGGGAGTACCGCGAAGGAACCTTGAGCCTCTAATAGTAACAGGTCTATTGTGGCCGGTCTTTAGTACACCATCCAGGCGTCTGAAGGCGTATCCGCTTGTGTGAGCGTATAGCGGATTTCCAACTTCGGAAGCAGGGCGGGGTCGTCGTTTTCCCGTGAGCCGTAGCCCCGGGCGTTGAAGATGGGTCCGGACTCATCACCACGAATGATCCATCCAAAGTTCTGCTCGGGAGTGTCGCGCCAGAAGTTCAGGTCCTCCACCATCCCCGGGGATTGCAACACCAGAGATTCGCCGATAAGTGCGGGTCCATCGCCCGTGGCGGAGGGGGTGTTGATGTAATCGCCGCCTTGCGTATCCCAGGTAAAGTCGCCAATCCCACGGCGCACCCAGGTTACATCGCTGGGGGTTGCGGCGGTTCCGCCGCCGCCGTTGTTGAAGGGAAGCGCAGGGCCCTCATTCCAATCACTGGTCACTCGATGAAGGGTAGTGGGGTCTGTTTCGTCGCGGTTGATATTCAGAAAGTACACAAACGTGAGCGTGGCGGATTGGATTTCGGCGTTGGCGGGGAGTTGATCCAGATCAAAGCGCACAAGAAAGCGGCGAATAACTCCCCCGAGTTGCACATTGGTTCTCCCAGCGAAGAGCGCTTCACCGGCGCCGTTGGCGGGGTGGTTTCTTCCGGAAGAGGTTTCGTAAAGAGTGGCGTCGCTTTCGGGATTGAGTGTGAGCGTCAATTCCTCCGCAGCGGAAGCGATTCCCATGGAGAAACAGCACCCCGCGCCCAGCAGGGCACCCCTCCAATCAAGTCTTTGAAACATCCTAAACTCACCTCCTGAGTGATTTCGTTCGTATTGTTTGTGGAACGTTCGCCCTCGGCAAGCGGTGTTTAACGAATCAGCTCTTGCGGTTGACGATTCTCAAAATCAGGCGCCCTTGATCCGGAAAAAATTTCACCAGAGCCCACGCATACAGAGCCGAGGGGAAAAGGCTCAACACGGGAGCCCAGAAAAGATGGCTATTGGTGATCCAAAGGCAGACAATATAACCGGCCACCAGGGCCAATTGAAGCGGAATCAGCGGACCAAAGCTCCCGAAAAACCGCCGGGGTTCGGCCCCCAGTAACGCGTACAAACAGGCGACTTGTATCACCCAAAACGCCGTGCTGAACATAGCCAACGCCGCCACAGTAGCCAAAAGTCCATCAGGGGCCATGGTATAGAGGATGATTACCCGACCAATTGTGTAGAAGATATTCCAGATGAGCCCCACGTGGGGTTTGTTGCGGATCATATCGAGGCTGCTGATCGGGGTGAAGATTGCGGTCAACACCATGTAGGTGCTCACCCACGGCACAAGCGGGGCGGCGGTATGCATCATGTCTTCTCCCGCCAGAAAAAAGACGGTGGTGGCGGAAAATGTTCCAAACCAAATCACCGTGGGGGCGATGTAGGCGGAAGCTGACCGTGTGATGCTGAGGCAACGGCGCTGGAGTTCCTCCTCGCCCACTCCGGAAAGCGTGGGGAAGGAGACCCGCCATAGGGCACCGGCCATGAGCATCGTGGGAAGAACCACCACTTGCAACGCCACAGAGTAATCGGTGGCGGCGGAAAGACTGATCTCCGTACCGATGAGGATAAGGGGAATCAGGGAAGCCACATTGTTCAGGGTTAAATCGGCGGTATTCGTCCAGCAGTAGTGAAAGTTCCGCTTCAAAAACAACCAGGCGATGCCGAGTCCTTGCGGCCCGAGCAGCCCAAGGCGGAATCGCTGCCCCCGGAAGAACCACCACGCTTCAAACAGTTCTCCCAAAAGGTAGAGAATCAGCAATGCCCCGGAAGAAGGGTAGAGAAGGCAAACCGTTGCCCCACCAATCCAGGTGATGAGTCCGTTCCCGAGTTCCCCGAGGGAAATTTGGCGGAAGTTCATCCGGGCGTTATGCACGCTGCGGATACTGAGCTTTGCTGCCTGTGCCAGAAAGATCAGGGGCATCACCCAGAGCACCCAAGCCTGATCCACCAAGCCGGGGGTTTCCTCCAACTCAAACCAACGGCCAATGACGCCTCCGGTCATGGGATCCCCAATGAGGAGCAGCACCGCACTCAGCGCCGCCATTACAAACCCCATCACCCCCAAGGCAGTGGCAGAGGCCATGGCATAGCGCTTCATCATCGCCTTTTCCCGCACCACCAAGGTATCCAACCCCAGCGGGAGAAGCGTGAGGCAGATCATGTGCATCGTCACCACGGCGCGGTAGAGACCAAACTCATCCTTATCCACCAGCCGGATGATCAGCATCATCCCTCCAAGGGAGACGATGCGGAATCCGATACTACTGAACAACACCCAGCGAAGGGCGGAGATGGGAGATGCCATGGCCAAAAGACGAGACGAACGAATGGGTACCCGAGGGGAAAAGCATTCCCCGTAACCGAGCGTTCACGAGATGCGCCTTTACCCCGGATGGACGTCAACGGGGATGCGCGATGGTGGAGAGGGATTCCGTGAAACTATACGGAATCCTTTGGTACCTTCACCTTCTCATAGGCGGCCAGGGCGTTGAGGCGTTCCTGAGCGTGGTCCACCATCGGCTCGGGGTAGTCTTTTCCGAGTCGGAGGTTCCCCGCCAGGGGGCTTCCCCCCACTCCCCGCACGCCGGGGAGTTCCCACGGTTGGTGGATCGCCACCTTGGGAACGCGCCCCAATTCCGGAACATAGCGGCGGATGTAGTGGCCCTCCGGATCGAACTTCTCCCCCTGACTGATGGGGTTGAAAACACGGAAGTAGGGTGCCGCATCGGCGCCGCACCCGGCCACCCACTGCCAACCCATGCTATTGCTCGCCAAATCGGCATCCACCAGGGTGTCCCAAAACCAGCGGGCGCCGGCCAGCCAGTGGATGCGCAGATCCTTCACCAAAAAACTGCCGACAATCATCCGCACGCGGTTGTGCATCCAACCGGTTTCGTAGAGCTGACGCATTCCGGCATCCACGATGGGGAACCCCGTTCGACCCTGCTGCCAAGCGCGAAGGCCTTCGGGATTTTCCTCCCAGGGGAAGAGATTGAAGCGCTCATTCAAGGGGTCTTGGGGGAGTTGCGGGAAATTCCCGAGCAGGTGATACGCAAATTCCCGCCAGCCGATTTCCGCCAGAAACTTGTAAACCCCTTGAGGTGCGTGCGTCACATCGCCGTATCGCTGGCGAGCCTCATGGAACACCGTGCGCGGGGAAAGTTCCCCGAAATGAAGATAGGGGGAAAGCCGACCTGTTCCATCGATGCCGGGGGTATCCCGCCCCGTCCCATATTCGAGGACTGAGGCATCAAGGAACCGCCGCAACCGCCGCAACCCAGCGGTTTCTCCGGGTTCCCAAGCAGCGGCGAGCCCCTTCCACCAGTCGAGATGCGGAAAAAGTTGGAAGCTCTCCAGCGCCTCACTGGCGGGCCAAAGGGCGGGGGCAGGGAGTGACCTCGGTGCGGGGATGGGTGGCGCCGGCTCGGTGGTGGAAAGCACATGCTTCCAAAAGGGTGTAAACACCTTGAAGGGGCCGCCGGTGCTTTTGCTGCGGATTTCATGGGGTTCGTTCAAGAGTGCGGCATTGAAGCTTTTGGCTTCCACTCCCCGGGCTTTGAGAGCGGCTTTGATGCGGGTATCGTGGGCGATGCGCTGAGGTTCATACAGGCGGTTCCAGAAGACTGCTTTGGCGCCCGTTTCAGCGAGGAGTTGTTCCAACTTCTCCAGGCTGTTGCCGTGCCGGTAAATCAGCCTGCTTCCCAACGCTTCCAGAGAAGCACTGAACGCCTTGAGCGATTCATGCCGCCACCAGTTGCTGGCTTCTCCCGGTTCCCAGGGGGCGTATTCATGGGGGGCGTGGATATACACGGGAATGACGGGACCTCCCCACGCCAAGGCGGCTTGAAGGGCGGGGTTATCCTCCAAACGAAAATCACGGCGAAACCAAACAATGGCGGGTGCAGCCTGAGTGGGGGAGTGGGACATGGGAGAACTTCCGGAAGTCGAATGTCGGTGGTTGAAATCTTAGGCAAGAGCGATTCCAGACGATGAAAAGGATATCCATAACATTATTTTTGGATTTGTTGGATATTGGCGTTGTTGGGTTTTTGTTCAGTAACTTGATGTTTTTTTCATCAGAAGGCTTGCAATTATCCCCGTGGATTTCTACTGTTGCTTCAAGTCGTTCAATCCCGAGATTCTTTTTTCCTCATGCAGGCATCACCCAACGCGACCCAAAATCTTGCCACGAATTTCTGGTACTTCATCACCGAACTGTCCTCTGGTGAATGGCCCGGCAAGATCATTTCCGCCAACGATGTCCTCCTGCGTCAACTCAGCCTCGCCACCCCAAAACCCGTGGGTTCTCGGTTCGCCTCGGTAGAGTCTCTCTTCCTTCAGTACCCCATTTCCTTTTCTGCTGAACTTCTGCGCACCAAATGGCTGGAGGGCCGCAACCCGCGCTTTTTCTGGGTGGTTCCACCGCTTTCCTCTGAGCCGTTGCGCGTTACCATTTCCCACCTGATGCTGGAAAATCGCGATCTCGCCTTCTGGCACTTGGAGGAATCCAATCAAAGCCCTCGGGAGTTTTGGATGGAATTGATGGCGCGGCTGAGCCACGAACTCAGCCGCGCGAGTACCGCTCTGGAAGCCGCAGAGGCGATTCTGGACGTCTCCGATCAGTTGTTTTTGTGGGATGCCTGCCACCTGAACCTCTACCCCCGCGCCGAGGGGAGCACGCTGGCAATCGTGAATATCGATACCATCGAGGGAAAACGAGTTCGCGCCCCCTTGGCGCCCCCGGGAACACCGATCAGCCGCATCTCGCGTCAAGTATTGGAGCAGGGGCCGTTGCTGATTACTTCGCGCAATGCCCATGAGTTTCCCCCCTCCCGGTTTGTGGCTTACGGGGATGAGGAAAAAATCAGCAAGTCGTTGATGTTTGTCCCCATTCGCCACAGCGGGGTGAATGTTGGGGTGCTGAGTTTTCAAAGCTATACGGAGAACGCCTACACCCAGAAGGAATTGGAATCGCTTCAGGTGCTGGCGGATGGTTGCGGGGCGGCGCTGCAGCGGATCATCGCCCAGGAGGAATTAACCAAACAAGCGAAGCAGACCGCCCTGTTTGCCGAGTTGGGCAAAAAACTGGGGAATGCAAAAACGCCCCGGGATGCCGCTCGAGTGGTGGCGGAAACCGCCGACGAGTTTTTTGGCTGGGATGCCTTCTTCGTGAATGTATTCGATCCTGAAACTCGGATGCTCACCCAAGTGCTTGCCATGGATACCTTCGATGGCGTTCGGCAGGCACTACCGGCGTTGGAGCAGGAACCCATCGCCACCTTTCATCAAACTTTGATCGAGCGGGGTCCTTTGCTGATTCTTCGAAGTAAGGAAGATATGGCGAAGGGCAGCCACTACCCACAGACAACCTTTGGCAACGTAAAGCGCCGCAGCGCCAGCCTGATGTACGTCCCCATGGTGGTGGGCAACAGCCCCGTGGGGATACTCTCCTTCCAATCCTATCAGCACAACCACTACACGGAACAGCACTTGGAAATCTTGAAAGCCTTGGGCGATCACTGTTGCGGGGCGTTGGTGCGTTCCTTGGCCGAGCAACGTTTCCGGGAAGCCACCGAGAAGCTCGAGATCCGCGTTCGTGAACGAACCGAGGAACTCAACCGTTCCCTCCAGATGCTCCGCACCACGTTGGACGCCACCACCGATGCCATTGTGTTGGTGGATAACCAGGGGCGTGTTCTCAACCACAACCAACGGTGGATGAATCTCTTCAATTTGAAGGCCGAGCAAATCCGCCCCAACGTTGATGGTATATTGGAAGTTGTTCCGAACTTCCTCGTGGAGCCCGAGCAATTTATTGCCTATGTGCTAAATCTCCGGAAGGAAGGAATTAAGGAAAGCTTCCGCGTGCTGCGGTTTCAGGATGGCCGGATTGTGGAAAGCTTCTCCAGCCTGCGTGAGTTGGGGGGTCAGCGATTGGGTCGCGTTTGGAGTTTCCGGGATATCACGGAGCGCCACCGATCCCAGGAGGAACTCGCCCGTCGCGAGAATATCTATCGAAAAGCCATCGAGACATCCCAGGGTGTTCCCTATACGATGTACTACAAATCTCCGGGCTATGAATTCCTCGGAGAAGGGATCACTCAGATGGTCGGCTATTCCCCACAGGAGTTTACCAAAAAACTCCTGCACGAAATCAAACTCGATTCCCGTATCATCGACCCCGATTACGAGGGCTCGGTGGAGGAATACAACGCCGCCATGCGCCAGGGGAATGTGGAACTGTACCGGATGGACATCAAGGTCCGCACCAAGGATGGCACGGAAAAGTGGATCAACGATACCAGTGTCCCCCTGCGGGATTCCAAAACCGGTGCCATCATCGGCAACATCGGGATTCTTTCGGATATCACCACCCGGAAGCAAAGTGAGCAGAAGGATTTTGCGCGTCAACAACGGTTGAATCAGGCGGAAAAACTTGTAGCACT
>JANRMB010000155.1:0-15933 GCA_033761985.1 Candidatus Sumerlaeia bacterium | reverse complement strand
CCGAGGCAAGGAGGTAGGGAGAACAAGAACGAGCCATGGAATACGATCGGGAAGAGAGAAATGAATGGTGCAAAAAGTACGAAATCCGGACTGGTGGCGTTACAAGAGGGGAAACATCATGGGGTGGGGAGTAAAGCGAGTAGATTTTGTGGTTTTGCGGTGAATTTCTCCTTGCCTAACGCGGGGGGTTCCCTTTACGAGTTGCGGCCCATTGCGGGGAGACTGTTTCCAGCAAACGGTTCCGCGTGGTTAAGCCTCTGTTATTCGGACTTCCCAAACGGGCATCCAGTTGGTGTAAACAATCCGGAAGGTACAAGATTTAGGGGCGTAGTTCAATGGTAGATCAGCGGTCTCCAAAACCGAAGGTTGTGGGTTCGAGTCCCCCCGCCCCTGCCAGAATTCTTTCGAGGTACTGATGAAAACGTCATCCACCAAAGAAAAACCCGGATTGTTTACACGAATTGGGAACTTCTTCAGTGAAGTCCGCACAGAGACCGAAAAGGTCAGTTGGCCGAGCAAGGACCAAGTCAAAACCTACACCACGGTGGTGATTGTTTCTTCCATCATCTGTGGTATTTTGATCGGTCTTTGGGATTTCCTTCTGACAGAACTGATAAAAACCATCTTCTCCTTTGGGGCGTAAGGTTCGGGTACATTTCCGATGAAATGGTATGCTCTTCACACATACTCCGGTCAGGAGAACACAATCAAGAAGGACATCGAGCACCGCGCCTCGATTGAAGGCCTTCGCGATGCCTTGGGGGAAATCCTCGTACCCGAGGAAAAAACCATCGAGGTGAAAGACGGCAAGAAGAAGACGCATTCGCGGAACTTCATGCCGGGTTATGTGTTCATTCAGATGGAGGAGAACAACGAGCTCTTCAAGCTGATTGAAGAGGTGAAGGGTGTGGCGAGCCTTTTGGGCGCGGGGAACTCCCGCACGCCCATTCCGGCGGATGAGATTGAGAAAATCCGTAACCGCATGGAAGACAAGAAAGACAAACCCCGTGCGGAGATCAAATTTTCCGTCGGCGATCAAGTCAAAGTTGTCGAAGGGCCGTTCTCGAACTTTGTGGGAACCATCGACCATATCGACCACGACAAAGAGAAGCTTCGCGTCATGGTTTCCATCTTTGGTCGTAACACACCGGTGGATCTTGATGTTTTGCAAGTGGAAGGCACTGGTAGCTAAAGAGCCGGTGGTAAGCGTTCCAACCCGAATTATTTCAACAAACTAACAGCCAGAAAAATTGAAGGAATAACCCGATCATGGCCAAGAAAAAAGAAGTCGCGCTCGTCAAACTTGCCATCAAGGCCCAACAGGCCAACCCAGCCCCTCCCGTGGGTCCCGCTCTTGGTCAGCACGGCGTCAACATCATGGAATTCTGCAAGCAGTACAATGCTCGCACCAAGGAATTCGAAGCGGGGATGGTTGTTCCTGCTCAAATCACCATTTTCAGCGACCGTACTTTCACGTTCGTTCTGAAGACCCCTCCCGCATCCGTTCTGTTGTTGAAGGCCGCCAAATTGAAATCCGGTTCCGGCGTACCCAACAAAAACAAAGTGGGCAAAGTAACCAAAGCCCAGATCCGTGAAATCTCCGAAATCAAGAAGGCAGACTTGAACGCTGCCAGCATTGAAGCCGCAGACAGCATGATCATGGGTACTGCCCTCAGCATGGGAATCGTCGTTGTGGACTGATCCCCAAAAGGGATTACCGTAACGTTGAACACCATCGGGTTAGCCCGATGCATAGGCCGATGAGGCCAACATTTCTTCAATCGTGGGAGGCCCCCCTCGGCCGTTTGCACCACAGGAGGTACCAATGCCTAAAAGAGGTAAGCAATACCGTGAACGCGCCGCTCTCGTGGATCGCGTTAAACGCTATGAAGTAAAGGAAGCCGTTCAACTTCTGCGCAAAGTGGCTTTCGCCAAATTCAACGAGTCCCTCAACCTGGACATCCGGTTGGGCGTTGACCCCCGTAACGCTGATCAACAAGTGCGCGGCACCGTTGCTCTTCCTCACGGTACCGGTAAAACGGTTCGTGTGGCAGTGTTTGCAGCGGGCGATAAACTCCGTGAAGCGGAGCAAGCCGGCGCCGACGTGGTGGGCGGTGAAGACCTTGTGAACCGCATTTTGGGTGGTTTCATGGACTTCGATGCCTGTATCGCCACTCCCGACATGATGCGTTTCGTAGGTAAACTGGGTAAAGTGCTCGGCCCTCGCGGCATGATGCCAAACCCCAAAATCGGTACGGTAACACTGAACGTGAAGGACGCTGTTGCAGCGCTCAAATCTGGTCAGATTGAGTTCCGTTTGGACCGTTACGCGATTATCCACGCTGCTGTGGGCAAACTGGGTTTCACCGATCAACAAATTGAGGAAAACCTGGACAGCTTTATTTCTGCCGTGGCGAAAGCCAAGCCCGCAGCCGTAAAGGGTGCCTATATCAAGTCCATCGTGTTGAGCTCCACCATGAGCCCCGGGATCAAGATTGTGATCCCCAGCACTGGTCCTGTAGCCGCTTGATTTTCAGGCACTTTGATCCTAAATCACCGGTCGGAGTATTCCGGCCTACTGATAGAAAAAACCGCTGGCTACCCAAGACAGCAGGTGGGCGCACCCGGGAGCAAAAAACTCCCGGTGCACTGCAAATCCTGCCGAGGTCCGAATCGCGATTGCACCATATCGAGGTGTGCTGCCCCTCCCCAGGGAGAACCGTGCAGCGCCTCCTTCTTGTGGTCTGAAACGACGGGCTTTGTATCACCGCAAGAAGCCCGGAGTTTTTCGACCACTCTATAGAAAGGAGAAACCAAAATGGCCAAACTCGGACGTGAAGCTACCAAGAAAATCGGGAAAGCACCCAAGACTGCAACGATCAACGAACTCAAAGCGTTGTTTGAAAGCGGCGATGGATTTGTGTTCCTGAACAACAAAGGCATGACGCTGAAACAAGCTACGGCGTTCCGCAAGGAACTCCGGGGCAAAAAAGTGGCGGTGAAAGTTGCCAAAAACACATTGATCAAACTTGCTTTGAAAGAAGCTGGAGTGAAGATTGATGCGTTTGAGAATACTCTCGCCGGACCCACCGTTGTTGCCGTGGGGTTGGAAGATCCCATCACCCCAGCCAAAACAATCCTCGGGTATTTGAAGAGCAACGAGACACTTCCACTGGAAGTGAAAGGCGGTCTTCTGCGCAGCGAAGGCAAAGCCCTCGATGTTGCCGGCGTGGAAGCGCTTTCCAAGCTTCCAGGACGCGAAGAGATGATTGCAATGCTGCTGGGAAGCCTTCAGGCCCCCGCTCAGAACCTTTGCTATGCGATGAACAACTCCGTAGCCAAGTTCGCTTGGGCTCTTGCAGCGCTCAAAGACAAACTGGAAAACGAAGGACAGGCAGCCTGATCGGCTCTCCCCTGAACCTGGCACCACTCAACCTCTACCACTTACTCAACTCAATTCCTCTGGAGAATAGACGATCATGGCTCTGTCCAACCAAGAAATCATCGATGCAATCAAAGTCAAGCCCCTCATGGAAGTGGCTGAACTCGTAAAAATGTTCGAAGAAGCGTTCGGCGTTTCCGCTGCTCCCGCTGCCGTAGCTGCTGCTCCTGCTGCCGCTGCTGCTGCTGCTGCCCCCGTGGAAGAAAAAACCGAGTTCGACCTCGTTCTCAAAGACGCTGGCAAAGACAAAATCAAAGTGATCAAAGAAGTTCGCGCCATCACCAACCTGGGCCTCAAAGAAGCCAAGGACGTTGTGGAAGGTGCTCCCCAAACCCTTCTCAAAGACATCGCCAAAGCCGATGCCGAGAAGTTCAAAAAACAACTCGAAGAAGTTGGAGCTGTTGTGGAACTCAAGTGAGTTTCGCCAGCATCGTACTACCGAGTGGCGACCGCTCCCGGTCGCCACTTTTCGTCTCTACCACTCCTGCTTGCAGGGGTTAACTGAATTTTGCCAAAGAATTGGCATCAACCTCTCTTTAGGGGTTGACATTACACGGCTCGCGACCATGCTTCGTCACGCTTCGGTTTGCCCCTAGCCGTTGATTGCAAAGGAACTGGATTTGTCCCCCCAAACCGTTCTGAAAAAATAAGTCACTTCACCACCCCAAGTGCCAATTGCCGGTCAATTGGTTTGGGGCATTTTGTGTTTAATGCCCTCCACGCCCAATCAACCCTCCACCGATAGCCGACTTGACGACGTACCAACACTTTTGAGGAGTTCCACCCCTACATGATCGCTGCGCAACGCAACCTCCCCAACAAAAAGTTTTCGCGTCTTTCCTTCTCCCGCATTCCCGAAGTCATGGAAATGCCCTACCTCTTGGAAACGCAAAAACAATCCTATGCCGAATTCCTTCAATACGATGCTGCTCCTGATCAACGGGAACCCAAAGGGCTTCATGATGTCTTCCTTTCGGTTTTCCCCATTACTGCCCCGAGTGATCCCTCCACTCTGGAATACGTGGAATATACCTTCGGTACACCGAAATACTCTGTCAAGGAATCCATCGACCGCGGGATGACCTTTTCCTCTCCCCTGAAGTTGAAGCTTCAGCTCATCGTTCGGGAATTGAATGAGGAGACCGGGCTCCCGGAAATCCGCGATATCAAGGAGCAGGAAGTCTTCCTGGGTGAAATTCCCCTGATGACCGATCAAGGGACGTTTATCATCAACGGCGCTGAGCGTGTGATTGTTTCTCAGTTGCACCGCTCCCCTGGTGTTTCCTTCTCCACTGCGACGCACCCCAACGGCAAGCTCACCTACTCTGCACGGATCATCCCCTACCGTGGCGCCTGGGTGGAGTTTGAAATCGATATCTACGGCGTCATGTACGTCATGATCGACCGGAAACGGAAGATTCCCGCCACCACCTTCCTGCGTGCGTTCGGCTATCACAATGACGAGGTGATGGCTCAGGAGTTCTTCAACATTCGCCAAGTGAGCTTGGATGATTTCTCCGCCGGCATCACCGACGTGGAGCACCTTCACGAGTTTCTCGGGGTGGAATACGCCGAGCAGTTGATTGATGATGAAGGCAAGGTGCTGGTGGATCGCGGTCAAAAAGTGACCAAGAAATCCCAGGAAGCGTTGCGCAAAGCGGGCTTCGAGCAGGTTCAACTTTCCATCGGCGACGCCTATGATCAATTGGTGGGTCGCGTGTTGGCCAAAGACGTGGTGGATACGGACACCGGTGAGATCTTCGCCGAAACGTTCGACATCATCACCTCCAGCCTGTTGCGCCGCATCTCCGCCACCAATATCCGCCGCGTTCATATCCTCGATCTTCCAAACCCTGAAACACCCGGTCCGATTTTGAACACCATCAACAAGGACAAGGTGCGTTCCGAAGAGGAAGCAGTGGTGGAATTCTTCCGCAAAATGCGTCCCGGCAACCCCGTTTCCGTGCAAAACGGAAAGCGCCTGATGGAAGAAATGTTCTTCGATGAGCGCCGTTATGACCTCGGTACCGTGGGCCGCTACAAGATCAACAAACGTTTCTACAACGCTGGCACTGGAACAGGCGACCTTTCCAAACGCCTCATCACCATTGAGGACTTGATCCATGTGATGAAGCATTTGGCCAGCCTTGCGGCGGAAGAAGTTGAGGTTGACGACATCGACCACCTTGGTAACCGCCGCGTTCGTTGCGTGGGCGAGCTTCTGCAAAACCAGATTCGCCAAGGGTTGACCGAAATTGAAAAAACTGCCCGTGAGCGTATGAGCATCGTGGATTTGGAGAACATGCTTCCCCAAAACCTGATCAACGCGAAGCCCATGGCCACGGCCGTGCGCGACTTCTTTGGTCGTAGCCAGCTTTCCCAGTTCATGGACCAAACCAACCCCCTCTCCGAGTTGACGCACAAACGCCGCCTCTCGGCGTTGGGGCCTGGTGGTCTTTCCCGTGACCGCGCCGGCTTCGAAGTGCGCGACGTTCACCACACCCACTATGGTCGTGTTTGCCCCATCGAAACCCCTGAAGGCCCGAACATCGGCTTGATCAGCTCCCTCTCCACCTACGCGCGGATCAACAACTTCGGTTTCATTGAAACCCCCTACCGTAAGGTGGAAAACAGCCGCGTGTTGAACGATCAGATCGAGTATTTGACCGCCGACGTGGAAGACAACTACATCATCGCCCAGGCCAACGCCCCCATCACCGATGAGGGTTACTACAAACGTGATACGGTTCTGAGCCGCCGATTGAGCGACTACCCCCGGGTAGCCCCTTCCGAGCTTCAGTACATGGACATCAGCCCCAAGCAGTTGGTCTCCATTTCCGCCGCGTTGATTCCCTTCCTGGAGCACGACGACGCCAACCGCGCGTTGATGGGTTCCAACATGCAGCGGCAAGCCGTTCCTCTGCTCTTCACCGATGCTCCTTTGGTGGGAACCGGGATTGAGCGCAAAGTGGCGGAAGACTCCGGTGTTTGCCCCATCGCCCGCCGTGCCGGTATTGCCGAGCGCGTTACGGGTGAGGAAGTGGTTATCCGTACCGACTCTGGTGAGCGCGATGTTTACCACATGGAAAAATACAAGCGCAGCAACCAGAACACCTGCATGAACCAAAAGCCGATCATCTTTGAAGGTCAGCGTATTGAGGCGGGTCAGGTAATTGCCGACGGTGCCGCCACGGAACTCGGCGAACTTGCCCTTGGCCGCAACGTGCTCGTGGCCTTCCAGTGCGCTGGTGGTTACAACTACGAGGACGCCATCTGCCTTTCCGAGCGTTTGGTGCATGATGACGTGTTCACCTCCATCCACATCGAGGAATTCGAGGTGGATGCCCGTGATACCAAACTCGGGAAGGAAGAAATCACCCGGGATATCCCGAACGTTTCCGAAGAGGCTCTCGCCAAATTGGACCCCAACGGATTGGTGTACATCGGTGCACGGGTTCAGCCCGGTGATATTCTGGTCGGTAAGGTAACCCCCAAAGGCGAGACCGAACTTTCCTCAGAGGAAAAACTCCTCCGCGCCATCTTCGGTGAAAAAGCCGGCGACGTGCGCGATGCTTCCCTCAAAGTACCCCCCGGTACTGAAGGGATTGTGATCGACATCAAAACCTTCTCCCGCAAGGAGCGTGGTGCTGGTGGCGATAAGAGCGACAAGCCCCGCATTCAAGCCATTGAGAACGAAAAACAGGACAAGCTTCAGGAACTTTGGAATGAGTTCGATCGCCGGTTGGTGACGATTCTGGAGAAACTGGACAAGGAAATCATTAACTTTGAAACCGGAAAAGTGGAAATGAAACCCGGTGAAAAAGCCAGTGAGTCCGCCTTGGCCTACGTGCGCCACAGCCTGCAAACGGGGATGCTCCCCGTGGATGGCTCCGTGGGCAGCGAAATCAAGAAACTCTATCAAAACATCCGCACCCGCGAGATGGAAATCGAAGACCGCGCCAAGAACAGCATCGACCGCATCAAAACCGGTGATGAGCTTCCCCCCGGTGTTATCAACCTGGTGAAAGTGTATGTGGCCTCCAAACGGAAGATCAGTGTTGGGGACAAAATGGCGGGTCGCCACGGGAACAAGGGTGTTGTGGCCAAACTGATGCCCGTGGAGGACATGCCGTTCCTGGCGGACGGTACTCCAGTGGACATCGTGCTGAACCCCTTGGGCGTTCCTTCACGCATGAACGTGGGTCAGATTCTGGAAACACACCTGGGTTGGGCTGCTCGCGAGATCGGCCATGAAGTCTCCCGTTTGGTGAACAAAGCCGGTGCCGCCGCAGCACGCACCCGTTTGAAGGAAATCTTTGCTCCCTCCGAAGGGATCAAAGAAAAGGGCTTCGATCGCACTCCGTTCTACGGAATGGTGCAGGAAGTGGATAAGATGTCCGATGAGGAAGTGTTGGACTACGTGGCCAGCATGGAACGCGGTATCAAACTTGCCACCCCGGTATTCGACGGCGTGAAAGAAGAGGAAATCTGGGCTCTTCTGGAAAAAGCCGGCCTCCCCAATACAGGTCAGGCAAGCCTTTACGACGGCAAAACGGGTGAGAAGTTCGACCGCGACGTTACGGTTGGCATCATCTACATGCTCAAGCTCGCCCACTTGGTGGACGATAAGATGCACGCACGCTCCATCGGTCCGTACTCCTTGGTTACGCAACAGCCTCTGGGTGGTAAGGCCCAATTCGGTGGTCAACGCTTCGGTGAGATGGAAGTGTGGGCGCTGGAAGCCTACGGTGCCGCCTATACCCTTCAGGAACTGCTGACGGTGAAATCTGACGACGTCAACGGCCGGACGAAAATCTACGAAGCCATTGTGAAGGGCCACCACAACGTGACGCCGGGTATCCCCGAGTCGTTCAACGTTTTGGTCAAGGAACTTCAATCCCTCGGCTTGAATCTGGAACTCCTCGTGGAAGATGAAGACCTCTCCACTCTTCCCGATGATATCATCAACTATGACGGCGTGGCGGACGACTCCTTCCTGGATTCCGACGATTTCGCCCTCGATGATGCCGATGATGACGAAGAGAAACTGGCGCCCATTGAATCTCTCGATGGTGATGAAGAGGAAAGCGTGGAAGATTAATGGGAGTGGGGTGCTCCCCGCGGGCACCCCTCCTGTTTTCCACCTCTTCTCCCGCCACCGTATTCCGCAGCACTCAAAAGACTGACCTACTCCGACCCTATTTCGAGGTTATGCCGATATGTCCCTCAACGATGATTTCGCCGATTCCGCAAACGATCCCGCTCCCGCAGAGGGAGCACCCCACAACTCCAAACGGATTCCTGTGGGTGTGGAAGGCGCCATGGATGAAGTAAACCTGAATGATATGGCCGCCGTGGCCCGTATCTCCATTGCTTCTCCTGAACAAATTTATGAATGGGCTCGCCGCCATCGCCGCCAAACCGAACGTTCCATGGACGATTTGGAGCAGCGCGAATTCGGTGAAGTGAAAAAGCCCGAAACAATCAACTATCGTACCTTCAAACCAGAGAAGGACGGTCTCTTCTGCGAGCGGATTTTCGGCCCCACCAAAGACTGGGAATGCGCCTGCGGTAAGTACAAGCGCATCAAGTATAAAGGCATCATCTGCGACCGTTGCGGTGTGGAAGTAACCGAATCCAAAGTGCGCCGCGTTCGCATGGGCTATATCTCCCTTGCTGCGCCGGTTTGCCATATTTGGTTCTACAAAGGCACGTCCTCCAAAATCAGCAACCTGCTGGATATCAGCGTCCGCGATCTTGGGAAGGTCATTTATTTCCAGGAATACATCGTGGTGGATGCCGATGAGGACACCGGTTTGGTTCCCAAGCAATTGCTCACCGAGGATGAAGCGCGGAAAATGCGCGACCAATACGGTGACAAAGTGAAGATCATGATCGGTGCCGAAGCGGTGAAGGAGTTCCTGAAGCAACTCAGCATCGATACGCTTTCCGACTCGCTTTCCATCGAAATGCGCGAAGCCACTTCCGCTCAAAAACGGAACAAGATCATCAAGCGCCTCAAGGTTGTGGAAGCGTTCCGTGGGTCCCCCAACAAACCCGAGTGGATCGTCATGGACGTGCTCCCCGTAATTCCTCCGGACTTGCGTCCGCTGGTTCACTTGGACGGTGGCCGTTTTGCGACTTCCGACTTGAATGATTTGTATCGCCGCGTGATCAACCGGAACAACCGGTTGAAGCGACTGATTGAACTGCACGCCCCCGAGGTGATTTTGCGCAACGAGAAGCGGATGCTTCAAGAAGCGGTGGATGCGTTGTTCGACAACAGCCGCCGTGGGCGCCCCACCAAAGGCCATAACAACCGCCCCCTGAAGTCTCTTTCCGATATGCTCAAGGGCAAGCAGGGTCGCTTCCGCCAGAACCTTCTCGGCAAGCGCGTGGACTACTCTGGTCGTTCTGTGATCGTTGTTGGTCCTGAGTTGAAATTCAACGAATGCGGTCTTCCCAAGCGGATGGCTCTGGAACTCTTCGATCCGTTCATCATCCGTGAACTGGAACGCCGTGGCTACTGCACCACCATCAAATCCGCCAAGAAGATGATGGAGCGTCAGGAGCCGATCGTGTATGATATTCTTGCGGATATCATCAAGGATCACCCGGTGTTGCTCAACCGCGCCCCGACTCTGCACCGTCTTGGGGTTCAGGCCTTCTACCCCCGCTTGGTGGATGGTAAGGCGATTCGTCTTCACCCGCTCTCCTGTTCCGCGTTCAACGCCGACTTCGACGGTGACCAGATGGCTGTGCACGTGCCTCTTTCCATCGAGGCGCGGTTGGAAGCTCGCCGCTTGATGCTCGCTGAGAATAACATTCTCGCTCCCTCCAGCGGTAAACCCATCTCCACCCCTTCCCAGGACATGGTTCTCGGGTGCTTCTACCTCACCAAAATCCGCCACGATCGCCAACCCGGTGAATACCGCGAGATCTATCGCGATCCCAAAGGCAAGTTGGTGGAGTACAACCGCACGGAACTTGAAGACGCCAAAAAAGAAATCAAAGGCTTCGACGAGAAGTACACCCGCATTCGCAAAATCGGTGTGTATGGTTCCCCCGCCGATGCCATTTCCGCCCACGAGCATGGGTTGGTCTCCCTGCACGCGGAAATCCTCTGCCGTTTCACCAACTATGGTCCCAACAAGGAAACCCGCTACGCTTTCACCAGCGTGGGCCGGTTGATTTTCGCTGAGAAACTCCCCGCGGAACTCGATTTCCTCGCCAACGCCAACGAGACCATGACCAAGAAAAAACTTGGTCAAGTGGCCGCTGTTGCGCACAAACTCTTCGGCAATCAACGTACCGCAGAGATCCTCGACAACATCAAGAATCTGGGCTTTGCCTATGCAAAACGCGGCGGCATCTCCATCGGTATCAAGGATATGATCATCCCCGATACCAAACCCCAAATTCTTGCGGAAGCTCAAGAACGCCTGAACAAAATCAACAACGATTACAACCAGGGGAACTTGACCGACGAAGAGCGTTACCACAACGTGATCTCCACCTGGACGCAGGCCACCGACGACGTGACCCGCGATCTGATGGCGACTCTTTCCACCAACCAGAACGGTTTCAACCCCGTTTACATCATGTCCTACTCCGGTGCTCGTGGTAACAAAGACCAGATTCGCCAGTTGGCCGGTATGCGCGGTTTGATGCAGCGCCCCTCCAAAAAACTGACGGGTTCCATCGGGGAGATCATCGAATCCCCCATTCAAGCCAGCTTCCGTGAAGGCCTCACCGTTTTGGAGTACTTCATCTCCACCCACGGTGCCCGTAAGGGTCTTGCCGATACGGCGTTGAAAACCGCCGACGCCGGTTATTTGACTCGCCGCTTGGTGGACGCATCCCAAGACCTGATCATCACCGAGGACGACTGCGGAACTCAGAACGGCGTGATGGCCCGCCCCATCACCGACATCGACTCCAAAGGGGAGAAGATCCTCGAACCCTTGCGCGAACGGATTACCGGTCGTACACCAGTGTTCGACGTCAAGCACCCCAACAACGACCGCTTGATTATCAAAGCAGGCGAATTGATCACGGAACCCATCGCTCGTGAAATTGAGGATGCGGGAATCAACGAACTCATGATCCGCTCCGTTCTTACCTGCGAAACACGCCGTGGAATCTGCCGTAAGTGCTACGGTCGTGACCTCGGTAGCCAAGGCATGGTTCGCATGGGTGAAACCGTTGGTGTGATTGCGGCGCAATCCATCGGTGAGCCCGGTACCCAGTTGACTCTGCGTACCTTCCACACCGGTGGTGTATCCATCGGCGTTCTGGAGGGTTGGTATCAGTCTGATACCACGGGTCATATCGAGTATCGCGACCTCCAGTATATCACCAACGACAAAGGTGAGAAAATCGTTACCAACCGTACGGGCGCCATCAAGGTGTTCAACAAATCTGGTGACGAAGTTCAAAACCTTCCCCAAATCCCCTACGGTGCCCGTGTTCTTTTGGAAGACGGCGCAAAAGTGGAGCCCGAAACAAAGATCGTTCAGTGGGACCCCACCGCTTCCCCCATTATCGCTGAAGTAGAAGGCGTGCTCGTTTACGAGGACATCGTGGAAGGCGTGACGATGCGGTTCGACTTTGATGCGGAAACGGAAAACCGCATGATGGTTATTACCGAAAGTCGCGAAGAACGCCACCCACGCCTTCTGGTGATGAAGGAAGATGGCGACGAAATTATCGCTCACTATTCCCTCTCCGCCGGGACAATTATCGCCAAGGAAGCGCTAGACGGTACACCCGTTAAAAAAGGGCAGACTCTTGGTCGTGTTCCCCGTGCTCGTACCAAATCCCGAGACATCACCGGTGGTCTTCCCCGCGTTGATGAACTCTTTGAAGCCCGTAAGCCCAAAGAGGTTGCCTTCATTGCTGATGTGGACGGCCGGTTTGAAATGCGCGGTGTTGCCAAAGGGATGCGTAAGTGCGCCATCCTCACGGAAAACGGTGAGGAGCACTCCTACAGCATTCCGTTGAACCGTAACTTCCTCGTCCGCGACGGCGAGCGTGTACAAGTGGGCGACGTATTGACCGACGGTGCCCTTTCTCCTCACGATATCCTTCGCGTCAAAGGCGAGAAAGCTGTTATGGAGTTCCTGCTTCAGGAAGTTCAGGAAGTCTATCGTCTTCAAGGCGTGGGTATTAACGACAAACACATCGAGTGTATCATCCGCCAGATGCTGAAGAAAGTAACCATTGAAGAGCCGGGCAACACCCGCTTCCTCTACGGTCAGCAAGTGGATCGCTGGATCTTCACCGAAGAAAATGATCGCGTGATTAAGAACGGTGGTGAGCCTGCCTCTGGTAAACCCAAAATGCTGGGCCTTACCAAGGCGTCTCTGGAAACCGAGTCCTTCATCTCTGCCGCATCCTTCCAGGAAACCACGCGCGTGTTGACCGATGCAGCCATCCGTGGCCGCAAGGACTACCTGCGCGGCTTGAAGGAAAACGTTATCATGGGTCTCCTGATCCCCGCTGGTACGGGTCTCCCCCGCTACCGCAGCTTGGAAATCATGGATGACGAAGCCATGGCGCGTAAGACCTCCACAGTTCCCACTCCTGAGGGTGAAACTGAGGGCTAATTCGCCTGATCAATAAACCCACAAAAAGCCCCGGCATAACGTCGGGGCTTTTTCATTTGTTCGCTGAAATCCGATCAGATGCCCGCATCATGCAGGGAAAACAAATCATCCAGCCACAGCGGAGCGTGGGAGAAGAACCCTTCGGCATAAGGGCGGTCGATCATCGAACCCAGGGAACCGGCGGCAATCATCATGGAACGCCAAGCAGCATCGCTCGCCAGGTAGGTTGGTGGACCCTCGTATTCCTTGTTGGCCATTTGGCTTTTATAAGTCTTCAGAGAAGCTTGTTTCTGGTCGTAGAACTCTGAAATATCCACCAGAAGATCCGGCTTCTGGCTCAGCCCTTTTCGGAAGTTGCCGTAGTAGAAGAGTCTTCCGATCTGAAAACGCTCCTGACCGGTTTCATACTTCACCAAGTTGGATTGAAAGACGGCGTACTTTGTAGCAACTGCGACGGCATTGTGGTCTGGGTGATGATCCCCATGGGCGTGGGTAAACACGAATCGGGGGCGCGCAGCTCGAATGATGGTGATGATAGCCCGGGTGAGGGACTCCGTCTCATAGGCAAGGCGGCCATCGGGTTGAAGCAGGTTGGTTCGGTCTGCACCCAAGAGCGCGGCGGCGGTGGCGGCCTCTTCACGGCGCTCCTCCACCGAGCCACGACTCCCCATTTCCCCTTGGGTACAATCAGCGATCAGCACCCGGCGACCGCTAGAAGTCATGCGCAGCACGGTACCACCGGCCATGATTTCCACGTCATCAGGGTGGGCGCCTATAAACAAGGCATCGTAAGGAGGAGAGTTTGCAACCACGGGAATCTCTTTATCCGTTTTAGATTTTATATCGAGTAATCAGTTCCAAGTTTTGCAAGTGCGCAAAGTCGTTATAGTTGTGGGTAAGAAGAGGAACGCTAAGTTGAATAGCGGTTGCCGCAATCCATGCATCGGTTGCGGATAAATGGATTCCTTTTCTTCGAGAAGAATTCATCAGATCACCCCAGTATAAGCAGGTTTCTTGGTCAGGATAGATTGTTACAAAACTATCTAAGAATTTATCGATCTGAAGTTTACGATTTTCCCCCCAATTGCTTGTAGCTGCCCACAATTTAAGCTCCGCTAATGTTTGAAAGGATATTAAACAAATCTGATAATCCAGGATGATTTCTTTATATGCTAATCCAAATGAATGATTTTTAAAAACATATGAGAGTACGTTGGTATCAATTAGAATTTTCGATGAGTTCAATTATCTTCTCTTCATTTCCGTTAGAAAACTAAGAAATTCTTCAACATCATTTTCATCTTCCCGCCAATCGGTTGGGATTGAATTCAGGAAGGTTTCTCTGTTTATCGGAAAAATTTGTTTTTTACCTGATAACTGCTTAAGGCGTTTGAGTTGCTCCTCTTCTGATATAACAGTGTTGGAACTTATTCTTACTCTCTCTACTGTTTTTCCCATGGCTGGCTCCTTTCCCGACAGGCTGAATAAAGGGTAGGCAACTTCGGCGATTTCTGCAAGAGTTGAGTTCGCCCTTGCTACCCGCATGGGGTTTTTGGATTCTTTTCCCCTATTTTGATTCACGAAGGAAACCTCAATTGTCTCAAGCACTCGTCATCGGCTCCGTGGCGCTGGATAGCGTGGAAACACCCCATGGAAAGGTGGAGGATGCCCTCGGTGGCTCCGCGAGTTTTGGCTCCGTTGCAGCCTCGTATTTCGGCCCCACCTCTTTGCTGGCATGTGTGGGCGATGATTTTCCCCAGCATTATGTGGCGGGTTTTCGCGAGCGTGGGATTGACGTAAAGGCTTTGCAAACAATTGCCGGGGGCAAAACCTTCCGCTGGTCCGGGTATTATGAGCGCACCATGAATCAGGCACATACCAACACCACACAACTCAACGTCTTCGAGCACTTCCGCCCTGAGCTCACCCCTGATCAAAAGCGCATGAAGTTTGTCTTCCTCGCCAACATTCACCCCGCTCTGCAACTCTATGTTCTTGATCAACTGGAGTCTCCCGAGCTTGTGGCTCTGGATACCATGAATTTCTGGATTGAGGGAAGTAAGGATACCCTGACTCAGGTCATCAAAAAAGTGAGCCTGCTTTTGATGAATGAGGACGAGGCCCGCCAGTATTGCGAAACCACCAATCTGATTGAAGCTGGCCGCGCTCTCTTGAAACTGGGGCCCAAATCTGTGGTGATCAAAAAAGGCGAGCACGGTTCGGTGGTTTTCCAGGAAGGCCATTACTTCGCCATTCCCGCCTACCCCACCTCCGCCTTGAAGGACCCTACTGGTGCAGGCGATACCTTTGCCGGCAGCCTTGTGGGTTATGTGGCTCGTTTGGGATCGGCTTCCGCAGAAAACATCCGCCGTGGAGTGTTGATGGGAAGCATGATGGCCAGCTTTGTGGTCGAGGACTTCAGCCTGAATCGCATTCTTCGGCTTAAGCCTGAAGAAATTGAGCAACGGAGCAAAGACCTCATCCGCATCATGACGGCTCCCGTGATGGACCCCGCCACATTCATCCCCTATTCCGCCAAGTAAACAACTTCTTTCGAGTGTAGAGATTACTATGAGTGACTTTCATATCGGCCTTGTGGGCTTCGGTAATATCGGTACCGGCGTGGTACGCCATCTTCAGGAACAATCGGGGCTTTTGGCTGAACGCTGCGGTCGGCGCCTTGTTCTGAAAGCCATCTGTGACAAGGACCTCGATCGCGATCGCGGAGTCTCCACTGCCGGGATTCGCCTCACATCCGATTACAAATCACTCACCACTGATCCTTCACTCCATGCCATCATCGAGCTGGTGGGGGGCACCACCATTGCCAAAGAAGTAATTCTCTCCGCACTTTCCAACGGAAAACATGTGGTGACCGCCAAC
>JANRMB010000154.1:0-9580 GCA_033761985.1 Candidatus Sumerlaeia bacterium | reverse complement strand
GGTCAGAAAACCTTCACCAACCCCAACAAGCAAGGCCTCACCCCCGAGGAACTGGAAAAACGCAAAGCCGAGCGCCAGGAACGATTCAACCAACTCAGCCCCGAACAAAAAGCCGAGTTTGAAAAACGCAAAACCGAGCGGGATGAACGCATGAAAAACATGACCCCCGAACAAAAAGCCGAACGGGAAAAACGCCGCGCCGCCCGTGGTGAAGGCGCTGCCAATGGAGAACGCCCAAACCGTCGCCAGAACGCTGAAGGTGGAAACGGCGAAGCCCGCCGCGAACGCCCCGCCCAAGGAAACGGAGAACGTGCCAAAGGTGCCGGTGCAGGCCGCAACAACTAATCAACCAGAAACCAACCTTCAAGAATCGACGCCGCTTCGGAGCATATCCCGGGGCGGTTTTTTTTATCCAACGATTGCATTTTCGCAGATTTGCCCCTAACTAATTCCAAGGGTAATGGTCATAGTTATACAGCTCCAAAACCCATGCCCTCACGGAAAAAGCGCAATCAGATGCTTCCCAGAAACAACAAACACATTATCTGCTGCGTCCTGATAATTCTGACGGCTACACTTCTTCAATCGGAAGGATCGCGACTCCCCACACTTTTGGAAGAAAAAAAGCCTATATTTGTTTCTTCTGAGCACGATTATCACCATTCACGCTTCACACTATTTTTGTATGGCGATGGTGTTGTGTATTGGAGGGAAGACTTTAGTAACTATGAACCAAAAATCTTGGATCTGAACCAATTTATTGAAACCAATCGTTCCCCTGAAGATGCAGGTGAGTTTACAACCTATGGCCCTTATAATAAAGGGAAGATTGAGCAATCCTATCTCAATGAATTCGTCACTGAGGCAAAACAAATCCTTCGAGAACATTCAGAAAAAGCAAACATCTCAAAAAGATATGGCGCGCCACTAACCACATTTTCTTTTAGTCACAGTGACTCAGAATTTAATATCTCTGAGATGTTCAACTATATTGAATCAGAAAATTTCCAAAATGAGTTTTGTACTTTCCCGAGAAATGGTTTATCAAATGATGATCTCTTAACCTCGCAATCGATCGAACTTCGGAATACCTACAAATTATTCTACTTTTTTCAGAACAAACAAAACGAGATCATTGAAGAGTGCAAGAACAACGGAACGATGGAGTATGCAGGGTACATAGAAACCATCCGATTGGATCATGAATAGGAAAAACATTTATTCTGTTTTTTCCTTCTTCCTCCCTTTTCCCCACCGCTTCAAGCTCCACCCCTGAACCACCAACCCTCCCGGAAGCCCCAGCAACCCCAAAACTCCCCAGCCCGTGGTGGCGAGACCCATCACCAGCAGAAGCGTCCCCACCAGAGTGGTGGAGATAACCACAAACCACGACCGCAAAAAGTAAAACACCCCCCCAACCACCAGCACTCCCGCCAGCAGGATTCCCCAATAGGCGAATCCGTTTGGTCCCATGCGCGCCAGTTCCGGTCCGAATCCGTTGTGTACTGCCGCCATCACGCAGACCCCCACCACCAACCCAAAAACCAGAAAGACCATCTTATCCAAAAACCGAAACAGCCACACCATCGAGAGCGCCCCGAGCACCGCATTCACCACTTGAATCAACAACGGCCACGGTTCGTCCACGCCCAGCGCTGCCGCCAACAGCCACCCGCTCGCCAGTCCCAGCGCGGCTCCCAGAACTCCCCCCAGCACATGCAACACCGTACGGTAAAGCAACCAACCGAATAGGCACAACGCCACGCCCACGATCACGAGAACCAGCGCTCCAGAAGCCATTTGTCTTTCTCCTCTTTTTTCAGGAACACTTCCGCAAAATCGCTTATCGTATCCCAACATCGGTTTTGAACTTCTGGTTGTGATCCCCAGAGCATCAACACCACATTTACGGAATTCCTTTCCCCGGACGCTTCACCCCCTAATGACCCACCCCCCTGATCCTTCCACCCGCCGCGTGCCGATTCTTGCCCTGGATGTGGGCGATGTGCGCATCGGTGTGGCGGTGAGTGAAAGTCTGGTGATTGCCCAACCGATTGAGGCATTGGACCGCCAGAAGCTTGGGCGCAAGGGAACGCTCGATGCCTTGGAGGCGTTGCTGCAACGCTTCAACACCCACCGATTGGTGGTGGGGCTTCCGTTATTGGAAGGGGGTCGCGAGGGCGAACAAGTGGAGAAAACCCGGGCTTTTGTGCGCAGCCTGCAACGGCGCCGCCCGGGAGTGGAAGTAAACTTCTGGGATGAACGATATTCCAGTGGCGATGCCCGAGGGATTCTGGGGAATCGCAGCGTTCCCAAGGGGTATCTGGATTCCGTGGCCGCCGCCGTTTTTTTACAGGAATACCTTGATCACCACACCGCCATTCCGCCAACCTTACCCTCATCACCTCCGGCAGGAGAATCGCCCTCATGAGTTTTTCCCACTGCAAAAAAGCCCTCTTTGCGCTCGGCGCCTTCATCGTCGCCGCGGGCCTTCAGGGGTGCACCCCGTCCGTTTCCATGAGCAAGAAGCGCGAGCCAATGATTCCCCGCGAGGAAACCGCCAGCGCCCAGTTTGAAGTCGCCTTTGCTCAAGAGCGCGAAGCCAAGGGCTTTTTTGACGAAGAAAAACGCAACGAAGAACTCAAAACCGCCATTATCGCCTACACCAAAGTGGAAGCCTGGTTCCCTAACGACGACCGCTACACCCCGGTTGCCGGACTTAAGGTGGCCGAAATTCACGAGGAGTTGGAAGACTTTGAGCAAGCCGAAGCCAACTATCGGCGACTTCTGGAAGTCTATCCCAACGACGAGGAAATCCGCGCTTATGCACTCCTCGGCGTGGGCCGCACTCTGGATCTTCAGGATCGCCCCGAGGAAGCTCAAGTGTTCTACAAACTGCTGATCGATGAATTTTCCACCACCACGAACCCTCGCTACAAGGAACTCGTGGAGGATGCGCGAAACCGGTATCGCCAAATTCGATAAGGTTCCATAGCCACAAAAAACTCAGAACTCGGGCTATGCAAATCGCCCAATCTCAAACTTTCCCTTGCCTGCAGCCCCCTCTTAGGCGTTCACTCCCGTCCCCTTGAACCGGGATGTGGCCCCGCCGGGGTGTTTCATTCCCCTTGTTTTCCTCCTTGAAGAGCCTAATTCTCTTCACACGGCCCCCCAACGCCTGACCTCAACGCCCCACCCCTCTCCTCCTTTTCCCAAGATTGCAAGAAATTCCCCCCCATGACGATTGATTCCCCCGATTCCCCTGCCGAGCAGGTCCCCACGTTTGCCGAACTGGGGCTCGGCCCCAACATTCTCCGCGCTCTGCAGGACATCGGCTACGAAAGCCCCTCCGCTATTCAGGCGCGCATCATCCCCCCCATTCTGGACGGACGCGACGTCATCGGCCAAGCGCAAACCGGAACGGGAAAAACGGGAGCCTTCGCGCTTCCGCTCATCAATGGTCTCGATCTTACCCAGCGCGATCCCCAAATCCTTGTTCTCACACCCACCCGTGAACTCGCCATCCAAGTAGCCGAAGCCTTCCAACGCTATGCGGCCCACCTTCAGGGCTTTCACGTTCTCCCCATTTACGGCGGTTCCGGCTACGATGGCCAGCTTCGCCAACTCAAGCGCGGGGTGCATGTGGTGGTGGGTACTCCCGGGCGCCTGTGCGATCACTTGCGTCGCGGCACCCTGAACATGAGCCAACTCAAAACCTTTGTAATTGATGAAGCCGACGAAATGCTCCGCATGGGCTTTATTGAGGAAGTCGAGTGGATTCTGGAACACGCTCCGGAAGGTCGACAAGTGGCTCTCTTCTCCGCCACCATGCCTCCCCAGATTCGCAAAATCGCCCAAACGTATCTCACCGATCCCGCCGAAATCACCATCGAAGAAAAAACCGCCACCGTCTCCACCATCCGCCAACGCTTTTGGATGGTTTCGGGTCTGCACAAACTCGATGCCCTGACGCGGATTTTGGAGGGCGAGAACTTTGAGGCGATGATCATCTTCGTTCGCACGCGGAACGCCACCATCGATTTGGCCAAGAGCCTCAACGCCCGAGGCTACGCCGTGGAAGCCCTCAACGGCGACATCCCCCAAAATCGCCGCGAGCAAATCGTTGAAGAACTCAAATCCGGGGAAATCGATATCGTCATCGCCACCGACGTTGCCGCCCGTGGCCTCGATGTTCCCCGAATCACGCACGTCATCAACTATGATATTCCCGAAGGCACCGAGCCCTACATCCACCGGATTGGCCGCACCGGCCGCGCGGGCCGTAGTGGCGAGGCCATCCTCTTCGTCGCACCTCGCGAACGTCGAATGCTTCAAGCAATCGAACGCGCCACCCGCCAAACCATCGAGCCCATGCAACTCCCTTCACGGGAAATCATCAACGATCAACGGATTGCCCGATTCAAGGAGCGCATCACTGCTGCTCTCGATGTGGATGATCGCAACGATTTCTACATCAACCTCCTCGAAGAGTTCCGCATGGAACAAAACATCCCAGCGATTGAAATAGCCGCCGCACTCGCCAAGCTTCTTCAAGGGGATGAGCCCTTCCTGTTGGAAGCCGAGCAAAAAGGCGAACGTCGCGAACGCCGTCGCGAACGCGAAGACGAACGGCCCGTGGAACGTTCCGAACGCTCGGAGCGCCCCGTGGAACGCCGTGAGGAGCGTGACGTCCCATCGCCCCGTACCGCTTTTGCAAATCCAGCCCCTAAACGCATCGAAGTCGCGCGCCCCGAATCGCTCCCCAAAGCACCGGAATTTTTCGAACGCACCGGCGACGAACCCCAATTCGAACGCCCCGAACCGAAACGCAAACGCGCTGAAGAACACGATGAACCCCGGTTTGATCGCTCTGAAGAGCGCCGCCCCAAGCGCGACTCCTACGAAGATCCCACCGATGAGGACGGCAACCCCCTCGTCTTTGAACGCTACGTTCTCGAAGTGGGCAACGAACACGGCGTGAAGCCAGGACAAATCGTCGGCGCCATCGCCAACGAGTCCGGCCTCGAAGGTTCCTTCATCCGTAAACTCCGCATCGGTACTTCACAATCCACCGTGGAACTCCCCGAGGGCATGCCGGAAGAAGTCTCTGAAATCCTCGCCCGCGCCAAAGTGTGCGGTCGCCCCCTTCGCCTTCGTCTTTTGGAAGAAGGCGAAGTTGTTGCGGGGACAGAGGGCTTCGGCGAACGCAAACCATTCTCTGATCGTCCTTCGTTTGGAGATCGTCCACGTTTCAATGACCGCGGCGACCGCCCCAAATTCTCCGATCGCGGCGACCGCCCTTCTTTTGGCGACCGCCCCAAATTTGCGGATCGTGGAGACCGTCCGAAGTTTGCTGATCGCGGAGACCGCCCAAAATTCCAAGACCGCGACGACAAACCACGTTTCAGTGATCGCAACGAACGTCCCTCCTACGGGGACAGAGACAAGCCTTCCTATGGTGGGGATAAACCTCGCTTCTCGGATCGTGGAGATCGCCCCTCCTACGGGGATAAGCCAAAATTTGGCGACCGTGATCGCTCCAGCTTTGGAGATAAACCATCGTTCGGTGATCGCGATAAATCCGGTCCCGGTGGCTTCGGATTCAAAAAGCCAAAAGGCCCGCGCCCCACATCCGGTGGTCCCTCTGGATTCCAAAAACCCAGCTTCGCCAAGAAAATCAAAAAGAATCGGGATTACTAATTCCTCTTCTGGTTCCGCTCTCGTTTCTCACGGCAGAGCGGAACCCAGATGCGGACGAAGAATTTCCAACCACTCAGACTTCTCTGTCCCCACTACATTTGGTAGCGGTGTGATTCCTGGAACCACCCCATCAAGAATCACGGAATTCTTCGCGCTCAGCAGAACACGCCCTCCGGCGGAAGCAAATTCACCAAGCTTCGCCAACGCTTCCTGATCTGCTGAGTGACTTTCCTCATCCCCTGAAATCCAGATCACCGTCGCAACACCTTGAGTGTTTATTGTGGCAAATGCTTCATCGCTGCAGGAGCCAAACGCATGGCCCAACTCATGGAGTGCCTCTGCAAAAAGTACCGGGTAATCCCGACTGTTCATTTCCTGAACAATTCCCCGAAGTCCTCCACCATCCTCTTCACGGTACTGGCCTGTATCCAATCGGTCGAACGCGTTCACAATTAGTACAGAGGGCGGAGTGGTGTTCCCAGCCTTGGGGACACTGGCCACTAGTGTCTCTGTCGGCAATGAACGTCCCCCTTCGTTTTCCGCGCAAACTCGTACCGCAACCCAATCAAGAGACGATTCCGTGATGAGATAGTCCGTCGATTCGGTGACACTGGAACCCGCAAACGTGCAGCCATTTGGGCTCGTAAAGACGCGATACCCGGAGGCCGCATCTCCCAACAACATTTTTGTGGAATCCGGATCCTCGGTATTCCGTGATTCCGGTGCTTGCCAACTGATCGAAATGCCACCCTTCCCCGGTATCATGGAAAACGCCGTGGGTGTCTCCGGTAGTAGTGTCGAATTGGTGAAACCCGGAACTTCGTTGGTGAAGTATTCCAGCAAACCGCGATAGGCGGCGCGGGCGGAAAGATCACGGAATTTGGGATCCAAAATGAACGCCGCATCCCGGGGATTATCGTGGAATCCATTTTCCAGAAGCATCGCAGGAGTCTCGCCGTTGGAGAGCGGATTGGTTTCCCCCAACCACCGTGTGATGATTCCCACATCCTCCCATTCGGAATTGTAGCCCAGGCGAATATCCTTCAATACCCTATTGTGAACGTAATAGGCTAGACGTTCACTGCCGGGAACTCCACTAAAGTTTTCCACTGAGTCCCAGGGGTCCACTCCGTAAATGTAGGTGGAAATCCCCGAGATGGTATGGTCGAGACTGGCATTCGTATGCCAACTTAAATAGACGCTGGTGCCCTTGGGTGAACTCTGGGCAAGCCACTCGGCAAAACGCGGCATGGCGTGAACGGCGTTCCATCGACGCCCCGCCCCTGTAACATCAGGAGAGAACCCCGCAAATTCCGCATAGTACAATCCCGATTCCTCCCAGCGTGGTTTGCCGGAAGAGGGAATGCCTTCACCGCCATCCTGTGTCCCCATTCCACCACCAAACCGTACGGCTGAAATCCCTAAAGCTTCACCTGTCACCATTCCCTCGTTGCTGATTTCCACCGCCTGATTGTCGCGTTTTGCTTCAAAGTAAAAGCTTCCCAAACTCTTCCATGTCCCGGGTTGCTCCGTGGGGAAAATCTCCGACTTCACTGTCCCTGCAACAGTATGAATTTTTACCACCAACCGCTCCGGTAGTTTGCCTTCGTTGGGTGCCGCTAACCAGATGGTAATGTTATAGTGGCCAGATTTTTTGAATAGTGGTTTGTAGAAGTAACTCGTCGGTGTTTTCTCATCCGTAGTTTGTGCCTGGAGAACGAATTGCTTTCCTCGGAATGCACGGGGGTTTCGCTCACTTGGCAAAGGCCCCAAATTAATCGGCTGAGTTTCAATCAGTTCCGCTGTTTGCAAATCTCGTTCACGAGTGGTGATGACGTTTGCACCGGCATTCCAAATATACGGAATCAAATACTGGTTCACCGTCTCGGCGTTGCTGTGATCTTCCACCACACCAAAGCTGTTGGAACGTTGCGTCCCCCACTTGCCATTCGTTACAAGCCAACCATGCCCTGCACTGAGGATGATGGTGGCCCCATTGAGTGCTCCCAGGGGTTGCGCGCCATCCGCAAGGGTCCGTAAACGTGGCTGCTCAAATTCTCTTTTACTCTCCACCTCAAAGAATTTGAGATATTCCAAATCCTGAAGTGATTTTTCCGGAAGAATCAACTCACTTTGAGCCGCAAGAGTACCAACGGAAAAGAGAGTGCAGAGTGCTGAGCAGACCAAATACGGCTTCATGGTTGAATGCGATGCTCCTGTGTCCCCAACGATGAATCACTGAGAAGTGTCTCCAATGTCCCCGAAAGCGCATAAGTACTGCGCAGAATCATCTTATGCCGAAGATTTTCTTCCAATACCATTTCCACGGGGAAACCAAAAGCCATTACACGGCCTTTCCCGGGGATGGAGGTTTGTACTGCTGCTGCACCCTTGCCATCCGCGTATTCCAAAATCACTTGGGAGTTCGGTCCTGCGTGGGTGAGCACATCTGGCGATTGCACCACATATCCAGCCGAATTTCCATTGTTCAAGGTTAACTCACCCAATCCTGCATACAAGCCCTCCTCGGAGGAGACCACTTGGCGTGTCCCCGAGTTGTCACTTGCCACACGGATCCCTAGCGTACCCTCAAGGAAAGCTTTCCCCTCGGCAGTTTGAGCTGTTTCAAAAAACGCCTCTGAGCCGCTGATGAATAATCCACCGCCTTGCTCCACGAAGCTTTTGATCAACTGTTGCTCTGTTTCTGAT
The DNA here is from genome assembly GCA_033761985.1 of Candidatus Sumerlaeia bacterium. Classification (GTDB taxonomy): domain Bacteria; phylum Sumerlaeota; class Sumerlaeia; order SLMS01; family JAHLLQ01; genus JANRMB01. The sequence continues at coordinate 1,171 of JANRMB010000154.1, read as the reverse complement.
ATCCCTTGGGTGGCTCCCTTTTCCTGACCCAAAATCCAGAATACCGTCTCATAATCCTGAAGTTTGATTTGCCCAGCTTCCACGGCTTCGTTGCTCGTGGAGTGGAATGCCTTGTTTTCTGAAAGGAGCACATTCGCATAGGGAACGGTATAATCACGGGTATTCATCTTGGAAAGTATACCGCGCATTGTGGCCCCGTCCCCGTCCAGGAAATTCAATCCCGCATCCAAGCGGTCATAACCATACACCAACAGAATGGGTCGTTCTTGCTTCTGTGTCCCCGTGGAGTTGGGTTGCTCCATTCCAACGGCCAATGTTTCCGATGGAAGTGATTCTCCACCAGAATTAAAAGCTGCCACGCGGTAATAGCTCGGCACCACTTCGGGGACACCCACATTTTTCAGGTGCGCTGGTCTCTCCGGATTGGGAGCTATCGTGATGCTTGTACCGCGTACAATTGTTCCGTTGTCAAATCCGTACCCGTTGTAACTTGAATACACCACAAACCGTTCTGCCTTGTCCCCGGCCACGTTTTGTTCATCGGGTATGGCGGCGTTCCATTCCAGCACGTGTTGCCCTTTTGAATTTGTTCTCACCCGGAAATTCGTGGGGGGCTCGGGTACAAGAGTCTCCACCTTGAATCCCTTCACGTTTTCCGAATAGTACTCCACAATCCCTTGGTACGTGGCACGGGCTGCCAGCCTGCGGAATTGTGGATCCAGCATATACTTGGCGTCTTCCACGTTATCAAAGAAACCCACCTCGATTAATCCTGCCGGCATCTTGGTATTCATGAATGGATTGATCTCACCAAACCATGCCGTCACCAGTGCGTCCCCTATTCTCCAAGTGGGGTCATAGCTGGCGTGCACATCCCGGGCGATCTCGTTGATCACCGCATCGGTCATTTCAATACTTCCGGGAATCCCCGAAAAAATTTCCAACGTGCTCCACGCTTCCGGTCCGTAAACGAACCCAAAAAGCCCTCGCGAAGTTCCCTTGAACGCGTTCCCGTGCCAGGAAAGATACATCGCTTTTCCGCGTTCGTGAGCTTCCATTTCCCATTCACTCCAAAGGGGTGAACTCCGCACGGTACCAAAGTTCCCCGCGCGGGAATCCTGCCCCGGGTGAAATCCTAAAAACTGTGTGTGATAGAGGGCCGATTCCTCCC
>JANRMB010000153.1:0-9091 GCA_033761985.1 Candidatus Sumerlaeia bacterium | reverse complement strand
GACGCTGAAAAGTATTGGTTTTCAACGCCGGGATGAAGAACGAACTCGCCCAATCTCCGCCATCATGGATCGAGTGGCAGAACAAATCGATCGCGGCAAACGATCGGGAATCTTCGTTCTCACTCCAAATCAGGGGTTACCCTCAGCGTTGAGAACCCTTCCAAATGCTCCCTGCTGGATGTTTATCAAAGGGAGTTATCTGCCGCAGGATGCCATCGCCGTCTCCATCGTGGGGCCAAGGGCTTCCACATCATACGGAAGAGACGTAACTCGAAAGCTTGTGGAAGTGCTGACTCCCTTTTGCACGATTGTAAGCGGTATGGCTCTCGGGATTGATACAACGGCTCACGAAACCGCTTTGGATCGAGGCGGGCGTACTCTTGGTGTTGCAGGATGTGGTTTGGATGTCGATTACCCACAGGGAAACGAAGCTGTTCGAAAACGTATTCCCTCTCAGGGGGCGATGCTGAGCCTGTACCCCCCTGGAACACCAGCAAATCGCCAAAACTTCCCGGAACGCAACGGGATCATCGCAGGTTTGTGTCCACTCACCATTGTGGTGGAAGCATCGGTCAAAAGTGGAGCTTTGATCACGGCGCGCCTTGCGGCAGAGTATGGTCGTGAGGTGGCAGCCGTACCTGGTGACATTACTCGACCAAACAGTGAAGGGGCAAACCAACTGCTATTAGAAGGTGCCATCCCGATTGTACGACCCGGTGATGCGCTTCTTCTGATGGAAAAACATTTTCTCGCTTTTCAAAAGCAATCCCCCACTTCCGATGAAACATCCAAAGCAACTCCTCTCCCAGAAATGAACAACACACAAACCTTGATTTATGAACGCATTCGACACGAAGCCGTCAGCTACGATGCCCTGCAAATGGAGATGGTTCCAGAGCACATGGGAATCGGGGTCTTCACAACCTCTTTATTGGAGTTGGAAATGATGGGTTTGGTGAAAAGCGGCCCGGGGCGTGTGTATCAGGCAAAACTCCTATAGATTCCACTTGCCGTCCAAGGGGCAGCATCCAACGATCACGAACTGCTTTGTGCGAGCGTGGCGGAACTGGCAGACGCACTGGATTTAGGTTCCAGCGCCGCAAGGCGTGAAGGTTCGATTCCTTTCGCTCGCACCATTTCTAGTTTATTTCATCGTTGTTTTTTGCGATTGTTTGGCCAGCCGGGATTTGTTCGCGCGCTCTATTTCGGCGGCACGTTGTTTTTGTTTGAATGCTCGCCGTTCTTCCAAGGATACGCCAATATGAGAGGGCAAACCGCGTTCCTTGGCGATTTGAATTTGCTTCATGCGTTCCCGCAGGCCCTCTGCCCTAGAAGGGGTCAATTCATCAAAACACACTGGGCAACTTACCCCTTCTTCATACTGAGGCGATTGCTTCATCTCCTCGGATAGAGGGTTCCGGCAATTGGGGCAAAGGCCGAACGATCCCTTTTCCAAGTCGTGTGTGACGGTAACACGGTTATCGAAGACAAAGCATTCTCCTTCCCAAAGAGTCTGGTCTTTGGAGACTTCCTCCAAATATTTGAGGATACCACCTTTCAAGTGATACACTTCCTTAAACCCCTGCTCGAGTAGGTAGGCGGTTGCCTTTTCACAGCGAATACCGCCGGTGCAAAACATGGCAACCTTGGGGTTTTTCTGGGGGTCGAGGTTTTGCTTCACGTATTCGGGGAATTCACGGAAGCTCTCAGTATCGGGATTCAATGCTCCTTTGAATGTTCCCAAGGCGTATTCATAATCGTTTCGGGTATCCACCAGGGTCACATCTGGTTGGGAAATGAGGGAATTCCATTCACTGGGTTGAACGTAGGAACCCACCAGTTTTCTGGGGTCCACTCCCGGCTGCCCCATTGTTACGATTTCTTTTTTTAGCTTCACTTTCATGCGGAGAAAGGGTTGTTCCGAATGCCAGCTTTCCTTCCACTCCAAATGGGAGAAAGGTGGTAAGGAGCGAAGATAGTCCAGAAGTTGGCGCATATCAGCTTCTTCCCCGGCTACCGTTCCATTGATGCCTTCTTCGGCAAGGATGAGAGTTCCCTTGATTTCATGGGATTTACAGAAGGCTAAAAGTTGCTCCTGCAACACGGGAGGATTATCCACATGGTTGAAGTGATAGAGCGCAATAACGAGAATCATGGGGATACGTCCTTATTCTGGCCTTATCGGCGTTGCATCCGATGAGTTGCGAGCAGTTGGTCCGCTTCATCATAAAAGAGAAGATCGGTGTAGGGACTCAGGAGATCGGGGTTATTCACCACGTCTGAAGCAAATACTTCATAGGTATCCACTCGAAAGGCAGAGATTCCAAATTCCAACTCTGTTCGGTTGATTTCCTTGAGGAAAGGTTCGGGCACAGTTGGTGGCCAGGAGAGATTGGCCCCGGGTTGTGGATTTCGGCTAAACGTGGAAGTTGGAACGCCCACGCGATCGAGAATCGCACGCCGGGTACTCCCCACAGGATACCGACTTTGAAGGGTATCAGCAAAGAGTACCTGCGAATCCTCCCATCGAAGTGATTTGGAAGAGCAACCGACGAGCACAGTTGAAGTTATCAGCAGTAATGCCAAGCAAATGAACAGATTGGGAAATCGGTTTAAGTTGGATGAATTTAGTGGGAAAGCCATGATTTTTATCAATTCGGGCATCGAGCCAGGGTTGGATTTCGAAGGAAAGAGCAAAAGCTGGATTGACCCACGGTCGGCAATCTCTGTACCACTACCCTACCTTAGTGACTCCTACAATTTCGACTCAGGATCGTAACATGACTACCACCGCCGTACACCGAAAAGTGAACTTTAGTGCCGGACCCGCCGTTCTTCCAGAATCTGTTCTGCAGGAGGCTCGCGAAAACATCCTCTCCTTTGGTTCCACCGGCATTGGTGTGTTGGAACAATCTCACCGGGGCAAATCCTTTGTCTCCATTTTGGAAAAAGCGGAAGCCGATTTGCGCGAACTTCTCGGTTTGGATGCCAACTGGGACGTGATGTTCCTTTCCGGTGGCGCAACGACACAGTTTTTTCAAGTGCCAATGAACTTTATGAAGGGTGGCGTGGCAAACTACCACGACACCGGTGTTTGGTCAGACAAAGCAATCAAAGAAGCAAAACGCTTCGGTACAGTGCACGTTGCTTCTTCCAGCAAAAACGAAAAGTATACGCACATCCCAAAATCCTATAACTACGCCGAAAACGGTATCTACACTCACTTTACCTCCAACAACACAATTTATGGCACCCAATACCGTGTGGAACCCAAATCCCCCGCGCTGTTGGTTTGCGACGCCAGCTCGGATATTCTTTCCCGCCCCGTGGATATCGACAAGTACGCGATCATCTACGGTGGTGCTCAGAAGAATATTGGTCCTGCCGGTGTTACCGTAGTGGTGATGCGGAAGGATTGGACAGAAAAAGGTGACGAGAATCTTCCCTCTATCCTTCAGTATCGCAACCATGCAGCAAACCAAAGCTGCTTCAACACTCCCCCCTGCTTCCCCATTTATGTGGCCAGCCTTGTTTTCCAATGGATCAAGGACCAGGGTGGACTCAAGGCGATGCAGAAGCATAACGAGGACAAAGCCGCAGTTCTTTATAACTTCCTTGATGCGAACAACGGATTCTTTACGGTACCTGTTACCAATAAGGAAGACCGTTCCTTGATGAACGTTGTATTCCGCACTCCGAGTGAGGAATTGGACAACAAACTCGTGAAGGATGCCGAAAGAGAAGGGTTCGACGGGCTCAAAGGTCACCGTTCCGCTGGAGGACTTCGCGCCAGTATCTATAACGCCATGTCCAAAGAAAATATTCAAGCCCTTGTGGATTACATGGGAACTTGGGTTAAAGCGAACGGATAACGTTGCATTCAAGAATCAAACAAACAGGAATGTGGAAACAACCGCTCAGGAAACTGGGCGGTTGTTTTGTTTATGCCTCTCTGAGTTGTAGTGCGGCGTTGATGATTTTTTGTGCAGCGGTATCAACTTCCTGCTGAGTGGTAAACTGGGAGACGGCAAACCGAATGCTGCAACGTGCGCGATCTTGGGCAGCGTCCTCACCTAACGAACGAAACATGGAAAGTAGCACATGACTGGGTTCCGGTTGGGCAGAACTGCAGGCGGAACCAGTGGAAAAACAAACGTCGGGGACTTGCTGCATGAGCGCACTCCCCAAAACTCCTGGGAGATAGAGATTGAAGGTATTGGGAAGCCGGTTGTGTTTGTCACCATTGGTTTCAGATCCGGGAATTGCTTGGAGTAGAGCGGATTCCAATCGATCACGCAAGAACTTGAGTGGTTGATTTTTTTGTAATTGTAGCTGGGCCAATTCAGCCGCTTTTCCCATCCCCACGATAGCAGGAGTGTTCAAAGTTCCGGATCGACGCCCTTTTTCCTGCCCGCCGCCAACTTGGAGTGGTTCGAGTTGAATGGTGGGAGAACGACGACGAACATACAAAGCGCCAATTCCCATGGGGCCATGGAACTTGTGGGCGCTGAGGGTTAGTAAATCAACGGGAAGCTCCTTCAAATTCAGGGGAATCTTCCCGATGGATTGAGTGGCATCGGTATGGAATAGCGTGAGTGAGACAGGGTTTAGGTAATCTACGAGATCTTCGAGGGGGTTGATCACGCCGGTTTCATTGTTAGAGTGGAGGATTGAAACAAGACGAGGCTGGGTCGTTATTACTTCCTGAAAACGGGATGTGGAGATTGCTCCCTTTGAATCGGATTCGAGCAGGGTTACCTCAAAGCCGTTGGACTGATATCGCTTCAAAGGCTCGAGAACAGATTTATGTTCCAGTATTGTACTGAGAAAATGTTTGGATGTTGTTCGGCGGAGAGATGCGGTGAGTGCGAGGTTGTTTGCTTCCGTTGCACCACTGGTAAACAATATCTCTTCAGGATAACAACCCAGAAGATTTGCAATCTTTCCACGAGCTTCCTCCACCGCTTTTTTGGCAGCCGCACCCGATTCATGAAAGGAAGATGGATTGCATGGAGTTCCAAGCCATGGAAACATGGCTTCGAGAACTTCCGGGTGAAGTTGTGTGGTGGAGTTGTTATCGAGAAAAATTGGTTTCATCAACAGGCATCCTGAGTAGAAAAGAGCTGGATTAGACCGGTGTATTCAAGCTCAGAATGCTTGTTGATGAGTTCAGGTTGAACGATGGTTTGGCGCTTCCCGTTCAAGTTGATGAGGGTGAGTTGGCTTGGAAGCCCGAGGAGTGACAAGTTATTTTTTGCTGGGATAAACGACGTCAGACCTTATATTTACGAACTAATCCGATCACAATACCTTGAACAGCAACGTTTTCCGGGCGAACGTAGATGGGTTCCATATACGGATTGGCGGGTTGAAGACGTACCTGATCACCTTCATGATAGAAGTATTTGACGGTTGTTTCATAGTCGTTCACGAGGGCGACGACGACTTGGCCGTTTCTTGCAAGGCTTCGGCGTTCACAGATGATGAAATCGCCTTCCTGAATTCCCTCTTCAATCATGGAGTCGCCGCGAATTTTCAGAACGAATGTTTCCTCCGCATTCCGGACAAGATCAGCAGGGACGTTGAGGCGCGCGGAGTGAGCATCCTCTGAAACATCCAAAGGAAGGCCGGCGGCAACGGTTCCACGTATGGGAATCTCATAACAGGCGTTCAAGCTCATTTCCACTACTACAGGGGTGTTGAGATCCCGCACAATTTCAATTCCACGCCCCTTGTTCCAATGCCGCTTGATGACCCCTTTTTCTGCTAGGTTGCTGAGGTGTTTATGCACTGTAGCAAGAGAGGAGAGATCGAGCCCCTTGGCCAATTCATCCAAAGAGGGGGAATAGTTGTTCTCATGGATAAATTTTTTGATGTAGTCAAAGACTTCGCGTTGGCGGCGTGTGAGATACATTCGGGGTTACCTCTGGTTAGGATTTACGCATTCCTTTCGTTTGGTATTTTCCATGATCCACGTCAACACGAAAAGAGAGCGAAGCGAAACTTTTTTGAATTTCTTTGAGTTAAATCAAAATCGGGGGCATGAAACGCCCCCGATTCGTTGTTAGGATCAGGAAAGGGGTTATTGTTTGACGAAGCGAATCGCGTCGGCAACGACGTAGAAGCCGGGAGTTGTCCAACAGGAAACTTTGACGCGATCTGCCGTGCTTCCTTGATAGAGGTTGTACGTTCCCAAAGAAACCCATGTTCCGTTGTTGATTTGTTGGTTTACGTTCACCGTAGTGGAACCACCTGTGTGGTTGATGATGAATGGTGCTGCTGAAGCGCGGTTGGTTGCAGCCGTCCAACGTGCAAATATTTGGTAATTTCCGTCGGAAGGGATGGTTCCACGGAATGTAAAGGCATCGCTCACGCTTGCCGTGGCGCGTGCATGATAGTTGGAACCGTAATAACCGGCAATGGAGGTTCCCGGGAACCAGGAGGTAGAGGGGATGATGACTTCTGTTCCTGCGTTGTCCACGATTACTTCTACTGGTGCGGGGTCTACGCTGGGAAGACCAGATTGGCACATATAGCTGACGATTGTATCAATGCGGCTTCGTGTATCAGATTGTGCGGCCGAGGGAATATTGTTTGTGTAGATGGAAAAGAAATAGCGTTTTCCATCGTACTGGTTATCCACATACCCGGAGAGGGAGAGTGTTCCACCATTTGTAAGTGTACCGGTTTTAGCGTGCACACGGCCGACTTGACCCGTTCCACAGAGGCGACTGCCCAAGGTCCCGGAGGTGCAACTGATGGCCATATGAGATGCCCATTGGCTGTAGGTGTAAGTGTTGGTGGCCCAACGGACGACATCGATGGTTTGTTCGCAGTTGAAGCGGTTATCGTAGTTGAGACCCGAACCGTCCAGCATCACCATACCAGTTGTGCTTGTGATGGCACCGATCTCAGCAAGCGCGGCAGATTGACCTCCGACAGTTGAAAAGAGGCTGTCGGCAAGGGTATTATCGCTATCGGAAAGAATGGCATCAACTGGTGAGGTGGTGGAACTGGAGCCGAGAGCACTCCCCTGCCAAACGTAGTTGGGACCAAACTTCCGGAATGCCGCCGCAGTGGTGAAAATCTTGGTGTTGGAGGCGGGGCGGCGCATTGTGGTGTTGTTTTTGGCGAAGAAATCGCCATTGCCTGCATTGTTTTCAATCTTTACGGACCACTGGACATTCGCGTCGGAGTTGTTAATCACTGCGTTAATATTGCTCTGAAGCTGTGCCAGGGTGATGGCGTAGGAGGAAGTAGTTACTAGGGAGAGTGCGGCAACTGCAGTGGCAAGGCGGGCAGTAAATGGTTTGTTTGACATTTTCATGGGTGCTTAACCTTTCGGGATGATGCTGGATAGTATTGGCAAAACAGTGCCATCGAAGAAATAAATCTTGAAAGTTTACAAACAATTGATTCTACTTGGCTTACAGTATTCATCCTGAATCGTTCTGAATAAAGCGTTTAAACAAACAAAGTTGTTTGATTCTCCTCTTTCCATTCTTGGACAATTGAAGAGAATAGACTTAATCAAATGAACTTCAAAAGCTCACTTTTCACAACTTTTATTGTAGCAAACTCTGATTGTGATGATGATTGACGTAAATCACCAAACTTTGTTAATCACTCACTTAACTTTTGATTCGTGGGACTATAGAGAATTTTCCCTCAAGGATGCCGGCTTGGAAATTGCGCTGATTAAAGCGGGAATTGGGCATTGGATGCTTCCTCATCAAGGCGTAGCGGATTGGAAAGCTGACACACTTGTGACCGGCTACCTTCGATTATTGCCGATGGAATGTTTTCAGGAAACGAATGTTACACCCCACATGCATTCAGTAGTGGATTTTCTCTACGAGGTGCATGGAGTTGTGGCGGAAATTGGTGATGGGAGCTGGGTGATTCAAACTGGTCTTCCACTTTTGGTTGAGCAGCCCGCTTTTCCTTGGATGTTTCAAGGTCAATTTCTTGGGGCGATGGGGCGTCTGGAATTTGTTCCATTGGAAAGAGGATCAAAAGATTTTGAATCCAAAAGCGATTGGGTGAGGAGGTATCGACTTTTGCAGGTTACCGACCATTTGGATTTTTTTCGTCACCTGCAAACCGAGCACAATTCTCCCATTCAACCCGGTAACACGACGACGACGAGGCGGGAGTCTTTTCTGGAATTGAGAAGATTGTTTCCCGGAAAAAAACTGGACACATTGATCCTTCAAAACGCTTCACGAAAACTTGGTTATTTTTGCCTGGTTTTGGAAGTGGATTCTGCCGGAAAAACGAAGTCCTTCTTCTGAGAACCAATACAGAGGGAATAAATGGTCTACGGAGGCTGTTTTTCAGGGGTGAGGCTGATTAGGTCTTGCGTCACTTTTCGCATCGCTTTAGCACAGGACACTTGAAACTGATTCGATCATACGCCCAGAGTTTTCTTTGGGCTTATTGGAGCAGAGGTCCTTTTGTTCATGAAACGCATTTCCTCTTTGGGTAAATTTTCCTTCACTTTACAGGCATCGATTTTGTGCCTGAGCGTAGGAATAGCAGGTATGGGCTTTTCCCAACCCGCGGATACGGTGATCGTTCGGCAATCCCCCGGTAAGGATAAAAAGCTGGTTCAAGCCACCAACCGAGCTGTGTTGGTTTTCCCAGAATCCGTTACAGGGAACAAAGGGAAGTCCGAGGCAAAAGCGCTGGCAGATAAGATTGGTTTGAAGTCCACAGGGCGGGTGCTTACACCGCAGGAATTGATTGTTGAAGGCGATTACGATACAGCCAAGAAGCTGGTTTCACAATCTTCTGATGCAAAGAGTTCAGGAATTAGTGTTCGTCCTCTGTATTACCTTAATGGCATCCCCAATGAAAAAACTGAGATGACGCTACACACCCGGCTGGTGGTGAATTATCAGGTAGGGGTGGCATTGGATGATCGGCTGAAGTTGGAAAATACCTACGGGTTGACGAATCCAAGAGTTCTTTCTGCGGAAATGGTCTCCTACGATACACCGGTAGCCTCTGAGGAGTCGGCAGGATTGGCGGATCGCATTTGGACGGAGAATGCTTCCTTGGTTCAATTTGTGGAACCGGTGATGAGTTC
>JANRMB010000152.1:0-10769 GCA_033761985.1 Candidatus Sumerlaeia bacterium | reverse complement strand
CGAAAGAGAACCGAGGATAAAACCTTCCTCCGTCCCTCTGGATGTCACCAACTTCACCGCATAACTTTCCGGGCGAATCCCATAATCCTGATTTTCCACTTCCTCGGCAAATCCTTCGCCCACGTAATCACGACCTTCAATCAATTCAATTAATTGAAGATACTGTGTTACAAAATCCTCACGAACGGGAAGGTCAGGAAACTCTGGAAAAATCCAGCGGTTTTCCTCCCGTCTAATTTCCATGATCAGATCACCGGAATACGTTTTCACCCCGGTAATCATGTTGCGATTCGACCAAATCAATCGTGGGGTTTGCCAGCGATTGGGCGGCGTGACCACTTCGCGGAGGTACCGTGATTGCACCACATACACGGGTTCATCTGTCCCCGTTGAAACAAAAAAGGAGTCGCCGCTGCTTGTCCCTTTCCCCAGGTGAAGAAGAGCCACTTCCTTCTTGGCGTCCTCAAACGAGATGGAAATCATCGGTGGTTCCAACCCCAGTTCCGCACTGCTCGATGTGGGGGAGTCCACAATCTCCACTGCCTGCAGATTCTCCATGGAACGGAGCAATCGCTCCACCCAATCGGCGTTTGCTGCCTTCCTGCCATTGATATCCCAGCCGGATTGATACTCCGGATTTCTCGCCACTAGAAGGGAATCGCCGTCCTTCTCCACCACAAAGGATTGAATCACCGTGGGCTCCAACTGGAAGACAGTTTTATCCCGTAATGTGTTTAGCGTTTTGAGTGTTTGATTCATCACCCAATCGGAGGTGGTGAGTACCTCATCCGGTTTATCCAAATCCTGAAGATAAATCCGTCCCAGTGTCCCCGTAACGGAACCAATCGAAAATTCTTTCTCCACCACATTCCCATCGAGTGTTCCCTGAATTCGAATCGTGGAGAGAGGAGCGTCCAACCCGTATTCCTTGAGATTGGTTGCAGGGAATCGCTCGCCAATTCGTGCCCCGTGAAAGTTGTCCACCAAAGCTTTCACCTGTCCCTCATCGGCTTTGGCTTGAATGGGTTGCAACAGTTCAAAAGATCCAGAGGTACCTCGTTTAAGCAGGAATGAACCAGCAGGATTGGTGAGTTCCACTTCTTGCGTATCCACCACATCAAAGGGGATCAGGCGGGAACTCCGGGCGGCTTCCATTCTTCGGGTTTGAATCGCTTGGCGATCCACCACATATATACCTAACAACGAGCAGGCCAGAACACAAGCCAGTACCGGTTTCCATGCGTTCATCCGTGGCGTCTCCTCATGTTGGTGAAGAACAATCCGCCCGCCAAAACCAGAAGCGACATAAACAACAGGCTTCCGGTAATCAGATAGAGGGTTTGCTGGGTAAGATCAAAACGCGAGGGGGCTATCTTCCTCGGAGGAATGGAAAGCTGGGCTTCCCGTTGCGTCAGCCAATTGAAGGAAAACAACGCCAACGTCAGCGATTCATCGGCGATGTATTGGTCACTCAAAAAGTCTCCGTCCCCCAAAGCAATCACACGGGCTTCCTTGCCCCGGATTCCCGCAGGTGTTGGAAACTCGGAACTCAGGGCGATGGTGCGTACTCCAATTTCATTCGCATCGGTGGGGCGTGAGGAACGTTGCACGCGCTTCAGGTAACGGGCGTTTTCCTCCCAAACACCTTCGTGTGTCACCAAGATGGGAAGCAGTTCCGGTGTGTGGGGTGAGCGGGAGGCATCCATCTCAAAAGGGCGGGCGAGGTAATGACGAAAGATGATATTAGGCGAATTCTGGGTGATGGGGTGTGCCCCGGTTGGCGCGGCAAAAGCCACACCCGAGGCTTGGGAGGATGCTTGGGGATCCACCACGATGCTGTTCCGAGTGCTGATCCCTACTTCCGTCAACAACGACTCCAGATTGGGGAGCTCATCACGCTCAAAGTTTGGCTCCAACGCTAAAAACAGCTTCCCGCCCTCCAGCAGATACTCCTCCAGCAACAACCGCTCGGAATCCAACAAGTCCACCTGAGGGGTAAATAAAACCACGACTGCGGCGTCTGAGGGAATACTCGGGAGAGTTTGTAGATTCAGCTCGGCAATTGGAAAACTCTGGGCTTCCAACTCGCGCCCCAAGGTGGAAATTGTGTTCCCGGAAGGGTTGTCGGTAAACACGGAACGCTCGCCCTTCCCACGCGAGAAGTAAATCCGCTGATCGCTCCCATACTCCAACTCAAGCAGCGCATTGGTCAGCACCTGCTCACGCTTGGGATCATCCACTTTGAACACTGTGCGGACTGAGCGTGTGCCCTCATCCATGGGAGTTGAGATGATCACATCGTTGGGGAGAATGTTATCGCCAAACTCCTGAACTTCACCGATTTCTACCGCGGGATCAAGCAAACGATAATTGAGATATGGCGACTCCCGGGCGAAGAGTTCCAGAAATTGCGCCGCTTCCTCCTGATTCCGAATCGGTTGAAAAGCCGTAATGGTGACAGGGCGAGTCAACGCTCGCACCGTTTCCACCGCCTGCGGAGCCAACGTATGCCGAGCACTTACACTGAAATCCCATTCCCAATCACGGTTGGTGGAAATCAGGTACACCGCAATACAGCAAACCAAGGTGAAGAACGAATACAGAAGACTGGCCAGTGACATCTTCCAGCTTCCGTCACCCGCCGAGCTGTACCCCGCCAGAATCAGCAGGGAACTTACTGCCAGCAGTCCCCAATTCCACAAGGAGAGCGTCTCCGTCCAGAAGCCCCAAAGCAAACTCACAAAAAACAGAACGAACCCCAGCACAATAATGAGCAGAGATATCGCCACGGCTCCCCGGTATTTCTCCTGTGTCCCCAAAGTGGTTGAATATCTCATGAGTTCCGCCACCGTTGTGATTCCAACTGACGCACCGTCAAAAAGAGAAAGAATCCGGTGAGAAGGATGAAGTACGTGAAATCCTCCACGCGCAACAGCCCCTCCAACAGCGGATCAATGTGTGGCAAAATGGTGAGGTGTTTGGAAAATTCGATTAACGGCCCGATGCTGAAGGCCTCCGCCAGAGAAGCCAGAATCATCAACCCAAACAGAAACACATAACTCAGTACCGCTGCCACCACTTGGGAATCAGTAAGAGAAGAGAAAAACAACCCAATCGCCAGATACGCCGCACAACCCAGAAAAAGCGCTAAAAAAGATCCCCCGATCACCAGCCAACTGGGTTCACTCAGGAAATGCAAAATGGCGGGAAACATCAGATTCAAGACCAAGTACAAACTGAACGCCGCCAGTGAACCCAGCCACTTGCCCAACACCTGTCCCCAATCGGATACCGGGAGAGTCTGCATTAACTGCGAGGCTCGGGCACGCCGTTCTTCTGCAAAACTCCGCATCGTAAGCAGCGGAATCTGGATCATCAAAAAGTAGTGAATTACCCAGAACAACTGCTGCACCACACTGATGGTAACATCCGCCGTGATGTTCTCTTGCTGGCGCATTTCTGGATTGGAAAATCCGATCAATAATCCCGTGAAGACCAAACTGCTGGCAAAGAAGAAAACGCCGCTGATGACCCAAAAGATGGGAGTCAGTAAAAGTAGTTGGAATTCGCGCACGGCGATCAACCGGACATGGCGAAGCATCTGCATCATTTTCGATGTCTCGCTTTCTGATCCGCCAAAACTTCCTCTGTCCCCTCAGAGAGGGACACTGCAGAAAGAAAAATATCCTCAAGACTCGGTTGTTGAAGAAAAACTTCCCGCACTAAAAGTCCGGAGTCCAGCATACCACGCAACAACCCATTTTGATCCTGCGCGGAAGGAAGTCCTCCACCAAGCTCGGCTTCCCAGTACTGGGGACTTTCCCCATAATGCAGGGAGTTCAGCTGTTTGGATTCGAAGAAACTTTTGAGAGGGTTTCGGGGTTCGTTTGAACGCTGAACTCGCCACACCAATTTCGGAGGATTCTGTTTTTCCACCTCTTCCATGGAGCCTTGAAAAAGCATTTTTCCGCGAGCCAGAATCGCCACGTGGGAACAGGTTTGCACCACGTTGGGCAAAATGTGCGTGGAAAAAAATACCGTGGTGTTACCCTTCAGGGATTTGATGAGATCGCGGGTGGTAGCGATTTGGGTGGGATCCAAACCATCCGTGGGTTCATCCAGGATGAGAACCTTGGGGTTCCCCAGTAACGCCTGGGCGATACCGAGTCTGCGCCGCATCCCCTTGGAGATATTCCCCACCAACCGTTGTTGATCCTTGAGTAAATCCACCAACTCCAGAACGCGTTCCACCTCGGACTTAATTTTTTTCCCAGGGATGTTCTTTAGTCCGGCGATGTACCGTAGAAAAGCAGCCAGCCGCATTTCACCAAATGCCGGAGCCTCTTCTGGAAGGAATCCGATCATCTGCCGAACCTGATCCAACTGGGAATCCACACGGAATCCCCCTATGGTGGCATAACCAGAGGTTGGCCGAAGCAGCCCCGTCAAAACGCGGATGGTCGTTGTTTTCCCTGCACCGTTGGGACCCAAAAAGCCCAGCACGGAACCCTCGAGAACATGAAGATTCAAGTCATGCAGGCACGGCGTTGTTCCAAAAACATGGTTGAGTTGATGTGTTTCAATCATGGGGACACTGGGCTTCGAACCCGTTGTGGAATACTAGGAATGGGTGATGATTTCCGAGACCAACCGGCAGAAGTCTGCACCCACTTGTTTCCCAACGGCGATCACTTCTTCGTGAGTTGTTTTCTGCACGACGCGTTGAACGTGAGAATTGGTAATAGCGGTGATTCCCAAAACGGGGACACCCATGTGATTTGCCACAATCGTTTCAGGAACGGTGCTCATGCCCACTGCATCGCCCAACATTTTCAACATCCCCACCTCGGCGGCTGTTTCATACGTGGGCCCCGAAAGTGCCACGTAAACGCCCTCATGCAGCGTAATTCCCAACCGCAACGCCGCAGCCCGGGCGTTGGCCATCAACACGGGATCGTAGGGGGCGGACATGTCCGGAAAACGGGGACCCAACTCACTCAGGTTGGCCCCAATCAGCGGGTTTTGAAACTGCATGTTCACATGATCGTTGATCAGCATCAACGAACCCGGAAGCATTTGTTTGTTCAATCCACCGGCGGCATTACTCACAATCACACGCCGAACTCCTGCAAGAATCAGACTTCTCAACGGAATCACCGTTTCCCGAATATCCACCCCTTCGTACAAATGTTTGCGCCCGGCCATTACCACCACGGGAGTTGAACCGATACGCCCCCACACCAACTTCCCCGCATGACCAACAACCGTGCTGCGTGGAAAGTGGGGGAGCACCTCATACGAGACAGAAGAGGAATCCGCCAAAAGATCCGCAAACTGCCCCAACCCGCTACCGGCTATCACCAGCGTCTCCGGCACACTCCCCAAGCGCGACTTCACCGCTTCAGCCGATTGATGCAGCATCTCCAAGTGGCGTTCGGATTGATCCAAAAAGGAACTGTTGCTCATGGGGAAACCTCGGGATCCGGAATCACTTTCCGCTGGCTTTCAATCGGTGTTGACGAAGCCGCCACAACATCCAGAAAGCCTTGAGAATCTCCTTGTGGGAGATCTTTGAACTGCCGTGCAGCCGATCCACAAAAACAATCGGTATCTCGCGAACACGCGCTCCATGTCCTTGGCAGTAATGAAGCAATTCCATCAGGAAACTGTATCCATTGGAGTGGATGCGCTCAAACTGAATCTTGCCTAGCAATCGAACCCGGTAGCACCGGTACCCGCTGGTGCAATCCCGAGCCTGCAGACCCAAAAGCGTGCGAGCCAGCAGATTGGCTCCCCAGCTTAAGAATTGCCGGTGGGGTCCCCAGTTCCGAGTTCCCCCGCCCGCAATATAACGCGAACCGATCACCAAATCCGCGAGCTTTGCCATGTGGAGAATCTCGCGCAAGTGAACCGGATTGTGTGAATGGTCGGCGTCCATGGTAACAGCCAACTCATAGCCATTCTGAAGTGCGTGACGGAAACCCGCGATATAGGCCGTCCCCAAACCCATCTTCCCGGGGCGCTCCAGAAGGTGAATTCTCCCGGGGTACGAGCCCTGATGCCCGCGAACCACCGCAGCGGTGCCGTCCTGGGAGGAATCATCCACCACCAGAACGTGCAGTGCCTCGGGGTATTGCATCAGTTTCATAAGAAGTGAGGGGATGTTCTCCGCCTCGTTATAGGTGGGAAGGATGACGAGAGTGGGTTTCACAGGCTGTTGGCTTACTTCGTTTTCCAGTTCTTCACGTCGTCGTCATTTCCTTCTTGTTTGTCCGGTCCGTTGGACCAGAGATCGAAGTCACGACCGTGCTCACTGGGCTGACGGTAGTTCAGTTTGTTTCCCCAAGCATCCGTGGGGAAGTCATCCACGTAAGGGCCCTTCCAGCCCGAAGCGTTGGAAGGCTCCTTTAGCAAGGCTTCCAATCCTTCACTTGTTGAGGGGAAATCGCCGACTTCCAATTCATACTTTTGGAGGGCGGTTGTTACGGATTTAATGGAAAGTTCTGTGGCGCGGATTTTGGCTTCTTTGGCTTGACCGGTCAAACGAGGAACGGCAACGGCCAGGAGAACGCCGATGATCACCACCACGAACATGATTTCAATAAAGGTAAACGCTTTGCGGCGTTGCTGACGGGAAAAAGAAGACACGATCAAACTCCAACAGGGATTATAGAACAGGCGGTCTTGGCCGCTCCTTAGATGGAACCGGCGGCAGGGGGGAATTGTTTGGCCAAACGCCTACGAAATCAACCGTCAAGTTCCCTGACGTTGTTTACTGGCAATTTGTTCTGCGAGGGATTCAATTGCTGCCTTGGCAATCGGATCCTCGTCCATCTTCATTTTGATCTTACGATACGCATAAATCACGGACGTATGGTCTTTGCCACCGAACTTCTGGGCAATATCCGGAAAACTCAACTCCGTCAGTTCCCGCGCCAGGTACAGCGCCACGTGCCGGGGAAAGCTGAACTTTTTGGAGCGGTCGCCACCGGAGAGTTGCTGAAGGGTGATGCCGTAATACTGGCAAACGGAAGTCTGGATTTGATCCACACTCACTCGAGCCGGATGAGGAGTGTTGATCAACGGCCGCAATACATCCTGTGCTTCCATGAAGCTGATTACCCGCCCATGGAATTCCGCCTGTACCAGAATCTGCTTCAGGGCCCCTTCCAACTCGCGGATGTTGTTCGTGAACGACTCGGCGATATAAATCAGGATTTCATCACTGACGGTAAGCTTTTCCTGTGAAGCCTTTTGCCGAAGAATGGCGATGCGGGTCTCCAAATCAGGGGGCTGAATATCGGCGATCACCCCCCATTCAAACCGGGAACGAAGCCGCTCGGTCAGCGTCGTCAACTCTCTGGGCTGGCGATCACTCGTCAAAACAATCTTGTTCCCCGCCTCAAACAAATCGTTGAAGGTATGGAACATCTCCTCCTGAGTCCGCTCACGTCCGATCAGGAATTGTACGTCGTCCAAAAGGAGCAGATCCACTTTCCGGTAAAGGTTCCGGAAGTTGGAGGATTGCTTGGAATTGATGCTTTCAATGAAGGAGTTGATGAATTGTTCCAACGTAACGTAAAGCACGCGGGCTCCGGGCTTTTGGCGCATGAACTTATGCCCGATGGCGTGCATCAGGTGAGTTTTACCCAATCCGGAACGACCATAAATAAAAAGGGGATTGAAGGCCGTGGATTCCGGATCGGCCACGGATTGAGCGGCGGCGTGGGCGTAACGGTTGCTTTCACCCACCACAAAGTCACGGAAGATATACCGAGGGTTCAGATTATTCTTCGGAGGATTCTCCAAATAACCCGTGGGAGTTGTTTCGTAGGCGGATTGGTAAGCTTGGATTACTTGTGGATCAGGTTTGGGCGTGTTGCGGTTTCCGCCCAAAACGTCTTGGCGTGCGGTCTCCGTGGAAGCTTCATGCTCGTCCAATTCATTAAACGCACCGCGCAGGGGAACCGTTTCCGACAATTCTGTGCGGAATACACTCGATCCGGCAGGTTTCTGATTCTTCATCGGTCCGGAAGGTTGATCCACTAACGTGGCAAACTCGATGTCCACCTCGAACCCGCAAATCTCCTCAAACACTGCATGCAACTGAGGCATAAACCGACGCTGCATCACCTTGGCAAAAAAATCCGAATCCACACCCAAGCGAACCGTAGCAGGCTCGGCCACCATGTCCAACACGCGAATGGATCGAAACCACGCTTCGTAATCCGCTGGAGTGATGATCTCCTTCAGAAGCGAAGACGCCTGTTCCCAGAGTTGTTCTTGAGTTGTCAGCATAAGAGAAACAGATGGTAGTAAGGTCAGGTTGGGAGGGTGATGGTCAACAATGACCACGGAATCAGCAAGGCTTTTTTACTTCCCTGCAACTGTTGATAACGCTGTGGATAAATCCAGTAAAATCAGTATGTTAGCGAAAAGTTAGTAGGCTATTAACTTCATTTTTCAGCTCAACCAACAAGCTAAGTTGTGAAAAATCAACACAGACACACTAATTTGGACTTTTTGGAACGGTGGAAAGATTACCACTAATGAGAATTATCCACAGTTTTTCAAAGTCTTCTATTACCTGTGAATAACCAGCCAATCAGCGCAAGCCAAAATTCGGGAGACGGATTCCTCCACCCCCAAATTTTCAATCACTTCGGTCAAACCAGGTGAGGCGCCACGACCCGTCAGCGCAATCCGTACCGGCTGGGCAACCTTTCCGAAACCGAGACCGCGCGGAGTCGCCACGGAATTGATGGTGGCTTCAAAACTTTCCTGAGTGATCGTCCCCACGCCTTTCAGCGCCTCTGCCACTTCCCGCAAAATATCTCCTGTCTCCGGAGCGGAGCAGGCCTTCTCCACGGCTTTTGGTTCATAGGTGGTGGGAGCTTCAAAATAGTACCGCAACGCCTCGGGGAAGTCCGTCAGCAACTTGCAGCGCTCCAACTCCGGCGCCACAGCCCGGGCCAACCACGCCTGATCCTTTGATCCCCCCAACCGCAATCCGGCTTGTTCCAGAAACGGAAGAACCCGTTCGGCAATAACCTCAGGACCCAACTGCTTCAGGTAGAGGGAGTTCATGTGCAGAAACTTCTGCTCGTCAAAGTTGGCGTTGGATTTGGAAAGAGCGTTCACGGAGAATTTCTTCACCAATTCCTCCACCGTGAAGATCTCCTGTTGACCATCCCATGACCACCCCAGAAGCGCCAGAAAGTTAATGACGGTCTCCTTCAGGTAACCACGATCCCGGCGTGCCGAGACCGAAACCGGAAAGCGGGGATCGGCGTCCCCATCCCGCTTGCTCATCTTCTTCCCTTCCTTGGTAATCAAGGGAAGGTGGGTATAGGTGGGGCTTGGATATCCCAACGCATTCAAAATCAAGGTTTGGCGAGCTGTGTTCGTGATGTGATCCGACCCTCGAATCACGTTCGTGATCCCCATCACGGCGTCGTCCACCGCACAGCAGAAGTTGAACAAGGCATCGCCCCAATTGTCTTCCGTCCCGGCACGGGTCAGCGCAAAGTCCCCCAAGGTGGAGTTCTCAAAAACGTTGTTTGCAGGCCCTGTCATGAGCGTTTCCAGAATACGCGTTTGACCATCGGGAACCTTTAAACGCCAGACAAACGGCACACCGGCACGAATTTTCTCCTGCACTTCTTCCGGAGTTAGCCGCAACGATGCGCGATTGTACACCCAGTCGCGCCCTTCGGCCTGAGCCTTCTCACGCGCCGCTTCCAGTTCCTCATGGGTTTCAAACGCGCGGTAGATTTTCCCTTCATCGGCAAGCTTTTGAAGATGGGCACGGTATACGTCCCCCCGTTTGCTCTGGAAAAAGGGGCCTTCATCCCAATCCAACCCGAGCCATTTCAGGGAGTCCAAAATCTGGTCCGTGCTGGCGTCCGTGCTGCGCTCCAGGTCCGTGTCCTCAATACGCAGGATAAAGGTTCCGCCGTTGTGGCGGGCCCAAAGCCAGTTGAACAAAGCTGTACGGGCACCCCCGACGTGAAGATACCCGGTGGGGGAGGGAGCAAAGCGGACGCGTACCGTCATGGGAGATTCATTACCTTCTTTGCGGAAGCGCAAAAGGAAAGTCGTGAACAGGGTTGCCCCTGCTCGTGGGGGGAAATCAGTATCGCTGAACAACCCGAGGCGTCAAGGAAGCCCTCATGCCTCGCCTGAGAATCTCAAGGTACTGCCCCAATGGATGAACAAGCCGAAGCCAACGCGCGTCTTGCAACCAAGCAAATCCGGATGGAAATCAATCGACTTCTCCTGAAATGGGATCCCCTCTGCGTGAAAGGTCTGCGCGGTGCCGACCGCCAGTACGAGACCGAAATCGCTCCGCTCCTCATCCTCGTCAAAAAAGGCGCCAACTACATGGAGATTGCGCGCCATCTCCATACCACTCTCACCAAAACCTGGAAGATGCCCGAAAACAAACCCATGTGCGTGGAACTCGGCAAAAAGATGTACAACATCGGCGCCCTTTATCGGGGCGAGGAACCCATCAAGCTGAGTTAAGGGCGGGGGTTATTGTAACCTGTTTTGGCGTTTGAATTCTAACGACCAAGATGGTCGTTCTCCCTTCGCAACCGTTCCCGTAGCGCATACATCAAGACGCTCCCGGCCGTGGCGACGCTCAAGCTTTCAGCCTTCCCATACAGCGGCACGGCAATCAAGGCGTCGCACAATTCTCGGGCGTCCGTACTCAATCCCGCGCCTTCATTCCCCAGGATCAACGCATAGGCTCCTCGACGAGCACA
>JANRMB010000151.1:0-27750 GCA_033761985.1 Candidatus Sumerlaeia bacterium | reverse complement strand
TCGATCATGTAGGAGCCCAAATTCTCCTCCAAATCCAATTCCAAAGTCACCCCGGCAGCCACAAGACGGTCCTCAATATCCTCGGCAATTTCCATCACCAGTTCGTTGATTTCCACGGGCTGAAGCATGGGTTTCTTGTTGCTGGAATACTCCAACATGTCCTGAACCAAGGTGGAAATCTTGTCGATCCCGCGCTTCACAATCGCCCAGGATTCTTTCACTGTCTTGATGTTGTCCTTGTCCAACCCTTTGTCCACCAACTGGCTTCCCCCCTTCATCAGAAGAAGGATGTTCTTGGCGTTGTGGGAAATTCCCGCCACCGTTTCACCCACTGCGGCGAGGCGCTCCTTGTGAGCCGCCTCCACCCGCATGCGCCGGTTCTCCAACGTCAGCCCCAATTCGTTGGCAATCATGGAGACAAATTCCAAGTCTTCATGGGTAAAGTTACGATTGCTGTCCCGTGTTTCCAGATAAAACACCCCCACCACATCATCCATTTGAATCATGGGGACACATATCACCGAGGAGATTGCCGAGGCGATGATCGATTCGCTGGCATCGAACCGATTATCCGCCGCCACATTGCTGGAAAGGATCGCCACCTTTTCTTTGGTTACCTGAGAGAGAATCGTGCTGCTGATGCTTACCTTCTGAGGGGTGATTGGCGCATCCTTGTAACGCACGCTCGTAATTTCCAAGTTCTTCGTCCCGGGGGAAAAACGCGTGAGAATCACCCCACGGTCGGCCGGAACGGCGGAGAACACCAAATCCAGTACCTCGTCCACCAACTTGTCCAAGGCACGATGTTCGGAAACCCGCAGCAACTCCGAAAGGGCATACATCACCCGCAGGCGCTCCGTCAGCCGAACGAGTTTCTTTTGGTCCTTCTGGGAACTTACCGCTTCCAACGTGAAGGAACTTTTGTCCTTCAGCGCGTGCATATCCTGCTGGGCAATCACATGTTGGGTACGGGGTTTTTGCAACGACTGGGAATCATCGTGGAATTCCACGGCGTCCGCGCTGGAGGCATCCGCAAAACTACTCTCGCCGCGCGTGCTGCTGGCGGAATCACTCCGGAACTCGAACTCAATCTCCCCAAAGGTTACTCTGTCCCGGTGGTGGAGCATCATCTCCTCCACCCGGTCACCATTCACAAAACACCCGTTGGAGGAATTCAAGTCCTTCACAATGAAGTAACTCCCACGCTGCATAATTTTACTATGGAAGCGGGAAATCGAATCCAACGGAATCACGATGCTGTTGCTTGGATGGCGCCCAATCGTTGTCTCACGGCCCACCAGATAGAACGGCTCCAGTTCCTTCACATGGGATTTGGGAATCAGTTTGGCCGAGTGAATGGCATCGGTGGACATAACGCGAGGAAACCTCTAGGCGAAAAACGAGATAAAAACTTCAGGGAACTTCCGGAGCTGCTACTTCAAAATCCGGAGCAGGCAATGATTTGTTTTCCTCCAACACCAAGTGAACATGCCGAGTGTCACGCACATGAAAGGGCATCATTTCCATCAATAAATCCAAACCCGGCGCCAAATAAAGGGGAGCCTTGAACCGCTCGCGTTTGTAGGCAGGATGGTACCCTTCCTTCTCCGCTTTGAAGTCATAATACCAGTACCACGTAAAAGGAATCTCCGTGGGTGTTTCTCCCAACTTAACGGAATTCATTGTTACATCGGCTCCACTCGGTTCTGAAGTCACCACCACCTTTTGCCGAACACCAGCGCAACCCAGAAGCACCATACAGCATACACTACACACAACAATCCGCAAGACGCTCAGATTCATTCTGACTCAATTCTCCAATTCTGGGTTGAACGCATCGAATCTAAAAAGAACCGGAACCGAACACAAGCCGGAATGCAGAAAATCTTTGCACCCCAAACACCAAATGGCGTCAAAACCGCATCAACACTTGAGCCCCAAAAAACTGTTTCTGAATCAACCCAAGGAACCACCCCATGCCCCCCATCCCCCAAGTCACCGTGGAAGAAGTTGCCCAGCGCCAAAAACAAGGAACTCTTCCCATCGTGCTCGACGTGCGAAACCCCGATGAACTTGCCATCGCCTCCCTACCGTTCACCACCAACATCCCCATGCCCCAAATCACCCAACGGATTGCCGAACTTGAAGCCCACAAACAGGACGAAATCATCGTCATGTGTCACCACGGTGGTCGCTCTCAACGAATGGCGGAATTCCTCTCCGCCCAAGGCTTCACGGGCGTCAAAAATCTTGTCGGTGGTATTCACCACTGGAGCCTGAAGATCGATCCCACCGTCCCTGAATACCAATAAACGGAAATGGAAACCGGATCGCCAGGCTCTGCCTGGCACTGGAGCAACTGCTCTTCGGCTTCTTCCTCAGCAAGATTTCGAATAGAGGTGGAAAAAACGTTCTTCTGAGGTCAAGGCGCGAGAGGTGAAGGCGCCGAGAAACGCCTAGCCAGGCGGAGCCTGGCGATCCGAATGAATATGCTCAGCCCTCGGGAAAACGAACTCGAACCATCCACAATCCCAGCGCCAACGGCGCGGCCTCATACCAACCTAGGTCGTCAGCCCTAGGATTTTCGCCATCCATCAATACCGAGGGCCAACGGCCCGGTGTCATGGGTGATGAACACAGACATCGGGAAAACGGACTCGTCCTACACTACAATCCCTTTACAAAACCCCCATCCACCAACCAATTCTGACCCGTCAAATAATCCGCCTGCGGGGAACTCAGGAATGCCGCAAGACTTCCGAGGTCTGCGGGTTTTCCAAAACGCCCCACGGGAATGGAGGCCAGCGCCTGTTCTGCCACCGCTTCCTTGGAGATTCCCCGCTTCGCCGCCTGAGCCGTGAATACAGCCGCCAAGCGATCCGTTTCCACTCGCCCCGGGGCCAAGCTATGGACCCGCAGCCCCATCCGCGCATAAAACTGAGCGAGATTCTTCACCAACCCCACCACCCCCGGGCGCATCACGTTGGAAAGTGTTAACCCCGGCGCTGGTTCCACCGTGGTGCTGCTGGTGACGATGAACATCCGGGGTGCAGGGCTTTTTTCCAGAAGCGGAAGCCCCGCCTTCAGCAATTCCACCGGACCCGTCAGCAGAAGTTCCGCCGCAGCCGCCCAATCCGCCGGGGTGAGCACGTCAAACTCCCCGGGTTTTGGCCCCCCGCTGTTGCAAACCAAGATATCCAATCGGCCAAACGCTTCTCTCACGCGCTCCATCACCGTGGGTATGCTCCCCAACTGAGCGGAATCCGCCACGCAAAACTCCACCCGTACTCCGTAACGCCCTGCAATCTCACGAGCGGTTTGTTGAAGAGCTGATTCCGTGCGCCCTGTAAGAAGAAGCTGCACCCCCTCAGCCGCCAGCGACTCGGCAATCCCCCGACCAATCCCTTTGCTCGCCCCTTGAACCAATGCCACATGCCCGTTAAGTTGGAGATCCATCTGGTGCGATTCCTTTCAAAACAACCTCGTGCGTCTTTCCCTAAAAACAGAAAAGCCCCCGCCGGAAGGCAAGGGCTTTTCAAGATGTAACGGGAAGAGGAGTTATTGGTAAACAGCCCAGTTTTCTGCGGAGGAAACGGGGGGAGCAGCGATAGTTTCAACAAGCAAACCATCGATCAATGTATAACCATTTCCGGCTCCAGCTGTGGAGTTGGTAGGGTCATAAATACCAACACCTACTTTGCCACCCGCATTGAAAGTGGCATCAGGATCAGTGTAAGTAGCAACAACAACATCATTCATAGCCACACTCATTGTGGCCGAAGAAGCAGTCCATGTGACAGTATATTTAGTCCATTTATCACCAGGGCCTTCACCAACACCGCCAAAGTAATTATATCCATTCGTTGGACCAAGAAGTGCTTGAAAACCGCCACCGCCATGGAGACCACCAAAAATGTCAGCGCCGCTGGCGTTTCCTGTACCATAAGTCCATGTAACCGCTTGAGTGGTAGGTGTACTAATACCAGCGGGATTTCCTTCCACAAGCTTGTAATTACCATTACTTGTGTTGGAAGAAGGATTACCAAAGCCCGCATCACCAACAACTCCAAAAAAGTAACCTGTAAGAGCGTTCGGAAGGTTCCCAAGACCTTGCTGTTGGCTGATTACCTTTGTACCATCTGTGTTGATAGCAATAACTAAATCTTGGCTTGAACCGGACCCGCCTGTGAAGTCAATACCGCTAGGATTTACACGTTGGAACGCGTAAAGTGTTACTCGGAAGTCAGTCGCAGCAGGTATAGTTACGTTTGGGAATACAGTTACACCGGAACGTGCCCCGGATGTGGGGTTCGCTTCAAACCGAAGAACATTTTCACCTGTTTGACCGGGTGCGGAAGGAATATCAGCGAGTGTAATGCCACCTGCTTGAAGACCAGTGGCATCAAAACCAAACTGAGCAGTTGCTTCTCCAGCAATTACAACCGCGTAATTAGCAGAAGAGTTTGTCCCGAAGTCATCGGAAAATACTGTTGTGTCAGCTAACGCGACGGATGAAATACCCGCTACAGCTGCCAAAAATGCAAATTTTTTCATAGGTTTATGTCCTTGTTGAATTGGAATTGTGGTGAGCACAATTGAGAAGGTTGTGGCAGATTTTTGAAGACCAAGCAAGGATTATTTCACCAAAAACTCACTGGAAAATCAAAAAAACAGATGGTGGGTGAGTTTTTCCCAAGCCTTCCTCCACATCCCGAGCATTTTTCATAAAAGCCTTACCTTAAAACACCACCCGAATATCGCTCGCATCATCCTCTATTCCCTAAAATCTTCCTGCACAATCATGTATCGTAAAAAAAGCGAACCCGGCGCTGTAAACGCCGGGTTCCCAGAGGAATCTAAGTAAGTAGAGATTTACTTCATGATTTCCCAGTTTTCAACGCGGGCTGGAGGTGTTTCTTCAAACACGATAAGCGCAGGCTCAGTAACGCCAGCTGTCGTGATAACGACTTCGGAAAGCCCATCATTATCCATATCAAGTGTTGCACCAGATAGATCAGCAGCGGTTACTGCAAAAATCGTTTCTGCAGCGGTAAGCCCGCTTGTTGTGCCGGTGATCAGTGTGTAGTTTGCAACATCAGTTGCAGAACCTGTACCATTGTATTCAAATGCATAGATTTGAGTAGCTGGTGCTGTTGCGGCGCTTGGCTGGAATGCATGAAGCAATTCGCGCCGACCATTACCATCACCGTCGCCAATCGCCAAGTCTTGGCAAACAAGCAACTCACCGTTTGAATCTGTTCCCGGATCCACGGTTCCTGTAAATGTTGCAGCTGGGGCAAACACAGTCAAAGCACCTAATGTACTAACAGAACCTGTAGTAAGTCCATCAAGTGTGTAAACTTCACCGGTACGGGCATTACCGGCAAAAATGTTCGCAGTGCCGTTACCATCTATATCGGCACCCACCAAGGCACCTGGCTTAACCAGCCGGTCAGCTGGAGCAATACCAGGGGAGAGGTCACGCCCAAGCGCATAAGTATTTGCAGCGGTGCCTTCATAAACACCCAAGCCAACGCTGTTAAAGTAACCAGTAACGGCCTCTTTTCTACCGTCGCCGTTCGTGTCGATCGCCAACATGGCGAATGGGCTTCCACCCGCGCCAGCAAGTCCACCAGCAGTTTCATCTACCACAACGGCGTTACCTGCAACCCATGTTCCTGAGGAAACACTGGCGATCAACGTCTCGTTCGTGCGGTCAATCGCGATGGCGATCTCATTGGCTGAATCACCATCAAAGTCGCCAATCGCGGCACCTTGTTGCTCATTGTTTGTTGTTGTATCTGAGGTCACGCTTGTACCGGCGGGACCTATCAGCACTTCTTGAGAAAATTGGTTATTGGCTGCAGTATTACCAGAACCCCATGTATCATTTCCGCTGGAGGCGTAAACAACAAAAGTGGAACGCAGGGGAACTGTGGAGAAACGATCCGAAGGAATGATGATAATTTCTTGGCCATTTGCTCCGTCGAGGTCACCAATCACCATGTGACCCATGTCATTGAAATTTCCGCTATCAAAGTTCGTGTAACAATCACTGTATTTGAGGGCGTAACCGTTATCACCAGTTGTGCGCTCATAAATGTAAATACATCCGAGGTCACCAGTAGTGATAGTGGCAGCTTGGCTATCAATGCGGAAAACTACAATTTCTTCATTTCCATCACCGTCAGTGTCTACGCCCGCTTCCACAACCATATGGTTAATTGTGGCCCAAGCCGCTGTTGCACCTGTAGCGGTTGCATCGACTGATGGGGCAGGGATTTCTGTGTTATTCGAGGTGAATGCCCGTGTGAAGGCAAAGTCAGCATGGCTTGACGCGGCAATAGCCAGCAGAGCGCATGTCATTTGAACGAATGTAGTTTTTTTCATAAATGGTGTCCCTAGAGTTAATTTTTGGTGAGAATAACTCACACCGCGTAACTTGTGTGATTCATTTTGAACAATCAAGGATTTTTTTGGGTAGCTTCGAAAAAAAACGCCTCTAATCCACGCATTTAGCCTATCTTTCCAAAAGTAAAGGGTTTATCGCTGCGCAGTAAAAGTACCCCTCACTCGCTCCGCTCCCATTCCCCCTCTTCACCCAGCACCTCATAGGGCTTGTACACCCGTTTATACTCCATTTGTGCGCACCCCTCCACCACATAGCCCATATAGTAATAGGAGTCTCCCCGCTCCCGCGCCAACTCGATCGACTTCAAAATGGCGTATACCCCCAGGCTGCGTTCCGGCATTTCAGGCTCGTAGTAGTTGTACACCGCCGAAAGCGACCCCGCGTCTGCATCCAGAATCGCGCTTCCCAAATACCGCTCCCCCAACCACGTCTCCAATTCCACTGTCTTTAGCGGGCTCGTATACAAGAAACGCGTGTAGTCTCCCCAAGTGTCACACATTGCTCCCCCGTGGCGAATCACCTGATACCGCCGAAACAGCAGGAACTTGCTCTCCGTGGCGTAGGGCTTTCGCAGTTCCACATGGAGATCGCTGTTTCGCTCCAGCACCCGCCGTTGACTCCGATTCGGACGAAATTCCCCCACCGGAATCCGCAACGGTCGGCACCGGTTGCACGCCGGGCAGAAGGGCTTGTAGAGAATATCCCCACTTCTCCTCCACCCATGATCCATTAACTTCCGGTACAATCCCGCATCCAACCCCTGAACCCGACACGCCCGCTCTTGCGCAACAAAACCCGGAAGGTACGAGCACTCGTGTTCCGGGCCTAATTCTAAATTCAAAGTGTTGAAGTTAATGTCCATCGAGTTCCGGAAAGCGAATTGTTTCCAAAAGGTTAGAATCAATTCACACCCAAATCAAGGGTGATACAACAAGGACCAAAAATCATCACTGAGATTCAAGGGCTAGTACATCGCCCAACCCGAGAGCCCACTGTTCAGCCCCACCACCTCCAAGTTCCCAAACGCATCAAACGGCGAGGCATACTTCGGGTCAGTGTACAGATTTGTGCCGCTCAGTGTTTTTAGGAATGCAACCAAGTTCGCCTGATCCGTGGTGGTTAATTGCAACCGCTGCGGATTTCCCCCTGGGCGCAACCGGGGGTCCACACTCGCGGCCACACCGGGCGCCGCAGCCGCGTTGGGGATGGCGTTGTAGTGGGCAATTACCGATTCCATCGTCGCCAAAGAACCATCGTGCATGAACGCCCCGTTCGTGGTGCCGTTGGGTTTGAAGGAATCCCGCAACGAGGGGCTCCGCCGGTTCGTTAAATCCTGCGCTCCTGCAATACTTCCAATCACCCCGTTCGAAAGTGAGTTGGGATCGATGTCAAACTCCGGTGCGCTGTGGCACCCCTGACACCCTGCTCCACCACCGATCCGTTGGCCTTGGGCATTAAACTGTGGTGGTTGAAGAAACAATTGCTTCCCCGCATTTTCCGCTGCCGTGAAATTCGGGAATGGTGCCCCATCGTTTGGTACCTGCGCCCGCCCCACATCGTACTTCGAGTCAAAAGATTGAATACTCCGCACAAACTGAGCAAGCGCCTGCTGCATTCTTACCTCGGTAATCTCTGGCGTCCCGTACACCCTTTCGAACATGTAGGGATAGTAGGGGATTGCCTCCATCTTATCGATCAAATCCGCCAAGGAAGGATCCCCGTTCGCTCCGCTCCAGCCCATCTCCGCATGGTCTTGAATCGGTTGGGTTGTCTGCGCCTCCAAACTTGCCGCCCGTTCATCCCAGAAGAACCGCGCCTCCCGTGCAAACCGGGCATTAATTAACCGCATCGAGTGCCGCCCCGTGGAGCCATTTACCCCCGCACTCGACCGATTCAAATCGCTAAATCCATGCGCTTGCTGGTGACACGAGGCACAAGCGATCGTATTGTTTACAGAGAGTTTTTTATCGTAGAACAACACACGCCCCAAGGTGGCCCCGGCATTTGAAATCTGGTTGTTGGGGGGAGTATTGTTTCGGGTGATGTAGGCCGGCCTGGGTTGGGTTGCGTAATTCGGTAAATTCGCAAAATCAATCGTCTCAGCGGATAGTACCGGCGCAAACAACAGGGAAAGCACGATGGGCAGGGTGGAACGGAAAAGGTGATTCATACAAATGGTTCCCTCAAAAAGCAGATCTCGAAGTTCAGGATGCAGCACATAAGGCATCTGGCATGCCTTTACGGCAGAATCACAAATACAGGATTCTTGAGGAAAATTGGGACGAACTGGTGCGCCCCTGTACAACTTCAGTGTTCAAAAATGAACGGAATGGAGCACTGATTTCGGTGATGTTGCATCCCTGCGACGCCCCGCAACTCGGTCAAAAAAAAACGCCCAACACAAGGCCGGGCGAAAAAAAGTGGAGCGAGAGACGGGGTTCGAACCCGCGACATCCAGCTTGGAAGGCTGGAACTCTACCAACTGAGTTACTCTCGCTCGTTGGTTGGAGAAATTGTTTACGAAAACCACCCGCCCAGTGTCAAGGAATTGTCTGAGGGGATTGCAGTTTTTCTGAATGGCCAAATCTCGAGAGGAGCCATCTAACCCACTCCCTCACTCACTCACGCTACAAACCAAAAGCACTGAAATACCATTCCATCACGACTTTTCGGCCAACAGGTTATCCTGTGATGAATTCAAACCGATGGCGTTGAAACGCAAGCCTTCAATCGAACATGGATTGACAGTTGATGGCTGATCCGTCAATCCTTCATCAATGTTGGTGAGTGGAATATATGCTGAAAACTATAATACAGTCCCGAACTAAAGGCGCATTACTATTGCTCTTAATCATTCTGATGGGTGCAGTAATCGTTGTTTTTATCTATACATACAACTTGTTTAGTAGACTGAAAAGTGTTCAGCAGAAGTACTATACAATAATTCTTGATTTTGAGTTGGGCTCCTATTGTAACAATAATAATTACCCACTGTCAGATTATTTGATAAGCAACGATCAGCTCAACTCGGAATATTCTCGGAGCGCAACCTGCGCTTTCTTCGCTAATACACCACGGCAGGTATCGATTATGGAAAGCAAAAACATATCACATTGGGATTGGATGAGGATGCGTAATTTACCTTACATCTACGTGCCACAAGATGTTTTTGATCAACTCGATGATTACTCCTACTTTGTCGATCCTTTTTCTGAAAAAGGGTATCTACTCAGTTATATTTCAATGGATCGAGATTTTGTTCTAATCAGTTTTGGACCCGATCAAAAACCCGACATTTTCCCCGGATTAGTGCAAGATGAATCCGGAGAATTTCACCCGCCTAAAATGAGGGATATCTCAACCAGAATGGAATATGTGGAATCAAGAATTGGAAGTCTCCAATCATTCCAAATTGATCCCGATCTTATTTATGATCCCACCAATGGAATCATCAGCTCGGGTGATATCGCATTCCATCGGGGAAAACCAAAAAACTACTACTTTGATGTGTACGAACGTGATTTTCTGGGGCTTGACGAAAAAACGTTCCGTAAGGAGAAAATTTGGCCCTTGTTTTTCCCCTTCAAAATCGACGTTGGGATGTGATTGGAGTTGAAAATGTTTGATTCTAGGTTTAACTTGTTTCTTTCTCTTATATGTATCGTTCTTGCCTTGCTTATAGGGTTGGCAAGTCTTTATCATAAGGCATACATGACCACCGATTTCGATTTCATCACGATATATCCTGAATACTTGATGCTCATTTTTTTGTCATGTGGAGTAGGCTATGCCCCTCAAGAATTGCGAATAATCAGACCATACCTTTATAGAGGACTAATCTCTTTTTCCATAATTTTGATCCTTTTGAATTACTCAGTGAACAATGTATTTTGGTATCTTTGGAAAATCTTCCCCGTAGTCTATTACATGCCACTTTTGTTATTCCCTGTTTTTATTTTCTTACCAATTGCGATTGTTGGTGAAATAGTTACAGGCGTAAAGCATCAGTTGAAATTATTTTCTTATTTGGGAAAGTTTTCCTTTTATTGGTCACTCGCTGGGTTTCTAGCAAACATTATTCTGGGCTATTTGCCAATTGGGATTTACTGATTATGGAAAAGCCTCAAGAGAACACTATTTCAGTTCGTTTCGGGGCAGTTCTCGCCTTTTTTGAAGCATGGGGATTTCTGATGATTTGGCATTATGGTATTTATGCTTTCATCAATTATCTATTTCAATTAAAGACCATGATTCTCGTTGTATTTATGTTTGCCATGTTGTTTGGAGGTACTTATGTTTTAGTATTAATTTACAATAAGATGTATCGTCTGCCTGAAAGAAGGTTATTCAACTATGGCCTAGTAACTGGTTTTTTCTATTTGATTATCGTAGTGGGAGGTTCAGTGAATATCATGGAATACGGCTCAGTGCAAAGTATTGTTTTTCAAATGTGTGGTATCATTGGGCTGATATCTTTTGGAATTAGAACTCAGTTCTACGATTATTCTCAAACTAAATGAATCCAGGAACTACTCTCTGTGCTCTCTTCAATCCAAAGGGAATCGAATTGATTGAACTAGCGTTGTGTGGATTCAAGTGAGCGTTGCTCTGCAATCCATTTTGAGCCACATCTTAATTTTTCTGCCAACTTGCCATTTGGTTCAACAACACGCCAAAAGGGTACTACAGAATTCAGACCAGCTCCTTCTTCAATTTTATCCCAATTCACCTCGGCAACTATTCTTAGGTAGATGCTGGTGGAAGTTGGGCAAGAGGTTTCTGCCGTATGCCGATTTGCAAGTCGATTCCGTAACCCATTCATCGTGATGAATTCTCCGGGCTTTAGTTTTGAAATCTCCTCGGATATTTCACTCGGTGAGGAAACAAGCATGCAAGTGCCGGCGGGAATACCCCCGAAAGACTTCTCCAAAACCGTCACATGTGGTGGTTTGGCGTCCTTAAATTTCTGATCCCAAGTTTTTGGCATATCTGTGTTTACCTTGATTCAGTTTTCAAGTATACAGATGTCTACTCCTCTTCAACGCTCCGTAAATGAGAAAAAAGAGGGATTTAACTGAAAATAGGTTCTCCCGAAAAAGTCCAAGTGCAAGGTTCGATAGTGGAGAACTCCCTCCCCCCCCCGGCGATCCCTCACCCGTTCGGGTTGCGAATCACCAGCAGGCGGATTTCGGTCATGTCTTCCATGGCGAATCGGATCCCCTCACGACCCAGCCCCGAATCCTTCACGCCGCCGTACGGCATATGATCCACGCGCCAACTGGGAACGTCGCCAATCACCACGCCGCCCACGTGCAGAGTATCCCATGCTTTTTGGATTTTGTAGATGTCCCGGGTGAAGATCCCCGCCTGAAGCCCGAAGACGCTGTTGTTCACCTCAGCGAGGGCTGCATCAAAACTGCTGAAGGGCGCCAGAACCGCCACCGGACCAAACGCCTCGCCGGTGCAGATCTTCTCGGTATTCGGAACGTTTTCCAGCAGCGTCGGTTCCAGAAGGGCTCCCGTCCGTTTTCCGCCGCAGAGGAGTTTCCCACCTTTGGCGACGGCGGATTGAATCCAATCGTCGAGGCGTTTCGCTTCGCTTTCGGAAATCATCGGTCCCACAAAGGTGTCTTCATCCTTGGGGTTGCCAGTCTTGAGCTTCAACGTGGCGGCAACCAACCGGGTTTTGAGTTCCTCGTAGATGCTCTCGTGAACAAGAATCCGTTGAACGCCGATGCAGCTTTGTCCGGATTGGTAGAACGCTCCGATGATGAGGCGCTTCACGGCGTCTTCCAAATCCGTTCCCTCATCCACCACGCACGCCGCATTGCCACCCAATTCCAGAACAACCTTCTTTTTACCGCAACGGGCCTTCAGGTCCCAACCAACCTCGGGAGAGCCTGTAAAGCTTAACAACTTGAGTCGTTCATCGGTGGTGAAGAGGTCCGCGCCATCGCGGTGGCAGGGGAGGATGGAGAACGCCCCTTTCGGCAAATCGGTTTCCGCCAGAATTTCCCCGATGATCAACGCCCCGAGCGGGGTGCGGCTCGCGGGCTTTAGCACAAACGGGCAACCCACGGCGATGGCCGGGGCCACTTTGTGCGCCGTCAGGTTCAAGGGGAAGTTGAAGGGGGAGATGAACGAACAGGGGCCGATGGGGACGCGCTTCCACATGCCGCTATAGCCTTTTGCCCGGGCGCTGATTTCCATCGTCATCACTTCACCGGTTTGGCGAACGCTTTCCTCTGCGGCGATGCGGAAGGTGTCAATCAGGCGGCTGACTTCGCCTCGACTGTCCTTGATGGGCTTCCCGGCCTCGATGCAAAGAAGTTCCGCCAGTTCCTCGGCCCGCTCGCGGAAGCGTGCCACGCAGTGATTGAGAATCTCCTGCCGTTTGTAGGCGGGGAGCTTCGCCATGGGTTCCTCGGCTTCCACCGCAGCAGCGATTGCTTTATCAATCGCCACGGCATCGGCCAGGGCAACGCGGGTTGCCACCTCGCCGGTGAATTTATCCGTCACGGCCAAATCGGAATTCGGTTGAACGGCAACGTTGGCCAGATAATAAGGGTACTGCGAGCGAATCATGGGGGAAACTTCTCCTTGGGAATCAGCGCTTCAGGGAAGCACACTCAACCTGTTGACATTCAGCAGAGGAGTGGGCAACCCCGATCCTCCTGACGGAACTCTGTTCTTATCCCAGATGATTCTACAAAACAGAACGAGAGGTGTTTTTCTGAGGTCAAGGCGCGAGAGACCAAGCTGACTAAGGCGTAGAAGCGCTACGGTTCGGGAGGCTTCGGCGAACAGCAACACAGACATCGGGAAAACGGAATCGTCCTGAGTTCTCTTCCAGTGATTTCGTCGCACCCAACCCATTTGAAGGTCTAAAACGAACCATGAACTTCGAGACAAAAGCCATTCGGATCGGCCAGCGATTCGATCCCACCACCGGGGCCGTCATTGTCCCCATCTACCAATCCACCACCTACGCCTTTCACAGCGTGGGCGAACCCCGCTCCTTTGAGTACACCCGCAGTGGAAACCCCACCCGCCACGCCTACGAAACATGCCTCGCTTCCCTGGAATGCGGCAAGCACGCGGTCACCTATT
Source organism: Candidatus Sumerlaeia bacterium (assembly GCA_033761985.1). Classification (GTDB taxonomy): domain Bacteria; phylum Sumerlaeota; class Sumerlaeia; order SLMS01; family JAHLLQ01; genus JANRMB01. Next base: position 14,228 of record JANRMB010000151.1, on the reverse strand, counting down.
CCAGCGGCATGGCCGCCACCGATGCCGCTCTGGCGCTTCTGGAACCCGGCGACCACATCGTGTCCTGCTTCAACATCTACGGCGGAACTCTTCGGCTTTTTGAAACCATCTACAAAAAGCGCGGTATCCAGTTCACCTACGTCCGCGGAAACAAGCCAGCCGACTTTGCCGCTGCGGTGAAGCCCAACACCCGCATGGTTTGGCTGGAAACACCCGCAAACCCCACCTTGGAACTGCTGGATATTCAGGGGATCTCCCAAGCCACTCGCGGCACCGGAGCCACCCTGCGCCCGGAGATTCAAGTCTTGGTGGATAACACCTTTTGCAGCCCCTACCTGCAAACTCCCCTGAACTTGGGGGCTACCCTCTCGCTTCAAAGCACCACCAAATACATCGGCGGCCACAGCGATTTGGTTGGCGGTGCCGTGATTACCAATGATGATACCCTTGCGGAAAAGCTTCGCTATTATCAAAACACCGTGGGGGCCATCCCCTCGGCATTCGATTGTTATCTCGCCCTGCGTGGAATGAAGACCCTCTCCCTTCGCATGAAGCAGCACTGTGCCAATGCCCAACGCTTGGCAGAGTTTCTGGTTCAGCACCCCAAAGTGGAACGCGTTTTCTACCCCGGGCTCCCCACGCACCCCGATCACGAGTTGGCCAAACGCCAAATGCGTGGATTCGGTGGAATGCTCACCTTCATCGCCAAAACCGATCGTGCTGGCCTCAACCGCATGATTGATGGCATCACCTGCTTCTTTTTTGCCGAAAGCCTCGGCGGGGTGGAGTCGCTCATCTGCCATCCCCCCACCATGAGCCACGCGGTTCTTACGGAAGAGCAGCGCTTGGAAATGGGAATCCCCGACAACATGCTTCGCCTCAGCGTGGGCATCGAACACATCGACGACTTGTTGGAAGATTTGGGCAAAGCCCTCGACCGAATCTAACTCCAAGCCAGGGAATCAGGATCGTGGAATTAGTAGGCGAGGGGAGGAAACTTCTCTCGCCTATTCTTCGCCGGAGTGTTGCCTGCCGCCGAAAAACGAGCCCTTGACACCCCAAGCCTCACCAGACACATTGCTCTTTTGAAGTTTCTTGACAGTTCTGTGAAGAAACTTTGAACAAAGGACAAACAATCACACCCATTTGGGAGTTTACGAGCCATGGAAATAGTAGCCGGGCTCGTCGGTATTCTCTGTGGTCTCGCAATCGGCGGCTTTTTTGGATATAGTTACGCAGCGCAACTAGTCAAAACACGTTTCAAAGAGGAAGAACTTCGTACAAAAGAAGACGCCGATCGTAAGATCGCAGAAATCAAACAGAAGACCGATGAGCAAATTCAAAAGACCCTCGATGAGGCTGAGGGCAAAGTAAAGAAACGCCTCGAAGCAGAAGAGAAAGAACTCAACCGCAAAAAATCCGAAGTCGATAAATTCGAAAACCGCCTCGTCAAACGCGAGGAACAACTCGATAAATCAGAAGCTCAACTTCAAACCCGCGAAAAGCAACTTACCGATAAACTGGAGCAACTCGATCGCAAACACAAAAAGGCCGACGAAGACCGCCAAAAAATCGAGCAGCTTCGCGACGATTTGATTCGTAAAACCGAGGAGATATCCGGCCTTACCCGCGAGGAAGGCAAAAAACTCCTTCTTGATAACCTGCAGGAGGAAATCAAGCAGGAATCCGCGGCGATGATCCGCCGTTTGGAAGCCGAAACCGAGGAAATTGCCGAGAAAAAAGCTCGCCAAATTCTCACCCTCGCCGTACAGCGTTGCGCCACTGATCAGGTGACGGAATCCACTGTCTCCGTCGTCAACCTCCCCAGCGATGAAATGAAGGGCCGCCTTATTGGGCGTGAAGGCCGGAACATCCGTGCCTTGGAGCAAGCCACCGGGGTCAACATCATCATTGATGATACACCCGAAGCGGTGGTGCTCTCCTGCTTTGATCCCATGCGGCGGGAAATCGCCCGCGTGGTGATTGAAAAACTCATCGCCGATGGCCGCATCCACCCCACCCGTATTGAGGAAATCGTCGCCAAGTCGCGCAAGCACATCGAGGAAAAAGCTCGCCTCGCCGGTGAGGAAGCCTGCGCCAGCTTGGGTATTCATGATCTCCACCCCGAGATTATCAAACTCTTGGGTCGCCTGATGTTCCGTACCAGCTACGGGCAAAACGTTCTGAAGCACAGTATTGAGTGCGCCCATATTGCGGAAATGATCTCCAGCGAACTGGGCATCGATTCCAAAATTGCCAAGCGCGCCACTCTCCTTCACGACATCGGGAAAGCCGTCACCCACGAGGTGGAGGGCCCCCACGCTCAAATCGGTGCCGAGATCGCCAAGAAGTTCAAAGAACGCCCGGAAGTCATTCACGCCATCGAGGCTCACCACTATGAAGTCAAGCCAAAGACCTTGACTGCTTTCATTGTGATTACAGCCGATGCCGTTTCTGCCGCCCGCCCTGGTGCCCGCCGCGAAACACTTGAAACCTATATCAAGCGCCTCGAAAGCCTGGAGGCCATCGCCTCCTCCTTTGAAGGGGTGGAGAAATCCTACGCCATTCAAGCGGGACGCGAAATTCGGATTATCGTGGAGCCCGACAAACTCAACGATAATGAATGCTCCATGTTGGTGCGCAACGTGACAAAACGGATTGAGGAAGAACTCCAGTACCCCGGCCAAATCAAGGTCGTGGTGGTACGGGAAACCCGCCAAGTGGACTTCGCGAAGTAAGTTCTGCTTCGGTCTCCAACCAGAAATCAGATTCAAAACAACAGGGCCGATGGAAATTCCATCGGCCCTGTTTGCTTTTCTTGGATTCCTTCAACTGAAGGAAACTACTTCATGTTTTTGTAGATCTCGGAAAGGAGAACCGTGGAAGAAAAGCGTGTTTCGTGGGGAAGCGACTTGTCATTCACGATGTTCTTGAGCACCGCCAAAGCGGGCTTCAGGCGGCCCCCCTTGAGGTAAATGTTGGCGGCATTCCAGCGGACTGCTGCGTTGCGTTTTTCCAAATCGGCGGTCTCTGAAATCAGCTTCAAAGCATCATCCAAACGGCTCAACTTGTCATACTCGTGCAGGATCATTGTCAAAGCATCGTCAGAATTGGCTTTGGCGAATACCTCCAAGTGTTTGGCAAGGGCTTCCTCCACTTGACCAAAACCGAACTCCAAATCGCCCAACAGCTTCTTGGGGACCCAGGCGTTCGGGTATTTTTGGCAAAGCTCCAAGGCTTTGGCCATGCGCTCCTCAGGTCCGGGTTGGGCAAGAATCAACAACTCGGGTGCTTCGGTTTTTTCAGAATCCAACTCAAACGCCTTTAGCAGCAACCCCTTCGCTTCATCCATCTTCTCAAAGTCAAAAAGAATCCGCGCCAAGCAGGTGTGCGCTTTGTAGTTGGTTGGAGAAGTGGAAATCAACTCCCGGAAGATTTTCTCGGCGCCTTCCAGCTTCTTCTGATGCATCAAGGCAATGCCCAAGCTGGTTTTGGCCGAAGCGGAATCCGGTTGTTTTTCCAAAATGGTTTGGCTGATGAACTCCGCCAATTCCGGCTTGCGGTCTTCCAAATGGAAATCCGCCAAGCGCTGAAGCTCAGCAAATTTGCGGGCTTTGAGAAGCGCCGCCGTGTTTTCGCGAACCAACTGGCTATACTTGGCACGGGTCACAAACTGGCTTTCCAGCAGGTTGTCTGCATTGAAAACCACAGGAATCAACTCGCCCAAGCGTTGAAGTTCCTGGATGATGGAATAGTTTTTCGGTGCTTGTTGGAACGCGGAGTGGAGAAGTCCCACGGCCTCCTGGCGGTTGCCCAGTGCTTCCAGAACCCGTGCCTTGATAATCAAAAAGCGAAGGCTTCCTGATTGAGCAGACTGAATATCCGTGAGCAGGTCATTGGCTTCCTTGGCTTTACCAGATTGCATCAAGAGGTGGGCAAGATTCAGCTTCGCCAAGGTATCTTGAGGGAAGTTGTTTACCAGAGTGCTGGTTTTTTCAAACGCCGCCTGAAAATCCTGATTGTTCAGCAGATCAACGGATTCTTGATACAACTGAAGGTGAGCCATGGTGGACTTGTAGGAATCCACCAAAGCAGGGGAGGCTTCTCCGGATTCCACGTACTTGTGAATCCAGCGAGCCAATTCGCCATGGTTTAACTGGCCGGATTCAACCCGGCGGGTTTCCTTCACGGGAATGGGTAGCGCAACCAGGATTCCCTGCTGTTTTGCAAGCACAGGCGGAGCCTGAATCAACTCCCACTTGCCGGAAGCTGAACGATTTGCGGGTGACTTTTTCATGGATGTTCCTTGAAAGGGTAATGAATAGAAGAATTCTTTGGGGCAGGTTTACTGCCCCGAACCTTACGCGCCGATGAAGACTAAATCAGGAAGGAACAGGTTATTCCTTCAGGGTGCCGTCTTCCGGATTCAACACATCATAGGGGGTAAGGTCGAATTCCGTTACGACGACCACAGCATCACGCTGGCCGCCACCTTCGGGGACTTGCCCCGGGCGATACAGCTCATAACGTACGCCACCGATGTTGGCGACGGAGCCGTTGTACCGACGATCCCAGTCCCGGATCGCCTCCTCGATTTGCATTTCCTGATCATTCCGCCAATCTGCATAGGCAAGGCGCATCGTTTTCCGTTCTGCCAAGCGATCCAGGAAGTTGGAGTAGAACTCTTCCTGATCCGCCTCCAATGAGCGCAAATCTTCCAACCGTTGATTGTAAACAGCAACAACTTGGCGGGTGATCACATCGGGATCCAGAGAACTGGGAGCGTTGTTTCCACCACCAGGACTGCTGGAGCCGAAAATCAAGTCGGATGTTTGATCATCCAAACTGGTTTGAGTGGCATAGTTTTCCAAGGGAACACGGCCGGCACCGGGGTCAGTTCCGCCAGCTTCCGTGGCGGGTGCCGCAGAACCGGGCCATTGGAATTCTGAATAGGTATCAGGCTCATCCACACGGGTTCCAGCCAACACCACATCATCCACGTAGCGGGACCAAAGTTCCAACTGGTCGTTGTAGTGGCACCATTCCGCCCAGATATCCGGGGGTGTGGTTCCATCGTATCCGGGAAGTCCACCAGGTGTCTGGGGATTGGTAATAAAGTTCACATACCGCTCTTTGGCAAGGCGGTCGAATTCTTTTGCTTCGTCCCAAGTGAGGCGCTTGCGGTTGACAAACTTTGAACCATCCCAGCGGGTGAGCTGTTCAAAACGGAAGGCGTAGAGTTCTGAAATACCGTTGGGGTTAGCCTCGCCGCTTGCCACCGCTGCAGTGGAGCTTCCGGCAGAAAAGAACGGAGAAGGAGAGGAAGAACCCGTGGCGAAGGGGCTGGAAGGGGCAGTGGGTGTAGCTGCTGGGCCACCGAAAGGACTTGCTGGCTGCCCGGCAGGTGCCGTGGTGGAGGCGGTTTCACCCCCAAATGGGCTGGCAGGTGCTGCTGCTCCAAAGGGATCGGTTGTTGTTTCGGCTGCTGCCGGGCCACCAAAAGGTGAAGAAGGCTGAGCCGTTGCACTACTGAAAGGATCGGTTGTGGTTTCCGTAGCCGCAGGCCCACCGAATGGTGAAACCGGTTGGCTGCTGAAGGGCGAACCCACACCACTTCCACCGGCGATGCTGGCGAAGGGATTCGCATCCGGCGCCACCACAGGCTGCGTGGGAGCGGCGAACGGGCTGGTTGGGGCCGCATTGGACGTTACCGCACCGGGGTTGGAGAAGGGATCAGAAGCCGTGGCATCAGCAGGAGCAAAAGGATCGGTTACGGGAGCTTCCGCCACGGGTGCCGTGTCGAACGGGTTGGACGCGGTGGCAGTGCCTGAGCCGAAGGGATCCGTGGTTGTGGCCGCACTTCCTGCGGCAAAAGGATCCTCAACGGCGGGAGCTGTGGGGGCGGCTACCGCAGCTGGGTTTGCGGCTGAGTTGAAGGGATTGGCCTCAGCGGCAGGAGTTGAAGAATCAAACGGATTGGCAGATGCACCCAGATCGGTAGCCGCCGGGGCAGCGAAGGGGTCTTCCACGCCGGCGTTACCAAAGGGATCGTTTTCCGGGGCGGCAGAGAATTCCGAAGTGGTGGCCGGTGCCGGTGCTGCCGACTCAAAAGGGTTCGGTGCGGTCAAGTTTGCCCCGGCTGCTGGAGCAGCAAAGGGGTCCGCAGGAGCGGTAGCAGGCTCGGCAAACGGATCAGCCGCAGCACCTGCGGGCAAAGCCTCGGCAGGGGGGGGAAGGGGGCTTCCGAACGGAGAAACAGCAGGCGTATCAAAAGGATTGGGTGCGGTAACGGCAGCCTCGGGAGAAGCAAAAGGATCATCCCCGGTGGGAGCGGTATTCTGGGCCACCAACATGCCGGCGCAAAGTGTTGAGCAAACCAGCGACTGTGCAAAGTAACGAGCCTTAAACATCATGGGGGCGCACCCTTCCTGATTGTGGAGACAGCGCAATGCACTCCACCGAATTTTCCCTGTGAAAATGGCTTGTGGTTTGGCCGATGACAAGCAAAAACCCCACCCATGCACCGGGAAAGAACGCCTCGTTGGCTTTGCCAGTTGTCCCGAAATGCATCCCCATACCATCAGGAACATCGGAATATCCATGGCCAGAACCGTACTCGCAGGAAAACACGTCCTCATTCTCGGAGTTAGTACCGCCCCCGGACGTGGTGCCGCCTTGCAGCTTAGCCGCGAAGGGGCCCGCGTTACCGTGTGTGATGTGGATGACGACGCCACCGAGCGCCTTGCCGCCTTCCTTCACAAAAAGAAAGCCGAGGCTATTCAAGCCCACCTCCCGGAAGAATCCGAAGACTGGCGGGAACTCCTGCAAAAGGCACGCGACTTTAGTGGCCACTACCATGTGGTGATCAACACCCACGCCCTGACCTACTCCGACGCCTATCCCCAGGAGCAAGCCGAGACCGATGCCCTTCAGCTTAATGAACACCTGATCGAACTCCTCTCCGGCCGGGGCCCCCTCAAAATGGTGACTCTTTGGGAAGCCAATCGCCCCCTCGATTGGCCCGATTACGGAACCCTTTGGCACTCCTGGCTTCTGCTGGAACCCTATCAGCGCTATGAATCCGAGCAGGTGGACCAACTCGATGCCCGTGCAGGCGTGATGCACCTCCGTGCCGGTGCCATCGCCGATGCCATCGTACAGGTCGTCCAATTCCCCCCGAGCGCCTGCCCTGAGGAAATTCACCTGAAATACGTCCCCTCCACGGAAAAACATACTCACTCCTCCTAAAAACAGACTCTCCTCACTCCATCCCCAAGGAAAACCCCTTCGTCATGGCAGCAGTTGGCAACACCCCGGAACTTGATGCGCTTCTCGCAAAAGCACAACACCTGATCGAGGCATTCCCGTATCTTCAGCGCCACAGAGGCAAACTCGCCGTCATCAAGTACGGTGGCGCCGCCATGATTGACGAGGAACTCAAGGAAGCGGTCCTTCAGGATTTGGTGCTTATGGACATGGTGGGAATCAAAGTCGTGATCGTTCACGGCGGAGGGAAGGAAATCACCCAACTGCTTGATCGCCTGGGGGCTAAAACCACCTTTATCAAAGGCCAACGTGTTACTGATTTGGAGTCCCTCGGAGTGGCGGAAATGGTCCTCGCCGGAAAAATCAGCGGCGATATTGTTTCCGGATTGAACGCCCGTGGCGTGCGGGCCGTGGGGCTTTCAGGTAAAGCAGCCAACCTTCTCACCGCCAAACGCCTGGTTGGGGAGGACGATCTGGGTTTCGTGGGTGATATCGAAAAAGTGAATCCCGAAGTGATTCATTCCCTCACCAAGGATGGATTCATCCCGGTGATTTCTCCTATCGGCATCGGAACCGATGGCCAAACCTACAACATCAACGCCGATGTGGCGGCGCTGGAAATCGCCAAAGGGGTGGGAGCCCAGAAGCTGATCTTTTTGTCAGATATTCCCGGCGTTCTTCGCGACCCCAAAAACGAATCCTCGCTCATCAGCACCATTCAGCAGTCGGAGATCGAGCCTCTGATTACCCAGGGAATCGTGAGCGGGGGGATGATCCCCAAACTCCGCAGCGCCGGCGATGCTCTTGCTGTTTGCAATAAGGTCCACATCCTCGATGGTCGCCGCCCCCACAGCCTTCTTCTGGAACTCTTCACAGACGAAGGAATTGGAACGCAGATTATCCGGGGTTGAACTTCGTAAAAAGTCAACAACGTCAACAGGGTCAATGATGTCGAATATGGACATAACTGACGATGTTGACGTTATTGACACGTATGCTTGCGAGATTACTTGGCTTCGCCGAGCCAGCTCATCATGCCGCGAAGTTTCTTCCCGATTTTTTCGCTGCCGTGCTCTGCATCGATACGGCGCATGGCTTTGAGGCTGGGCTGACCGGCCTGGCATTCCAGCATCCAGTTTTTGGCGAATACACCCGTCTGAATGTCTTTGAGAACGCGCTTCAGTTCTGCACGGGTTTCATCGGTTACAAGCCGCGCGCCAGTGGTGAAATCGCCATACTCGGCGGTTTCGCTGATGGAGTAACGCATGTAGCTGATGCCGCCTTTGTAGATGAGATCGACGATCAGTTTGAGCTCGTGAAGGCACTCGAAGTAAGCCATTTCAGGGGCGTATCCAGCATCCACAAGGGTATCGAAGGTTGCTTTGATCATGGCGCTGGTGGCACCGCAAAGAACGGTTTGTTCACCAAACAAGTCGGTCTCGGTTTCTTCTTTGAAGCTGGTCTCAATGATACCGGCACGCCCACCACCCACGCCACAGGCTTGCGCAAGGGCCATCTCACGGGCTTTGCCCGTGGCATCCTGATAAACGGCGATGAGGCAGGGAACTCCGCCCCCTTCCACGAAGACGGAACGCACCAAGTGGCCGGGGCCCTTGGGAGCAACCATGTACACATCCACATCCTTGGGGGGAGTGATAAGTTCAAAGTGGATGTTGAAGCCGTGACTGAATACGAGTGCCTTGCCTGCTTTGAGGTGGGGCTTCACGTCGTTGTTGAAAAGAGCCGCCTGGTTTTGGTCGGGGATCAGAATCTGAATGATATCGGCTTTTGCCGCGGCATCGGCAGCGGAAAGCACCTCAAACCCGTGTTCCTTGGCCAGTTGGTAGTTTTTGCCGCCGGGGCGTTGACCAATCACAACTTTGTAACCGGAGTCGCGGAGGTTTTGTGCTTGGGCGTGGCCTTGGCTGCCGTAGCCGATGATGGCGATCGTCTTCTTTTTCAAGAGCTTCTTGTCGGCATCCTTGTCGTACAGGAGGTTGAGGTCGGTGGTCATCTAAGATTGTTCCTTTGAAAAGTAGTGGTTTGGGGTTTGGATTTAGGGTTGAGGGTAAATCGGGGCAAACAAAGTTGAGAGAAATACCGCCGAAAAATCAGGCGCTGATGCGTACTTTTTTCCGCTGACCGCGAACGGCTTCCACACCGTGTTTAGCTTCCGCGCGGGTCAACATATCATAGACAATAGCTGAGGCGATGAAGATGGAGGAATACGTACCAACACCGATACCGACGAACAGAACGAAGGCAAAGTCCTTCAAGGAAATTCCGCCGAACAGATACATCGCCAAGATGGCGGAAAGCGTTGTGGAGGAGGTGAAGAACGTCCGTGTCAGCGTTTCATTGATCGCGCGGTTGATCACCTGGCCGATGGGCATTCCGTAGTGCTCTTTCATCAGTTCACGAATACGGTCGAACGTTACAATCGTATCGTTCACCGAGTAACCGAGGATGATCAACAGGGCGGAAACGATGTCCATGGTCACGCTATGGCCCAACAACACGAAGATTCCCAGAGCGAAAACAACGTCGTGAATCAGGGCAACAACAGCACCCAAACCGAAGGCAAAATTGAACCGAACGCCAAGGTATCCGAGGATGATCAAGCAGGTGATGATGATGGTGATGATCGCTGTTTGCAGGAACTCGCTACCAATCAACGCATCCACTGTTTCCACTGATTCCACCGTGGCCTTATCACCAAAGTTGGTGCTGAGGATCGACTTCAAGTCATCGGAAATTTTTTGGGCTGCCATGCCTTCCGGTGCAGTAACGGTAACAGAATAATAGCTTTCATTCAGTACGCGCACCACCCGTACATCCTTGAATTCGGATTCAAGAGCCAGCTTGAGTTGATCGCGCGAAACAGAAGAAACATCTGCCCGCACTGAGGCCGACACACCGCCCGTAAAGTCAACCCCGGGGTTGATACCATTTACCAACAGGTACACACTTGCCACACCGATGATGATCCCAGAGCCCACATAACAGAACATTCGAACTCGCATGAAATCAAACTTCGAATTCAAGAATGGAGCCCAAGAGCCGATGCCGAATGTTCCGGTTTTGGCGAGATAGGAATCCACAAGTGCGCGAGTAACAGTGATACCAGTGTACAGGTTGACGATCAAACCAATCGCCAAGGCAAGCCAGAAGCCCTTCACGGAACCTTCAACAATTTCAAACAGGATCAACGCCAACGCGGGAAGCAGTGAGGTGATGTTACCGTCCATGATCACTGAGAAAGCCCGCTCAAAGCTGGTGGTAATGGCCGCACGGATGGGTTTCTTCAGAGCTAATTCCTCACGCAGGCGCTCGTAAATCAGCACGTTGGCGTCAACCGCCATCCCCATGGTGAGCAAAATACCACCGATACCGGATAGGGTAAGCGTAGCACCCATCAACGCCATGATTGCCAAAATCAACAGTACGTTGAGAATCATCGCCAGAATCGCCACCACACCTGCCACCTTGTAGGCGAAGAGCAAAAGCAGAATCAGGAATACGCAACCAATTCCCAAAGCCACCACAGAGTCAGCCACGGAGTCGGCACCGAGTGTAGCACCAACAGATTTTTGGCTGACGACTTTCAGAGGAGCAGGGAGTGAACCACCCCGAAGAGTCAGCGCTAAATCGGTGGCTTCCTGAAGTGTAAAGCCGCCGCTAATGCTTGCGGATCCGTAAAGAATTTTCTCGCGGAAGACCGGAGCGGAAATCACCTTGCGGTCCAGAATGATGGCGAACTGGCGGTTCTCGTTATCGATGGATGTATCAGCCAAACTCTCCGTCCCCTCGGAGTTGAAACTCATGTTCACCGTGTGGCGTTCATTGGGGTTCAGGGATTGAAGGTTGGTGTAGGGCGAAGCTTGAAGAAGTTCTTTGCCGGTAATAAACGCCCGATCGCGTACCAGATACACCAAGTTGTCGATGACTTCCAACTCGCCAGTGGCGGAGGTGGTGGTGTGCTGGCCCAGCATTACTTCATAGCCAGCGGGGATCCCGGGGATTTCATCCGCCAGTTTATATTCCACAGCACCCACTTTCAGGCGGCTGGGGACTTCCACCAGGAAGTCTTTCCGGATCAATCCGGTTCCTGCTTCAGAAACAAAGCTTCCGGGTTCAATCAGGTTCAGGTTTGTGACTTGAGTCGTGTTTTCAGGGTGAACCATCCGGAATTCCAGAACGGCGATCGTCAAAAGGTTCTGAATAATTCGGTCGGGATTGGTTTCGCCGGGAATCCGAACACGAATGCGGTTTGGCGGTTGGCGAACAACCTCGGGTTGCGTCAAGCCATACGCATCCACCCGTTTACGGATCGTTTTCAAGGCAGCATCCACGGAATCGTTCTTCAACCGGGACATCGTGACTTCGGGCATGCGGAGGGTGACTACGCCGCCATCGAGCTTCGTAAGATCATCCGCCTCCAAATATCCCGCATCGATGGAGATATTAAGAATATCTTGGGCGATGTTTTTGTCTTCGTAGTTCTCCACCTTAACGGTGATGGTCTCTGTTGTCTTATCAACCGTTACCACGGAAGCGACGTTCTCTTTGCGGAACTCCGTACGGATATCGTCGGCGTAAATCCCCAACTGGGTTTGGATGAGTTCCTCGGTTTGTACCTCGATCAGCAAATCGACGCCACCTTGGAGGTCGAGACCGAGGTTGATCATCCCACCGGATTCAATCAGTTGCTGGCGCTTCTCCACTTGCTCCACCGTGGGGTCGGAACCCATGGAGGCAATGTAGGAGAAGTAATAGGCAGTGGGGTAAACCGAGTAGAGGCAGAGAAGAGTCACCACCAATACGAAAATAAGTCGGCCGTTGAATACTTTATCCATGAGTGGGGAATTCCTGGGTGTTCGAGTGGGTAAATGGTAAGGGCGAGGTCGTTACTTCTTGGCTTTGTTCTCAGGTTTGGAGTCCGTGGGCTTCTCGGATTTCTCCTTGGGTGTATCAATTACAGAAACCGACGTGCGGTTGAAGACGACGTGCACGTTGCGTGCAATCTCCAGAGTAACTGTCTCGGGGGATTTTGTTTCCACAACCACCGCATGAATACCACCGGCAGTGATCACCTTGTCGCCCTTTTTCAGGCCACCGAGGAGTTCTTTGCGCTGCTTCTCCTCTTTTTTCTGGGGAGCCAGAATGAAGAAGTAAAAGGCGAGGATAACAACGGTGAAGAAAAGGAACAAAGGCCAGTTGCTGGGCTGTTCGGCTTCAGCGGTGGCGGCTTGAGCCAGGAGGAGAAGGTTATTCATGAGAACAAAGAAAAATCTGCAAAGTTGCCAAAAAGGGCAACCTCACGCGTTGGAATACGTTGAGGCCGGAAACGCTAGGAAGGGAAGGAAGGGGCTGTCAAACGGAAAGCCTTGCAGCGTCCCTTTCTGAAGCACCCTTCCACCCAGAAGATTGAATTTATAGCTCGGAAAGCACCCGGATTGCCATGCGCACGGTTTCCGCATGCAATCCAACGGTTTCCGCCACCTCGCGGGAGTAACCGCCCCCGGTCACCGTTACGAAGGGGACTCCAGCTTTCGCCAGCGGCTCCAACGTGAGGCGTTCCCGTTCCACCATCCCGGCCCAACTGAGATTCAACTCCCCAAGTTTGTCGTTTTCATAGGGGTCCACTCCCGCCACCACAAAGACCAAATCCGGTTGAACGCCCTCCACAATTGTCTGCATCGCCTCTTTGAGAAGCTCGTGGTACTTGGCATCGCGGATGTTAATGTGGCAACCAACGTCGAGGTCGGAAACCTCTTTGCGTGGGTAAAGCAAATCCTGATGGATAGAAAAGGTGAATACGCGGTCATCACCCTGAAAGATGCGTGCCGTACCGTTGCCCTGATGCACGTCGGTATCCACCACCGCAACCTTTAATCCAGGGCGTTCTTCGGTCAGGATGCGGGCCGCGACTGCGACGTCGTTGATATAACAAAAGCCCTCGGCGTGATCGTGGAAGCCGTGGTGAAATCCTCCGCCCAAATGGCAACAAGCCCCGTGCTCCAAGGCCAGACGTGCGGCCAGAATGGTTCCTCCGGCGGTGCGCTTGCATCCTTCCACAATTTCCCGGCTAATGGGCAACTCACTCCGCTCGGTTCGCGGTGTGTGCTCGGTACCTTCCAGATCAAGAACATACTGCGCTTCCAACACCGAGAGCAGCTCCGCCTGGGTCGCCTTCTGAGGAGCGTGCAGCTCGTGCGCCTCGATTGCGCCCTCCGCCAGCAGCAGATCGCGGATCAGCCGGAACTTCTGCGTGGGGAAAACGTGTTTGCCGATGTTGATTTCATAGTCCCGGTGAAAAACAAAAGCGGGGCGTTTGGGCATGGTCCTCTTGGCGCTCGATCTTATTTGAATATCCAACGGTCTTCCGTGGGAACGGTTTCCACAACGATGCTGAAGAGGCGACCGGAAAGAACCAGGAGATTACCCACATCAATGGTGTTTGGGCTGATGCCATTCCCCTGCATTTCATTGGCGATGAGATCGGTGATGCCATCCCCATCAAAGTCACAAAAGTCGGCGCTGTAACACAAGGTATCGCCTGCATCTTCAAGTTGGTTATTGGTTCCGAAGCCACCTTGCAACAGGCTGATCTGCATCTCATTCACATTAGGGAGCGCCCCCACAGCGGTATCAACCACCGCCGGCCACCCTCCCACACGACCGTAAAATGTGTGGATGCTTCCTGCCACCGTTCGCCCAAACGGCGCATCGTGGGGGTTGCCGATGGCGATGTCACCCAGTCCATCACCGTTGAAATCGCCGATGCCGATCGTATCACTTCCGATAGCGTTGGGAATCGGTCCGATGATTTCCGTGGTGCGCATTCCCGGGGGTAGAGACGCAGGATTGTCCAAGTCGGCCGTTACATTACGGAGCCGGGGAGCGTTGGAGAACACGATGCCCGCACCGGAAACCGAGCGGTTGCGGTTGGGGGAATAGTC
>JANRMB010000150.1:0-4142 GCA_033761985.1 Candidatus Sumerlaeia bacterium | reverse complement strand
GGTGATCATCACGGGGATCAGTTTTTCGGGGAACTGGTACGGCCCGTAGTTGTTGCTGCAATTGGTAATCACCGTGTTCATTTTGTAGGTGTGGTGATAACTCCGCACCAGGTGATCGCTGGCGGCTTTGCTGGCGCTGTAGGGGGAATTCGGGGCGTAGGGGGTTGTCTCCAGAAACTTTCCGGTTTCGCCGAGCGAGCCATAAACCTCATCGGTGCTCACGTGGTGAAACCGCCCGGTGATGCCCTCCGCTTCCCAGAAGAGCTTGGCTTGGTGGAGAAGCGTGAACGTCCCCATGACGTTGGTTTGAATAAAGGCTTCGGGCCCCAGAATGGAGCGGTCCACATGGCTTTCCGCGGCGAGGTGGATGATCCCCTCGATGCGGTGCTGACGCAGCGTGCTAGCCACGGTGGCGGCATCGCAGATGTTCCCGTGCACGAAGGCGTAGTTCGAAGCCGACGAAATATCCTTCAGCGAAACCAATCGCCCGGCGTAGGTAAGCGCATCGTAGTTGACGAATCGGTCCTGCGGGTACGTGCGTACCAAGTGCCGCAGCAGGTTGCTTCCAATAAATCCGGCGCCACCGGTAACGAGGATGTTCATGCCTGCTTCTCCGCCACAATGACCATGTGGGTGGAGTCTTTGTCGTCGAACTCCGTCCCCTCAAAATCCTCGAAAAGTTCCACCATTTTCAGTCCTTCTTTTTTGAAGGCGCGTTCCATTTCCGTCCGAGTGTAGAGCCGCAAACGGAAGCTCCACGGTTGCGCGGCGTTGGGGAATTGCCACACACCGGAGCCGACCATGGTTTTTTCTTCAGCCTCGTAGCCGTAGGTTTCGATGAGCACAAAGTCGTGGGTGATCATCTGGCTGGGGGCAAAGTCCCGGGCGATTTGCGCCATCACCGGGCGATTGGGGACGTGCAGCACCAAACGCCCGCCGGGCATCAGCGCCTTCCCCCACTCGTGCAGCGTTGCCATGTTATCCTCATGCGGGTAGTAGCCGAAGCTGTTGAACAGACAGAAGAACCCGCCGATGCTTCCGGGTAGGAACGGCAACAGGCGCATGTCCCCGTTTACCAAACGACGACCCCGCTTCGGGTGTTCCGTGAGCAAGTGCCGAAAGCGATCCAACCCCACCACCGGCCATTTGCGGGCTTTGAGTTCCTTCACATGCCGACCAAACGCGCACCCCACATCCACAATTGGGGCCGGGAGCAGTTCGGTGAAGACGCTTTCCAGAAACTCAATTTCGAGTTCCGTGTTCGCCTCGCTCAGCAACGGGCCGGAGTACACGCGATTGTACATCGGCGAAAAATACTGTTCCGTCCAGTGCTTGAAAGGGGCGGCGTCTCGTTCGGGAACGGAGCAACGCTCGCCGGTGGGTTCCGGAGTAAAGTGTTCCATGGGTCCGTTATTTCCCCGCCCGGCGAAGCGCCAACAGCGCCTCCGCTTCGGGAACGTTGGCCGGGGCATCCACACCGATGGAGTCGTACGGTGTTTCCTTGCACACAATCTGAGCCCCGACTTCCAGGAAGCGAAGCTGCTCCAGTTTTTCCACGAGTTCGAGCGGTGTTTGGGGAAGCTTCACATAGGCCTCCAACGCCTCGCGCCGGTACACGTAAACGCCCAAGTGCTTGTACCCGATGATGGTTCCAGGGGGCGTGGGGCCATCGACGCGTGCGCGGGAAGGCATCGGTGAACGGCTGAAGTACAGCGCCACGTCAGACTGGCTGCGGACTACTTTTACGCAGTAGGGGTTGTTGAATACCGCTTCATCGGTGATGGGAATGCATGCCGTGGAAACATCGGCCCTGGGATTGTCCAGAATGCCCTGCACCGCCACGCGAATGGTTTCTGGGTGCATGCCGGGTTCGTCTCCCTGAACATTCACCAGAATGTCCCCTTTTCGGCCCACCATCGCCGCTGCAATGCGGTCGCTGCCGGAAGGCAACTCCGGAGACGTCATAATTACCTTGCCGCCAAAGCCTTCCACCGCCGCACAAATGCGCTCATCATCTGTGGCCACAAAAACTTCATCCAACAGTGGCACCTGTTGCGCTGCCTCATACACCCATTGAATCATGGGTTTGCCGGAAAGATGCACCAACGGCTTTCCGGGGAAGCGCTGCGCCCCGTAACGGGCTGGAATCACACACACAATATGCGGTTTGGGAGCCATGAGTAAAAAAGAAACCTTGGGAAATAAGGCGAACGCCACGTGGCGGTGGTTATGCGCAGCACTGGTGTGGGTGGCAACGGCAAGTTGTACCCTGCCGGAAAATGCCGGCCCAAAAATCCGTGAATCCGTGGGCGCTCCCCCCATCTCCCCGGAGCGCCGCGCCTACACCGTGAAGACGGGCACCACCAATCTCGCCCCTCCTGAGGAGCCCCCGCTCCCCGCATACCTCGCCATCGCCGCCACGCCGGATCCCGTCCCCGGCGTCCTCCTCCTCGCCGATGCCGAAACCTCCCGCAGTGCCGACGTGGAGGCTGAGGCCCGGCGCCTCGCCAGCGGTGGCTATGCCGTTCTGGTGGTTCCACTTCCCACCCAAGCCGACCCTCGTGAGCGTTCCCAAGCCTGGGGAGTATATCTTCAGCGTGCTGTTCTTGTTCTACAGGAGGGGGGCGAAACCCAGGGCCGCTCCCTGGCAGTAGTGGGTTATGGAGAAGGCGCTGCCCGGGCGCTGCAACTCACGCTGCTGGAGCCCGCCGTGGTGGCCGCCGTGGCCTGGGGACCACCCCCCGTCAGCCTAACGGGTCGCCTCCCTGAGCATCGGGTCTCCTGGCTCGTCCTCAACGCACCACCCCCGTTTCTCACCCCGGACTTCAAGGATTGGGTCGCCTTGAGCGGGAGCGACGTCCGGGTGGAACCCGCCCCCGAGGGAAGCTCCCCGAGCGAGGGCTTCCCCGGAACACCGAGTGCATATTCCCCGGCATCCGACCGACTCCGCCTCCTGCTTCACGGATTCTTGGCGGAAACAGTCGGCAGCGCCGATGAGCCCAGCCTTCGGGAAGTGCTGGATCAACCGAGGGAAGGATGAGAGGGGAAGGAATAACTTAACATCAAAATTGCGAAGTTAAGAAGGCGCGCAGAACCGCAGAGAGCGCAACATCGAGAGAAACCCTATATTTATCCTTTGGAGTAGTGTATATTGCCTGAAGGGCAAGCACATAATCAAGCCCGGGGTCAGCGAAGCGCCACCCCGGGTACGAGATATTCGCCATTAATTGAACCCTGTAAGTGGTTCAACAATAGGGCTGAATCAGGAGTGCATGAGATGTTTAGAGATAATTATTTCACGCAAAGAGCGCAAAGAGACGCAAAGTTAAAGAGTAATATTTTTTGAGAAAGATAAATCATGGCTCATTTATTAGCGCCATATGTATCGATTATTTGTATAAATCACTCTTGAATAGCTACAAAGCTTTTTATATTTCCTGTTCACCCCGCCTTTTCCCGCTCCAGCAACCACGCGGCCACGGTTTCCTCGCCCCAGTAATGAAATCGACCGCCACGCAGATCCACCCATCCCAAGTGGCCTCCCCGTTGGGTGAGGATGTTTTGAATCAGTGGGTTCCGGTGTTGCGCCAAGGAGAGCGGCGCCGCGGCCATGGGGACGATGGGGTCATCGGCGGCAAAAAGGTGCATCGTAGGCACGTTAATTCGATGCAGATCATCCATCGTGCTTGTGCGGGCATAGTAATCCACTTCATCCGCGTAACCGAGCTGCGGGGCGGAAAAATGGCGGTCGTAGGCCCGTAAGCTCCGAATCTTTTCCAGCTCCAAATGTTCCTGAAGATCGGGATAAAGGGCCGCCTTGCGCTTGAGACGTGCGCGCATGGTACGGATCAGGTTCCACTGGTAGAAGCCGTAGAGCGCTTCCTCCGTAAACACAACACTGGTGGCGAGGTGGTGCGGGCTGCCGATGAGGGCGGCGGAGCGCAGGGGAATGCCGGGGGATTTACCTTCGGCCGCGTGATGAATCAGCCAATGCGCCAGAATGTTCCCCCCGAGCGAAAGCCCCACCGTGTGCACACTCCGGGGTTGTGCCACTCGGCAGCAATACGCAAGTGCCGCCTGCACATCGGGAGAATCCGCTGCACAGTAGGCCCGGGGTTTCCGGTTGGGAATGCCACAACCCC
>JANRMB010000149.1:0-4548 GCA_033761985.1 Candidatus Sumerlaeia bacterium | reverse complement strand
GGAATTTGACGATATCCTTCTGCAGTGGCCGAGAGGGTGTACAATCCGGACGGGAGATTTCGAAAAACAAACTGGCCGGATTCATCGGTGCGGGCTTCATCAGAACCTTTTTCTAGAAACTGAGGGCCCACGCTGCTTTGTAAGGAGACCGTGGCGGCAACGATGCGCTCACCGGTGGCCTCATCCAGCACGAGACCACGGATTTCCTGACCGGGATAAACGGAGAAATCAATCTTATCGGTTCGCTTCCCGGAGGCGACGGTGACGCCCAGATGTGGTGTTGCCGTGAGCTTTTCACTTTGCACCCGCACATCGTACTGCCCGGCAGGGAGTTCAGTGAATTCGTAGCGACCACTGGAATCCGAAACTGTGCGTCGTTCGGAGAATTCGGATTCCTCCACAGAGGGAATGAGGAGAATGGCGATTCCGGATTCCGGGGCCTGTGTGGAGAAATTGCGGACCGTTCCGGAGATGGAACCACCGGCTTCCAGTTCGATGACAAGGTTTTCACGGCCAGCGGGAATATCGGTGAGTTTTTCCGGCAGGTATCCTTTGAGGGAAACCCCCAAGGTAAAAGTGTGGGAATCAGGAATGGAATTGAACAGGAATCGGCCGTTGGGGAGAGTGCCAACCTCTTGGGTAAATTTGGCGTTTTTCTCCGAGGTGAGTTGTAGAGTGGCGCCACCCAAGGGGAGGCCTTCGGTGGAACGAACCAGTCCACCCAGAACAGAGGCTGGTTCCAGAATGATCAACTCATTGGTACGGGAACTCAGAAGGGTGAACTCGCTCGAGTGGGGAACATATCCCGGATAGGTAACTCGGAGAAGGTTCAAGCCTTCATATACTTCTGGGAGCTCGAAGGAGCCCTTTCCAGAGGCTTTCGTCTTCCGATAACTCCGCTCGCTCCGGATGCTGGTTCCGGTGGAGGATTCCAGTACGTGGGAAAGAGCCAGAAGTTCTACTTCCGCCCCCACCATTGGGCGTTTGCGAATATCCTGAACAATCCCCCCATACTTCAAGTTGGAAACCATTTCAAAGACGGCGCGTTTGCCGGGAACGCCCTCCTGCACAGAGTGTTCTTTCCCATGGCGGGGTTTGTAGTTTTGGCGATCGGATTTGACGGTATAGGTGCCAGCGACAACTTCAGAAAATCGGACAATCCCCTCGGAATCCGTGATGGCCTTGTAACGAGGGGCGGGTTTCCCCCCTTTGATGGTATTGGCAAATACGAACTCCACTTCCACCCCCGAGACAGGAAAGGAGTCTTTGGTTTGAAAAACAGCCTCAATAGAACCGCGGGGTCGGAGCTCCGCCTCGGCAACCGGATCAACGGATTCCTTGTCACCTCCTCCCACCGTGGGTTCAGGCTCCACTCTGGGGGGTTGCACCTTTACACTCCCGTTGGCTGCGGCTTGGCGGGCGCGAATTCTGAGGTTGGATTCCTGGCGAAGGAGTTTCAGCTCCTGTCGGGATTGTGTGGCGAGGAGCGTTGCCTGATGGGACTCGTAGAAGAAAACTCCAATCAGACAGAAAAGAAAAACCAGTACAATCCCTGGGAGAATTGAGCTGGGTTTTGCCGGTTTGGTTTTGGTGTTGAGGAGGGGCAATGGGGTCTTCACTTCGCGGTGCAATTGCGCACGGCGAGGGGGAACAACGGGTGGATGCGGGGGCTTTTTGTGCATCTTTAGCCTGGATTCTCGCCCTCTGAAAGGAAACGACTTGCGGTTTCGATGGTTGCAGCGATGATGCGCCGTATTCCATAACCGTTGAGCCGCGTTACCAAACTTGAAGAAAGTAAGGGTAACTTGTGACAAAACGGGATACTATCCCACGGGATTACCTCTGAACGTAGCGCATTTTCTGCCGTGTATCCACTGCTTTCCGACATATTTTCTGTAGCTCAGGACATTTCCGCCAAGGACATCGTGGATATCGCCATCCTATCGGCGGTGTTCTTTGTTTTGCTGAATATTATCCGTTCCACGCGCAGCCAAGTGGCGTTGCGTGGGTTGGCGTTGATTCTTGGTTCCATATTTCTTCTGTACCTGATCACGATCGTCGCCTCCCTCGATGCGACCAAAGCGCTCCTGGAACGCCTGTGGATCGTCTTCGTCCTCATCTTCTTGATCGTCTTTCAAAATGAGTTCAAAAAGAGCCTCACGGAGTTTGGTCGGCTTCCGATCTTTCGGGTGTTTTTTCGTCAGGAAGTGGCACCGCTGGAAGAAATCATCAAAGCCGCGGGCCGCCTCAGCGAAAAACGGGTGGGTGCGTTGATCTGTTTGGAACGCCGAACCAGTTTGCGAAACTATATTGAGACGGGAACGGAGTTGGACGCGTTGGTAACGGTGGAGTTGCTACGCACCATTTTTGCCGTGTACACTCCCTTGCACGATGGTGCCGTGATCATCCGAAACAACCGGGTGGCGGCGGCGGGGTGCTTGCTTCCGTTGACGGAGCAGAAGTTGAACAAAGATTTGGGGACACGTCACCGTGCGGGGGTGGGACTGGGCGAGGAAACCGATGCGGTGGTGATTATTGTTTCGGAGGAAACGGGGACCATTTCCTTGACGTATGACGGGCAGCTTTTCCGCCCCGAGACCCCGGATACACTTCGCCAAAAGCTGCGTGATGTGTTCGAGATCGACGAGGATGACGACGATGGCGAAGATTAATCGCTCCACCGGCTCCGATTTCTTCCTGCTGCTGGTCAGCCTTTTTCTGGGGTTCTTGGTCTGGGTAATCATCCGGCATCAGGATACGGAAATCAGTACGGTTCCAGTTCAGGTGAAGCTTAACAACCTTCCACCGTTCGTGGTGG
Source organism: Candidatus Sumerlaeia bacterium (assembly GCA_033761985.1). GTDB lineage: Bacteria > Sumerlaeota > Sumerlaeia > SLMS01 > JAHLLQ01 > JANRMB01. Next base: position 1,730 of record JANRMB010000149.1, on the reverse strand, counting down.
TGGAGGATTATCAACCCAAACAGGTGTTCCTCGTTTTCAGCTTTCGCCGGGCGGACGAATTAATGATTGGGCAATCGGATCGATACTCGGCCACGATTGACGCTTCAGAACTGGGGAACCGACAGATCAGCACCACGGAGGCAGAAGAGATCACCCTTCGCCTGCAGGACACGGATATCGGCAATCCGGCGGAGGTTCGATTCCTCCGCTTCAAATCCTCACGAGAGGTTACGGTGAAAGCCCGGTTGCGCACCGCAAAAGCGTTGGTTCGCCCCACCTTCACAAACAGCACCCCCGAGGCCCAGGTGAACCGCGATGTGTTTATCGACTATGACAACGTGATTGTGGAACCTGAAACGGTGGACGTGGCCGTCTCCGAGGAGCGGGCGCGGTTTATTGCCACGCAACCACTGATTATTGCCACCGAACCCATCGATTTGGCGGGGCAAATCCGCAACCTTACCGGGCGCTATCGACTTGATTACACCACAGAACCCGGAGTGTTTCCGATTCCTGTAACCGGTCAGGAAACAGTGGATGTGCTGTTGGATATTCGCCCATTCATTAGCACGGTGAAGTTCAAAGCGTTGCCTATTACGATTCCCGAGCTCCCCGGAATCGACCGGGTGGATACAAAGCCCCGTACCGTGGACGTGGAAATCTCCGGCCCGCAAAGCATCATCCGATCCCTTCAGCAGGAACAGATTCGTGTACAATCAAAAGAGAATCTTCTGACGCTTCCCTATTTGGGAAATACCATGCGTGAAGTGGAACTGCAGGTAAGTTACTCGCTGGATGTTCCCGAGGTGGCGCGGAGTTTGACGGCGACGCTTTCCACCACTTCGGCGTTGTTGACGTTTGTGGTGAACCCGGAATCAACGGAAGATAATCCGGGAATTCTGGAAATGCTGGAGATTCCCGGACCAGTGTTGGAGCCTGTTGCCCCGGCCGTGGATGATTCCGAGACGACTCCCGCAGCCGATGTAAAGACTGAGCCATGAAGGGAATGGATCGGCGATGCTGATTCTCTACCCTCAGGGGACGAATCTAACGCTGGAGAAGGCGCACTGGATTCAAATCCTTCACACAGCCGCCGCTCTCGGGCGCTGTGAAGGCGTTCGAGTTGTGGTAATTCCGCGCACCGCCGCACCGGAACGACTCGATCAATTGGAGTCGGATTTGGGGGAAAGACTTCCCAAACAGGTTTATGTGGAGCCACTGATTGAATACTCCCGCTACAAAAAGTGGGGCGTCTCGGGGAATCTTTTGACTCGGAAACAAAAGATGTTTCTGCGCTGGTATGGAATACGACGGTTTGCGGCAATTGCCCGAAAGCACCACACTCCCGGCGAGGAGGTGTTGCTGTACACCCGGGATCAGGAGATTCCACGATTGTGCCGGGGAATTCTGCGAAAACTGAAGGCGAAGTCCCTAAACGAGTTGCACAAATTTGAGTCGGTGAATCGGCTGCAAGCGTTTATCGAGGAAAACAAGAAGTCTCCCTTGAAGCTTGGCGTCTATCGGCGGTTTGCGGAAAAGGAACGAGCCCAGGAATTCCGCGATCTTGCAGATTTTCAGGGGGTTGTCTGCACCACAGAAACGATGGAAAGCCACTTCAAGAGGAGTAGAAAAGCCCCCAAGATTCCCTCAGTAGTTATCGAAAACGGAACGCCGCTTCCCGCCGATGTCTCTGAGCAGGAAGCGCTGGGGCGTCAGCGTGATTGGGAACT
>JANRMB010000148.1:0-2087 GCA_033761985.1 Candidatus Sumerlaeia bacterium | reverse complement strand
GATGGAAGATGCTGGCGGCTTCCACCAAGGGGGTGGTGCCGATGCTGGTGCTGCTTGGTAATACGTTCGACTTTTGGCAATCACGCCGTAAGCATGAAAAGCCGGAACAAACGTTGGCGCGCCTACTGGAGGTCCACGTGGAGTTCACCGTGGCGCTTCGGGAATGGATTGGCGCCGGGGGTGAAATCTCCCTCGTGATTGGCCCCCGGGATCAGGCTTTGGTTCAGCCGAATGCCTGGGGTTTGCTGCGTGAAGTGTTTCCAACCATTAACGTTCGGGCGAAGGGGCACTGGACGCACCACTTTGAAGAAGAGTCGGCGGGGATTTATGCGGAGCACGGGGGGCGATGGCATCCTTGTCAGCGGCTGCGGTTGGGGGATCGTTGGCCCACGCGATGCACGGCACAGATTCTGATGAGTGAACTCGGGGAACGGTTGGAGCCCCGGTTCCCGTGGTTCGATAAACTCACCACGCTTGCGGAACTTCTTCGCTGGCTGGATGTTGTGTTGGAGGATCGGCAGCGTCGCAACTACGCCGAATTGCTGGCGCGCCTGCTTCGGGGAACATCGCTCATCGCCCAAATTGTCGCCCCCTGGTTGGAGGAAAAACCGGCCCAGTGGGAACGGTTGGAAAAACGCGAAAATGCCGCGCTCCAACTCGCCGGGGAGCGCCTGTTGATTCCTCGCCATCGCCTCTCGGATTCCCCCCTGAAGCCGGGGATTCTGATACATTCCATGACGCGTACCGCCGGAGTGCTTTCCTCCCCCGAGCCCGATGCTCCGCGGATTCTCTCTCCCGGAACGTGGTGCCCCACGGTTATGGGCGATCCCCACGCCGCCAAGGTTCTGCAACGGCTTCCCTATGTGGAATGCCATCCGGATCAAAAAGGCTCTGCAACGGCGGAGTTGAAAGAGTATCTGGGTGAACGTGCGAAGGGCGCGAACTTCCCTTGAACCGAATCCACAAGAGGTGGAGTCTTGCAAGGAGTTGATTCCACCTTATCCGCAGAGATTAAATGGCTCTCCCCATTCGCTCATGGACTCCCCAACAGCAGGCGGTGATTCAAGCCGCGCCGCAAACAGTTCTGGTCAACGCCGGGGCCGGGACGGGGAAGACGGCGAGCTTAATTGAACGCCTGCTGAATTTGTTGGATCGCGATCCCTCCGTCCCTGATCCACAGGAGCACCCCACCTCGTTGCAGCGCGTGGTGCTGGTGACATTCACCAACGCCGCCGCGCGCGAAATGCGGGAACGTCTCTCCAAGGGCTTGCGTCAACGGTTGGAGCTGTGCTCCCAGGAGGGCCGCGAAACCACCCGCCAACTGCATTTGCGCAGCGAGATTGCCCAGCTCCCCAGGGCGTCAATCTCCACGCTGCACAGCTTTTGCATCACTCTGTTGCGGCAGTACGGGCATCTTCTGGGGCTTGCTCCAGACTTTGAAATCCTCTCAGAGGAAGAGGCCCATCTCCTACGTACAGAAATGCTCGCCGAGGCGTTGGAACACTGGGCCAACGATGAGAAGTCACGCAGGCTGCTGCTAGGGTTGCTTCCCGGTTCGCAACCTGAAAGTGCCGTCAAGCGCCTCACCACAGAAATCCTGCAACTCCATTCTTTTCTCGAGGCGCACGCCCAGCCCGGGGAGTTTGTGGCCTCAGCGTTAAATCCTTTTAAGCAGGCCGATTCCGAAGACTGTTCCCCGTCTACGTGGGAACTCTGGGCACAGGTTGTCGAGTACCTTCGTGAACCGATGGGTGAGTATCTCACTGCGCTGAAGCCGTTACAAGTTTCCGTTCCCCGAAGCGAACTTACTGGAACATTCCTGACTTATGTGGAACACGCCGATGCGATAATAGGGACAGTGGAAGAGTTTTTGTCCGAATCGGCGCAGGAGCCTTTCATCCCCGCAAAAGAGGATTTGGCCCCGATTCGAAAACCGGGTAGCAACTCCATCAAGAATGAATCACAAAAAGTCGTTTGGGATCTCGCCACCGAGGCAAAATCCGCGTTCGATGTGTTCTCAAAAATTCTGCCGCGCACATCCCTTTCCTGGAGGGAGTTTCAGAAGGAAGCGCAACGGCAACTCCCTT
>JANRMB010000147.1:0-22316 GCA_033761985.1 Candidatus Sumerlaeia bacterium | reverse complement strand
CCCTTGGAGGAAGCCATTAAATCCTGGAAAGTCGTTAGCGTGTTCAAAAACGAGGCCACCGTCACGGACATCAAAACCCGCGAAACCTTCTTCCTCTACACCAACAAACAGGATGAAGCGCGTATTGTTCGCTACCGAAATGTGGATATGGAAATCAAGCTCGACTCCATTAATGAGGACGAATTCAAAGCCACCTTCCGCTACGACGGCCCCCAGGGAACGCAACGGTTCAGCATCGGGATGTTCGATCAACCGAGCCAGTAACGGTGGGAATTTGTTGGTCAAAAAAACTAAGTATATATCAATATAAGAATGTACAATCGTCGGAATTTTTCACGCAAAACGCTAAGGATTGCAAATCTCTCAGTAAGAACTAATTCTTTATAATGATGCAAAATGAACAGAATCAACAGACCCGCAGTTCTCTATCTTTGCGTTCCTTTGAGACTTGGCGGGTTTTGCCTGAAATCATAATTCTCCGGTATCTCATCCATTCCCGATTCATTCTTACTATTAAACTGCTTATAGGGTTCAACCCTTTGCGATTTAAATACTATTCCGTTAAAGCAATTCTTGGTTAATCTATTTCCAACTTATTATTCGAAATTTAGTTTATCACGACAACTCTTAAGTGTTTGAGAATTTATTCTGCGCTCAATGTGGCTTTGTGCACAGAAAAGAGTAATGATCTCCACACTAACAACTTCAATAACTCTTTCAGCGCACCAACTCCAGCAGCCGTTCTGCCGCGCGCAGTCCCGATAGAAACGCACCCTCCACTTTGCTTCCCAGCAGGGAATCCCCCGCCACCAAAACTCCTGGTTCCTCACTCAGCACCAGATGGGATTCCTTTAGTGGAGCAACCGGTTGGCTGTACTTCCAGCGGCGGATTTGGTATTCCAGTACCGAGGCCCGACCAATCCACTCGCTAGCCGCCTTCAGCACCACAGCGGCGATTTCCTCATCGGTGCGCTCATACCATTCCCGACTGAATTCCGGCGCGCAGTGCAGCGTGAGGCTGGGTGTGGGGCTGATGCCTTTGAGTTTGTTATCGGCCACCCAGCGGAAGATGCCCTCCCGCACAAAGGCTCCACCGGGGGGCGGTATGGCACTTTGGCGATCCAGTGAAAGCATCACGGCGATGCACGGGTGGTATTCAACGGATTGGAGTAATCCCCAGGCGGGGGGATTCCAGAATGGTTCCTGTGGCTTCAACAGTTCCACGGTTTGCGGTGCGGGGGCGGTGAGGAGAACGTGATCGCACTCCAACACGTCGCCAAGTTCCGATTGTAAATGGATTCGTTTGGGTAAAACTCGGAGGGAGGTGAGCTGCCATCCCAGCCGAATATCAAGCTTCTCGGATAGGAGCTTTGGCAGCGAAGTCATTCCTTGGGAGCCACACCATCGGGGGTGTTCCTGGCGGGCGGGGGATTCCTCCTCCAATTGGGGGGTGAGGAATGGAAAACCTTGCGCCCAGGGTTGCACGACGGAGGCTGTGGCAGCGGCATCCATCACCTGTTGGAATTCCGGGCTGCGAACGGAGATGTACTGGGCGCCGGAATCATGCACCCCGCCAGCAAATCTGCGGGTGGCCATCCGCCCCCCCACGCCACGGCTTTTTTCCAGAATTACAGGATAGATTCCCTGCTGCACCAATCGCCGAGCGGCGGAAAGACCCGCAATGCCGGCCCCAATAATACAAACCTCTGAACCCTTGAACATATCCGCTATCCCATGTCAGTGGATGATATTTCGTTATTAATGGTAATATTACCCGACTAGCTGATTTTGTTCCCAAGCGCAAAAAACAAATCAAAAAGACATGCGGGCTCGGGGGAATTTTTCTTGAGTCACATCGCTCCTGCTCCCCATCATGAGCTTGTTCATCTTTACCCTGATCCCCTTTTCAAGAACAAACGCTTTCGGAGCCCTTCCATGATTCATTATGCCCCTACTCAGAAAGATAACGACGAGTTCAAGTGGGTTGGTATTGAAAATCTGGAACTCCACGCTCAGAACCGCCAAAAAGGTGCTTCTGTTTATCTGATTGAAGAACTGGCCGATGGCGCCTTGATGGATCACTGGGAGCCCACCTATGAGGGGGCTCTTGCCTACATCAAGGAACGTTTCGGTGTGGAACAATCAGCCCTGAAAAGCACCAAGGAAATGGTGGAGGCGGGTCATGATATGAGCAGCTTCTTGGATCTCGACTTCAAAACGTGATTGTTCAGGCAGAGCGCCCCAGGCGCCGCCGTTCTTCCATCAATGCCAACAAATCCACTTCCAGCAGGCTGCTGACTCGGGCATCAGCGTGGCTCAAATCCAGCACGCGGGTTACGCGGTTGGGGACGGCGACGGCCAGTGCTCCGGCGGCTTTGGCGGCGGTGATGCCGTGGGGGGAATCCTCCACCACGATGGCGTGCTCGCCCCGAACACCCAGGCGTTGCATCGCGAGAAGGAACAATTCCGGGTCGGGTTTGGTAAGGCGCACATCATCGGCGGTGCAAATGGCTTGAAACCGCCCCAGAATTCCGAGCGTTTCCAAATGTTTTCCCACCCAGGAGATCGGCGAGCTGCTGGCGCAGGCGATCTTCCAGCCGAGCGACTCCGCTTGGTGCAGGAGTTCCATCACACCGGGGAGTGGCTCGGGTTTGAACCGCTGATGGAATCGTTTGCGATGTTCCGTTTCCAGTTCCTTGGCATCGAAGGAGCGGCCGGTGAGTTGTTGCAACTCGGCGACGGGATCGAACCGGTTTTCGCCGTTTCCGACGCAAACACCCCAGCGTTCCAGAAGAAGCTCGGCGCCATTTTCCTCAAAAAGCTCGGCCCAAATGGCGTAGATGGGCCACTCGGTGTCCATGATGAGCCCATCAAAATCAAAGATGAGCGCGTGGGGGGTGATGTCCGAAGAGCTCATCAAGTGTTTACGGGGCTCGGTGTGGGGGCGTGCAGTTGCTCGTGGCGGACAATTTCCCCGCGCACCAGATAGAGAACGTCTTCGCAGATGTTGGTGGCCAAATCGGCGATGCGCTCCAAGTGGCGGGTGGTATCGAGCATTTTGAGGAGGATTTGGCAATCCTCGCCACCGTTGGCCACGCGATCTCGGATTTGATCACCGATGACGCGTTTGAGAGCATCCACCTTGTCGTCCATTTCGATGGTCATGAGGGCGAGGGGTTGATCGCGTTTGATGAGGGAATCGAGGGCGTTTTTGAGCATGAGCCGCACGGTGGCGGTCATTTCATCGAATTCCGCGGGCATGGGAACTCGAACGGGGTGCTTGGCAAGAAAGGCGGCGCGGCGTGCGATGCTCACGGTGATGTTCCCCATGCGTTCCAAGTCGTTGTTCATTTTCAAAACGGTAACGATGAAACGGAGATCGCCGGCTACAGGATGATGGAGAGCGAGGATTTTGAGGCATTCTTCCTCAATTTCAATCTCCATGGCATCGATTTCCTTGTCGGCCTCGATGACGGAACGAGCGAGGGGTTCATCGCGTTCGAGAAACGATTGGATGGCGCGATCGAGGGAAGTTTCCACGAGGGCTGCTTCTGCGAGGACGCTCTTTCTGAGGCGGGCTATCTCCCGTTCAAAATAATGCATGGTGTTCCGGGGCTTTCAACGATTAGCTTATGGTTAGAATTGTGAAGGGATGCTAAAAACTTCATACTCCGTTCAGGGTATTGAAGACCTTGAAGATACGGCGTGTTAATGTCAACCAAAACGTCCTGTGATATAATCTTCGGTCTGTTTTTTCTCGGGATTGGTGAAAATCACTTCCGTCAAGTTGGATTCCACGAGTTGGCCCTCATAGAAAAAGGCCGTGCGGTCGCTCACGCGGGAGGCTTGCTGCATGTTGTGTGTAACGATGACGATGGTGTATTGGCCTTTGAGTTCGCCGATGAGGTCCTCGATTTTGGAGGTGGAACGGGGGTCGAGGGCGGAAGCCGGTTCGTCCATCAGCAGAATCTGGGGATTCACCGCCAGAGCCCGGGCGATGCAGAGGCGCTGCTGCTGACCACCGGACAGGCCCAGGGCGCTTTCCTTCAGGCGGTCCTTCACTTCCTCCCAAAGGGCGGCGCGGGTGAGGCTGGTTTCCACGATTTCATCCAGCACTTCGCGGTTTGTTTCCCCGTGAATGCGGGGGCCATAGGCGATATTGTCGTAGATGGATTTGGGGAAGGGGTTGCTTTTTTGAAAGACCATGCCAACGCGTTTGCGGAGTTCCACGACGTTTGTTTCCGGGCCGTAGATATCGACGCTATTGACTTGGAGGCTTCCCTCCATGCGGGTTCCGCCGATGAGATCGTTCATGCGGTTGATGAGGCGCAGGAAGGTGGATTTACCGCAACCAGAGGGGCCGATGAAAGCCGTCACCTGGCCGGCAGGCATTTCCAGGTTGATGTCATAAAGGGCCTGTTTGGCACCATAGAAGAAGTTGATGTTACGAGCCACCACGTTCCCCGGGGTGCTTTGCGGATCACGCCCGCCGGGGGCTGTGGGGTTGGGTGCTTCGCTCGCGGGGGACTGCGCCATGGCTATCGTATCTTTCCTTCGTGAAAACCGGCCTATGCCTCAGGTGTTGGCTGGTAGCGGCCAACCCAATCCAGAATAAGGGCGGAGTTGTGCTCCTCCCATCCGCCGCAAGTCAATCGTTTATCGGGTGCAGCATGGTAGGAAAGAGCAGACTAAAGATGTTGCCAAAGCCATGGGTGCGTTGACAAATGAGCAATTGGTGATTTTTGTGTGAGAGATGAAAGGATAGGCAAATCATTCGGATCGCCAGGCTCTGCCTGGCACGGTAGAAATGTTCGGATGAATTTGCCAGGCGGAGCCTGGCGATCCGGATTATTGCCCATGCGTTTTTTCGTTCCCCCCTACTCAGGCAACGCTACTCAGGCAGCGGAATTTCCAGCGTGAATGTGGAGCCTTTTTCCACCGAGCTGATGACGTTTACCTGCCCTTTGTGAACGTGCGCCACGTGTTGAACAATCGAGAGACCAAGGCCTGTTCCCCCCAGATCGCGGCTGCGGGCTTTGTCCACCCGGTAGAACCGCTCAAAAAGCCGGGGCAAATGCTCGCGAGCAATCCCGGGGCCCTCATCGGTTACGGCGATACGCAGCTTCCCGTTGCCAAGTGTTGCCCGAATCCAAACGCGTTTACCCGGCCCCCCGGTGTAGCGCACCGCATTCCCCACCAGGTTGGAGATCGCCTGAACAATCAACGTGGGGTTTACCATCACCTGATCATCGTTTTCCAGTTCCGAGAGAATCACGGTGCCGTTGTGTTCGGCCTCGGGTTGAATAATTTCCACGCAATCACGCAGAAGCGAGGAAAGCAGCACGGGTTCGCGCACGAGGTCGGTTTCCTTCTCCAGGCGGGAGAGGTTCAACAAATCGTCGATCACCTGGCTCAGGCGGTTGGATTGCCGTTCGATGATTTCCAGAAAGTGACGTGCCTGCTCGGGTTCGTCGAGGGCCCCATCCAGCAGGGTTTCCGTAAAGCCGAGAATGCTGGTGATGGGCGTGCGGAGCTCATGGCTCACGTTGGCCACAAAGTCCCGGCGGATGGTCTCCAATTGATTGAGGCGCGTCACGTCGTTCAGAATAATGATCACCCCAATGTCGCGGTCCTCGGCATCGCGCAGGGGGGCGCTTCGGGCTTCATACAACCGGTCCTTCCCCATTTTGATTTGGGTGGGGAGTTCCTCATCCGTGGTGTAATTGCCACGCACCACCGAGGCCACAAAGCGCTGAAAATCCACGTGGCGGATGTACTCCTGAAGGAGCGAGCCCCGTACTTCGCGGTCGTTCACGCCCAAGAACTGTTCGGCCCGGTGGTTGAGATAGAGGATTTTCTCGTTCAAATCCAGGGCGATTACCCCTTCGCGCAGGGATTGCAGAATCGCCATTTGTTCGTTGCGCTGACTGGTGATTTGGCCAATGCGCTGATCCAGTTGGGCGGCCATGGCGTTGAGTGAGTTGGCCAAGAAGGAGAGTTCGTAGTTTGCCGGCACGGGAACCTTGCGCTTGAATTCCCCGCGACCGAACCGCTCGGCACTGCGTTCCATCAATTCCAGCGGGCGGCTAAAGTTGAGCGCCAGCGTGTAGGCCACCGCCCCGGCCACCAGCAAAGCAATCAGGAATCCCGGGATGAGCTTCAACCAAAGCTGGGTGGTTTTCCGCGTCAGCCGTTCCACCGGGTATCCCAGTACCAGGCAATAGGCCCCCAAACCGGACTCCTGCGGGAGAAGTACCACCCGATAGAAGTATTCGTGGGAATGGAAAAACGGGGCGTCGAAGTTATCGGCCTCCGTCACACGGTTGCGGCGGATTTCATCAATCAGGGGGCTGGCACCAAAGAGGAAATCGGGTCCGGCGCCGGAGGAATGTACCGGCATGCTGCTCTTATCCCGGGAGATGAGCGCCAACTCCCAGCCGAGTTCCCGCCGGAGCTTTTCGAACAAGGCATCCGCAGGTGAATCCTCTGCGGAAGGGAACCCCAGCAAACCATCTGTGTTGGAAAGATCGGTGTTGAACCCTTGAATCTCCGCAATCACCGAGGGGAGGAAATCCAGGGAATCCTCTTCACGTTCAGACTTCAGGAATCCATAGATGGAGGGCCTCAGGAGGAGCAGCGCACCCCCAAGGGCAAACACAATCACAATGGCATAGGCGCGGTAAATGCGCCAAAAGATGCCACTAGTTTTCAAGTATCAGACTCCGAGAATCGGTAGCCCACACCACGCACGGTTTCAATCAGGTGGGCCGCCTGACCCAGTTTGCGCCGCAGTGAGACGATGTGCACATCCACGGAGCGATCCGTAACACCGACCCCCACACCCTGAGTGGCTTCCACGATTTGGTAGCGGGTGAAAACCTTGCCGGGGGCACTGGCCAGAGTGGAAAGAATACGCATCTCCAGCGCCGTCAGGGAAAGCAACTGACCATCGAAGCGGGCCTCATGGCGATCAAGGTCGATAACAAGACGTTCGTTGGCGATGAAGCCGGGTTTGCCTTGTTTCTTCTCCTCGCGGCGGCGCAACACCGCCCGAATACGGGCCAGCAACACCCGTGGGCTGAAGGGTTTCGTTACGTAGTCATCCGCACCAAGTTCCAACCCCACCACCACATCGGCTTCCTCGCCCTTGGCGCTGATCATGATAATCGGAAGCTCCTTGGTGGCGAGATCTCCACGAAGCTGCTTGCACACCTCCAACCCATCCATTCCCGGAAGCATCAAATCCAACAGCACCACATCGGGTACCTCATTTTTAATCGCTACAAGAGCATCCTCACCCGTCCCCACAGAGCGAACGCCGTAGTTGTTTTTCGCCAAATTAAAATCCAGCAAATCCCGGATATCCTTTTCGTCGTCTACCACCAAAATATTGTAACGGGACATGGAACGTTTCCTTTAGGTTCGGAATACAAAGAATGTTGTGTACAATGGTTGGAAAACTTTTTTAGGCTCAATAGCGAAAGCTGATACCAGCGCAAATCTAACATGTTCTTGACAATACGATCATCACTTGAGCCCATTATGTGCTAAATTCTACGCTGTTGAACGAAATAATCAAAAAAATCTGATGCGTCATTCCACTTCTGTAAAACAAACCACACCGTAGTTTGTTTGCCTATCAAATCAACGCCCAAAATCCAACCGAATTTTCCTCCCTCTTTCGTGAATGCCGTTGCCTGATCCTCCTCGTTGCACCACAAAAGCACCATCGGCAAAAAGACAAAACCCCCTTCTCAAGGAAAACCCCCACCGCATGAAGCTCCCCGGTTTCCCTGGAACATCACCCTTTAGCATCACCCTCGCGTTGATCGCCCTGTTGCTTCTGGCCTTTTTTGCTCCCGTTTCAGCGCAGACTGAAGAGAGCAAAGAGAAAAAACCAAGTCGCAAGGATGGGAGCACCCACACCTTTGTAACAAGCGATGGCAAGGTGGTGGAGTACAGCTTCACCAAGGAGGATCTCCCCTGGCTGATTATTCCTCCCTTGGTTGTGCTTCTGGTGGCCGGGGTGGTGGTCTATCGGTTGATTCAAAGCAAGGCGAACCTCAACGATGACCCCTTGGCGGAACATTTCAGCAGCATCCCCCAAGCCGACCCCGGCGCCTCCAACTGGATTCGCCTTCAGGTGGAGGAAGCACTCGCCGCCGGAAACACCAACGAGTTGATTATCAGCAAGTACCGGCCCCCAGCGGGCTCGCCAGCGGAGGAAAAGAACGCGGAACCGGTGAAAACCCCCGCGCCGCAGGCAACGCCCGAATCGGTGCCGCCTGCTCCCGCTCCGGCCTTGGCAGCGGCTCCGGTTGTCTCAACGCCTTCTGTGGCGTCGCCGCTTCCACCCCCGCTCCCCACCGCACCGGCATCCTGGTTTCAGGCCTATTGCGACGCCGCTGTGACCTCCGGGTATTTGAAGGATTATCTGGGGAGTTTTCCGCTTCCCGTGGAGCCCCACGGCCGACTCTACTCCGGGCAGACCAGTAGCCGGGTTTTGCTGCTCCCCCGTTTGGAATGCCGCGAGACGTTGATGCTCGCCACAACCCAGGCGGAGGTGGTGCTGGTTGTCATGCCCGATGGCGTTCTGGAAATCCGGTCTATACGCGCTTGAACATCGAGTAGCCGGGGTTTTGGCGCCGGTCTGCGGTGCGTAAAATCATCGCCTGCCGTGCGGGAACGTTCATCTTCAGGAAACCACTCATCATGGAGACCTTCTGCCCCGTGAGTTGGCACTCAAGCGGCGCGGCGTCCATCAGGCGCGAGTCCCGGATTTGCACCATAATGGGGCGCTCCTCCTTGCCGGGGTTCACCACCACAATGATCGTCTCCGTGGGGTCGTCCGTTTTGCGGAGATACGCCAGAACCTGATCGCTCACCAAAAGGCGGAAGTTGCCGATTCGGAGCGCCGGGTTTTCCTGGTGGAGCTTCACCATCAGGCGGGTATGGGCAAGATCCTCGTTCTGGTCCGTCACCAAATCCCAACGCATCGGCGCCCGGCAACCGGGGTCGTGACCCCCTTCCATCCCCAATTCCCCGCCGTAGTAAATCACCGGGCAACCGGGAAGGGTAAACTGAAGTACCCGCGCCAGATGGCGGTCCTTCAGCTCTGGCACCAGATGGCGAAGCCGGGGAGTGTCATGGTTTTCCAACACATTATGGCAACGCAGAATCCCCTCGATACCTGCGTCAGAGATCATGGTTTCAATCTGCCGACCCGCCAGCATGGGGGAGTGCGTCCCCTCCAACAGGCCAAGAATCAAAAACCGCAGGTGCATATTCAGGATGCCATCCAGCACGTGGAGCCATTCCTCAGGGTAGTTCCAACACTCACCGATGATGGAACAATCGGGGCGAACGTTGTGGGCGGATTCGCGCAGGGCATTGAGGAACTGGAAGCCGATGTCCGGCCCGACGTCGAGCCGCCAGCCATCGATTTTCTCCTGAGTCAAGTACCGGCATACGATACTCTCTTCGCCTTCAAACAGCATCTGGCGCACCACGGGGTTTTCCAGCTTCAACTCCGGAAGATTCCCCACGTTCCGCCAACCCAAATAGCCGTTGGGGATTTTTTCATCAAACGTGAAGTACTCCTCCTCGGGGTTGCCTTTGCGTTCCAACGCCCGCTGAAACAACACCGAACGGCGCCCCACGTGGTTGAAGACGCCATCCAACATCAGGCGCATGCCCCGGCGATGCAGCTCATCGGCCAAGGCCCCAAGTTCCGCGTTGGTGCCATACTGCGGGTCCACGGTGGAGTAGTCGCTGGTATCGTACTTGTGGTTGCTGAAGGCCGTAAAGATGGGGTTGAGGTAGAGTGTCCCCGTGCCGAGTTGCTGAATATAATCAAGGTGGGCGTGAACCGACTGAAGATCACCCCCCCAGAACTGAAGCTCGCCGTGGCTGATGCGCTCCTCGGGGTAGTAGCCCGGTTGGGTGGGGAGTTCGTGCCATTCCTTCAGTGTGCGGGGCGCGGCGTAATGCACCAGCTTTTCATTCAGGCGGGTGCTCGGCGCAAATCGGTCCACAATCACCTGATAAATGATATCACCCACACGCCAATCGTTCATGCGGCGGGTTCGGTCTTCACGGAGTAAACGGGTCATTCTCTTCTACACCTCCAAATCTTAGTTGATTAGGTCAACACGGTCATTAAGGTCATTCAAAAGCTTGTAATCTTTACTCGGATCTACGCTTTCTTCGCCGCATAAAGTACACGATGTTCACAATCAGCAGCAGCGCTCCGCCGATGAGGAGTTGCTGGGTGCTCCCCTTGGCGGCGGCGCTCCCGAGAAGCGCGAACACCAGAGTCAGCGGAAGAAAGCCAATCACGCTCGCCAGTAGGAAGGGTTTCATGGGGCATCGCAACGCCCCAAAGAGGAGGTTCATCATCTGCCCATTGATGAACGGTGCCAGCCGCGCCACCAGCACCCACCAGAAGGCGTTCTCCTTCAGGCGTTTGTCCCAGAGCGTAAAGTGGTGGGAAAGCCGGCGTTTGGCCACACCACGCAGCACGGATTGCCCCAGCATGTAGGTGATGAGCGAGCCCAGTAGGCTGCTCCCCAAGGCCAGAGCCGTCCCCACAAAGGCTCCGTAGATAGTCCCCGCCAGGGTGCTGACGAAAAGCCGGGGGAGACCGATGCCGATCAGGAGGGACATCAGCACCAGAAACCCCGCATAGCTTTGCAGCATGCCGAGAACGGTGTCTTCATTCTGGATGCGCTGGCGCAGGGTTTCGGTATCGAAGAGGTATTGTTCCACGAGGGGGTGTTTGAGGGAAATCATGGCAATGGTGAAGAGCGCCACGATGAAGACAACCCGGGCGATGTCGCCTTTTAATGTCCGTTTTTTCTTGGGAGCGGGTTTTGGGTCCGTGGTGGTGGGGGCATCCTGTGGGGAGCGGTGGGGGCTCATGGAAGAATCAGGCTTGCGAGGACTTGCGTCGGTTTTCCACCACGCGGAACCGGAAGGCACGCTTGCGGAGCCAATACACGCCGATGAGATCGTGGATGCCCACAAACAACCGACTGCGGATTCCTTTGCCGTACTTGCTTTCGCCGTGGGCCCGGGGGCGGTGGTTGACGGGCATTTGTTCCATGCGTCCCCCTTGCATTTGAATGAGGGCGGGGTAGTAGCGGTGGGAATTGCGGAAGAGCGGTACGCGGAGGATGTTTCCACGGCGGAAGACCTTGAGGCTGCACCCGGTGTCCTTGGCGCCGTCCTTCAGGATGGCGTTGCGCACGGCGTTGGCGATCTTGCTGCTCACTTTGCGCAGCCAAGTATCGGCGCGTTTGGCGCGGATGCCGCAAACCATGTGGGCGCGTTCGCGTTCGAGGAGTTCCACGGCCTTGGGAATATCGGCGGGGTCGTTCTGGCCGTCGCCATCGAGTGTGGCGATCAGTCGGCCCCGGCTGGCACGGAACCCGGCGGCAAGGGCGGCGGATTGACCGCTGTTGGGGACAAGGTGCAGGGCCCGGATGGCGGGGTTCTCTGCGGAAAGCGCGTCGGCAATTTCCCCCGTGGCATCCTTGGAGCCATCGTTCACCAGCAGCAGTTCCCAGGATCCCGGATACGCGGCTTCCATCACGCGGGCCACCTCCCGAGCAAGATCGGCGATGTTCTCCTCTTCGTTATAGAAGGGAATCACAATGCTGAGAGTAGGGCGGGGCGCAGCGGCAGAAGACATGGGTTCGGCTGTGAATGGGCGTGATGGATTTATTGAAGGGGTAGAGGTGGGGAGTAGGCCAAGGAAAATCGCGGGAGAAAGGACGTTCGGGAAAGGAGGGCAGGCATCTCGCCTGCCGAATCGATAGTGCCAAGAAGGTGCTTGGTGCTTTCGGAATAGTTGCAACGAGCGAGGACGCTCGTTCTCCATTCAATCAATCCAAAACTTCCAGCTCCACCTCGGTGAGCCCAACTCGGGGGTCGGCGATGCGTTCGAACGCCTCGGCGGAAAGATCAATCACCCGCCCCTTGGTTCCAGGGAAGCGGTCATTAATCCGCACTACTACGCTGCGGCCGTTGGCCTTGTTGGTGACCTTCACCCGGGTACCGAAGGGAAGCGTTTTGTGGGCGGCGGTGAGTTCCTTGGGATTGAAGGGTTCGCCGCTGGCGGTGGGTCGACCCGCAAACCCGGGACCGTACCAACTCGCCACCCCGGAGCGGCTTGCGCCACCCCCACAGGCGAGGGCGAAGGAGAGGATGATGAAGAGGAGAAGAAGGTGCATGGAGGGAACAGGGATGTTGATGTGATGATTCAGGGAAATCAGAACGAACTTTGTTTGCGGCTCGCCAGGCTCTGCCTGGCAACTGGGCAAAAGTAGAACAGCCAAGCAGAGCTTGGCGAGCCGAATGGAAGATGACATCACCATAATTGAAACGCCCCCTCCGGTGAAGGAAGGGGCGCTTTGGGGATTTTGGCTTTGCTACGCCGCAGAGGGCTAGGGGTTATTTGCCGGAGCGGTTGATGGCTTCGCGAAGGCCTTTGCCGGCCCAGTAATTTGAATCACCAGAAGTTTGGCCGTTGGCACGCCAAATGTCGCCTTCAGAGATGGTGCCGTTGGTGGCATCATAGATCAGGAGGATAGGTTCGTCAGCAGTTTCATGGTTGTCCAGAACGCCACCCAAGTTGTAATAGGTATTATCGGGGCCGACGGAGAAAAGGAAGAAACCTGTGGCATTTACGAGAGCAGGCTCAAACGTCCCGGTAGCAACGGTCGCACGCTGGGCGGGATTTACAGCTTGGTAACCATAGCCATTAATGTCAGCAAAAACGTCGGTTCCCGGGGTTACTTGGCTTGGAGTAGCTACAACCATAGCGGACGCTGTGGCAGCCGATTTACGGAATTTTACGGAAAAGGCATCTCGGAAGGTTGGAGTGGTAACATAAGCAATAGGAGTTGAAAGACGTTCGAGAACATCGATTGCACCATTTGCTGTGTTTGTGGTCGCGTTATTGTATGCAATAGGCACACCGCGATCGTTACACTGGGGGTACTTGTTGTTATCAACAAAGTAAGCAGCGAGGGCGGTATCAAGGGTACGCATGTCAGAGGCAGCGCGGCTTACTTTGGCGCGGGTTTGGGCTTCCAAGAAGTTGGGAACGGCGATGGCTGCAAGGATCGCGATGATGGCGACCACGATGAGCAGTTCAATGAGTGTAAATCCTTTTTTCATTTCTCTGTACCTCGAAGGGGGCGGTGGAGTGAGAGTTCAAGCATGCTTCCAGAATTTGTTAGAAAAGTGTGAACAAAGTCTGGAACCATTCCCTAAACCCGCGCTCAAGTAGAGAACCCACTCGGTCAAGTCAAGCACGACTTTTGGATGCCAAATAAAAGATGCGCTTTTCTTCTTAACTCGGAACACAGTGTCCTGATATTCACTCCAACCACCTCAATTGTGCCCATAGAAGCGATGACCGAACTATGAACAGCGATAACACACCGCTAACAACCCCGGCCCGCAGGATTTTCCCGGCCTTGTGGTGCTGCCTAATGGCCATACTCCTCTTCACCGGCTGCAGTGCCACCCGCAATCTGGAGCTCGCCGCCAGCCGTATGATTGTCTCCTCCAGCACGGAACAGGCGCTCGGCAACCAATACCACGGGGAGATTGAAAAACAGTACGAGATCATCAACGATCCCGCGGCGCAGGCTTGGTTGGATCGTGTGGGGGCACTCCTTGTGGCCTACTCGCCCCCCACCAAGCAGGAGTTCAAGTTTTACCTTACGGCCTCCCCGGCGGTAAACGCTTTCGCCATTCCCGGCGGGCACTGCTATATTAACGTCGGCTTGATCAACTACGCGGAAAACGAAGCCCAAGTGGTGGCCGTGGTGGGGCACGAGATCAACCACGTTACTCGCCGCCACGGGATTGTGCAGGTACAGCGCAACGCCGGGCTTCAGGCCGTGGTGGTGGCCGGGAGCTTCCTGATCCGCAACCCCGCAGCGAAGACGGCGACGATTTTGGCTGGGAGCGGAGGCACCTACCTCGCCAGCCGCAAGTTTGGTCGGGATGACGAACGCGAGGCCGACAAATACGGTGTGGAAGCCATGTATCAGGCCGGGTACGACCCCCGCGAGGGCGCCCGCTTCTTTGAACGCCTCAACGCCCTCTATGAAGGCAACACCCCGAGTTGGCTGGAGTCCATTACTTCCACCCACCCCCCCACGTTGGAACGGGTGAAGAATATCAACAAACAGGTGGAATCCTACGATCTCAACCGTCCGCTCATCGTGAACAGCCCGGAGTTTGAGGCGATTCAGGCGAGGTTGCGGGTGTTGTATCCCCCGGAACAGGATACGGAAAGCGGGAGTTGAGCGGGAGGCAGTAATCTCCCGCCGCTGAAGTTTGGCCAATTCAACGCCATTCGGATGAGCCCTATGACCGGGCGATAGCCGGTAATCCAGCGCCAACGGCGCGGCCCTATACCAGCCTAGGCCAACGGCCTAGGTAACCAAACGACACCGAAAAAACCGAGGGCCAAAGGCCCGGTGTCATACGGAATCAACAAATACCACAGTCCCCTATGCGGTATGAATTCGAAATCGATGGTATGTATGGGATTGTGTTCAGGATGACACCGGGCCTTTGGCCCTCGGTTGGAATGTCGCGAACAAAGACCTAGGCCGATGGCCTAGGCTGGTATAGGGCCGCGCCGTTGGCGCTGGAGGTGGTTCAAAATAACTAAGTTGCACCTTTGTTCAATCACTCCAGTTGCCTGACTCCGTATCCACGCCGTTGGTGCTGGAAACAGTATACTCTCCGCCGCTCTGCGCGCGCTATAAAATCTTCGTGGAAATGTTTACCCCGATTTCACCCTGTTGCGCTGGATTACCCTCAAAGCCGGATAGCGTCTTCCTGATTCAACCAAAACGCCCGGATCACCATGCGGGCGCTTTCAAGCCGTTCGCGGTCGCCCTGAAGCAGGTAGATAGGCAAACGCATCAGAAAATCCAACAGCACCGCCCCGCGAAGCCCGGCTCCCCCCCATCGCCCCAAGTGCTTCCCCGCATACCGCAGTTGCGACTTATACAACCGCCGAAACGTAAACTCAGGTCGGCGGCGGGCTGAAGTTCCATGATGATGCACCAGGTGAACCCGTGGATCAAACACCACGGAGTACCCCGCGCGGCGTAACCGGCGGCAGTAGTCCGAATCCTCGCAATACATAAAATACTCGGCATCCATCAACCCCACCCGCTGCATTGCTGGGCGGGGAATCATCATGCAGGCCCCCATCAGCCACGCCACCTTCCGGGGTTTTTGGCTCAGCTTCAGCCCCAGCACGGAGGAACTGGTGACCACGAGTTTCTGGAGTTTCAGGATCAACGGCGAAAACAGCGAATGAGTCGCCCAGTAGCTCCACCAACTCGGCTCATGATGGTGACTATGCTGGGGAAGCCCATCGCCATGAAGAAGCGTGCAGCCCAAGGCGCCGATTTCCGGGTGGCGCTGTAGCATGCGCAGAAGGTGGAAGAAAGCCTCTTCCCGGGCTTCACAATCGGGATTGAGGAGAAGAATAAAGTCCCCTTTGGCGGCGCGGAGCCCCACATTGCACCCTTCGGCAAAACCCAAGTTCTCACTGTTGGCCAACGTCCGCACCCAGGGGTATTGAGTCCGGAGAATCTCGGCGGTGCCATCCTGCGAGGCGTTGTCCACAGCGAGGAGTTCCACCTCAAAATGGGCATGGTGCCGGCAGGATTCCAGCGCATGCAGAAAACGGTGAAGTTCCTCTCCCGGATTCCAGAAGACGGTGACCACGGAAATCAGGGGACGATTCGGTGCGGTGGACTTCGCTTCTCCGGAGCGGGGTCGATTCACGCCGAACTCCCCGCTTCCTCTTCCTGTTCTTCCATAAGCACATGGCGACGGGGCCGACCCGGGATGAATCCACGTTTGGCGGGAGTGCGGAAGAATTCCACAAAGTTCCGGGCTTCCGCAGGGACTTCGCCCACGGTGGCCAAATACTCATCGGCAAGCTCGAGGGCGATCTGGCGGTTTTGCGTGGTCTTCAACAGGCGCTTCAGGAGTTCCTTCAACATGGTGCGCGTGGATTGCACAATACCCCCGCGGCGAAGACCCACCAGATTGAGGCCGGAGACAAACGCCAACCCGCCGCCGCTGTTCGTCAACACATAAGGGGGCACATCACGGTCCACCCCCACGGCCCCACCCACCATGGCGAATTCCCCGATGCGGCAAAATTGGTGCACCGCCACATTCCCCGAAACAAATGCCCGGCGCCCCACCACGCAGTGCCCCGCCAGCAGGGTGTTGTTCGCCACCACCACGTTATCGCCCAGCACACAATCATGGCCGGCGTGGCTGTTGATCATCATCATCACATTGCTCCCCACCACGGTGTTTTTGCCTTCGTAGATGGAGCGATTGATGGTGGCGTGCTCGCGGATTTCATTGTTGTCGCCCATTTCCACACCCGTCACGAGTTCCGTTTTGAAGCCGATAAACTGGGGATCCCCACCGATGATGGCCCCGTAGTGGATGCGGTTGTTTTTACCGATGCGGGTGTGGCGGCAAATCACCGTACCGGGCATAAGAACGCAACCGGCACCGATGTGGGTATCGGCCTCCACGATGGCCTGAGCGTGAACGATCACGTTTTCACCGATTTCCGCGGAAGGATCAACCAATGCGGCGGGGTGAATCTGGGCGCTTTTGTGGATGGCCATGGGGGCGAGGCTCCGGGGAAAAATTGGCGTGTGCAACGCGGAGTAAGCCAACCCCAGTGGCCGGGCGGGGTCAATCAGGCTCTCGGTGGGTGGGGAGGAAAATGCGGGTGGAAGGCAGAGTCTTTTGCGAAAGGGAAACTCTCAATATGGTTCCTAGTCAAGATTTATGAAAAATGAAGAATGCGTTATATCCTCAAGACACAGAGGGCATGGACCTTTGGATTGATAGAGTATTTATAAGATCATAATGAATTTTTCTGCTCGCAGCAAACAGAGAACGGCTAATAATTTTGTGAACATTTCCAAAGTTTGGATCCTATTTGCGCCATAAATAGGTTGCATATGAAAAATTTCCTTACAGAATACTGAAATATTCCAAAGTACTGTGAATTCCACAACTCTATTATTTGCAAATTGCCTTCAATCCAACGCCAGATAATTTTAAACGTATGACAATTAGTTCTTACACGCCCCCACTTACCCCGGGTAGATCGCCTGGCCAATGGCGGTGATATGGCGGAATGTCTCACGGGCGTAGTGAACCATGCGGGTTACTTCGGCATCGCTGTATTGCTGGGCGTTGGCGGTTTGCACAAAGCGCATCCAGTTGGGGCGCTGTTGTTCGCCGTAGGGGTCCAGCAGGTAAGTGCCGGCGGTTCCCTCCAGATCGTAGGCTTTGCGGATGGCTTTGGCGATGAAGCGGGCGCCGTTGGTGCTCCCTTCCATGACGTAGTGGATGCCGAGCAGATTGATGGGCGCTTCCTCAAAGGCAGCTTGAATCACATCCAGAAAGGCGCTGGTGGCCTCGTTGGGCTCCACCTCAAGGGGATCGATACCGAAAAACTGGAGATCCTTGCGAGCCGACTCCGAGTGGAATTGTGTGTCGTCGACGATGTTGGCCACTCGGGGGTCGGCGATTCGAGCTTTCTTCAGCAGGCTGTCGATCCGGGAGTGGATCAAGTAGCGCTGGCCGATGTTTTCCACGTACTTTTCCTTGGGGAGCGTGCCTTTGATCAGGTTTTGCTCAAGCGCCTGGCCCTCGGCCATTTGGTGCATGTCCCAAGTTTCCTCTTTAAGGCGTTGCATCGGGCCGCTGGGGGTGGGGCGTGCGGGAGGGGTGGTTTCAGTGGTCATGGTTGGGCACTCCAGAGGAAGTGGGGTGAATTGGGTATTCCGTGCGAATTGTTCTCAAGAGAGCAACGGGGATGCACAAAGCACGGGGGCATCTCAGGAATTTTTGGGTTTTCGGGCAAGCGCAATCACGCTGTTGTGGCTGTGGATGGGGAAGCGTTCAAAGATCTGCGGAATGCGAAACGCCATCAATAGTTCATAGATCGCCATTTGCCGAGCGGAGAGCGTTTTGGACCCCATCCATTTGGAGATGCGCCAGCCCAGACCACCCAGGCGGTTGAAGCCAAACACGCGATCCACCTCGAAGCCCGCCTTCTTGAGTTTGCGGCGCAGTTCATTGCGTGTGTACCGGCGGAAGTGGCCCAACACCTCGTCCACCTTGCTGAAGTTCGTGGGGTCGTGGGGGACAAGAACAACGCAGGTGCCGCCGGGCTTTAGGACGCGGAAGAAGTTTTCGAACACCGCATTATCGTCCTCAATATGTTCGGCCACGTTCAGGCAGAAGACCGAATCAAAGGGCCCCCCCTCGGCGGCGCGGGCCACGTCGGTGGGATTCGTCAAATCCGCCCGCAGAAAGCGCGTGTTGCGCATGTGGCCGTAACTATCTTGAAGGCGCTGCACGTAGAAGTCTTCATAGTCCACGGCAACGAGGCGTTTTTTATCGAGCACAAATTCCGTGAGATTGCCGATCCCCGCGCCGGCTTCCAGCACTTCCTCCCCCAGCACGTGGGAGAACTTGGCGTACATCCACTTGTTCATGCGCTTGGCTTTGCGCACGGCCTGAAGAATCTCAAAGCCCTCGTGGGTGCAAAACTTGTCGCAGAAACGGTACTGAACCATGGCGCGAACGGCGGCGAAGGCATCCTTGAGGCGGATTTTCTTTCCTTCGGCGTAGGTGCGGCCTTTGTAGCTAATAGGCACCTCGTAGATACGGGCTCCCCAGCGGGCGAGTTTGGCGGTGAGTTCGGGCTCCAGATCGAAGCCGTTGCTCTCAATAATCAGGCTCTTCAGAATATCGGCCCGCACCAGCTTGTAGCAGGTTTCCATATCGGTGAGGTTCAAATCGTTGAGCATGTTGCTCATCAGCGTCAGGCCCTGATTGGCCACCGTATGCCAGAAGAACATGGCGCGGCGGTATTTGCCCGTCAGAAAGCGGGAGCCATACACGGCATCGGCGATGCCTTCGAGCGCGGGCTGAAGAATCACCTCGTACTCGGCGGGGTCGTACTCCAGATCGGCGTCCTGAATAATGGCCCAATCGCCGGTCATTTTCTCAATGGCGGTGCGGATGGCCGAGCCCTTGCCGCCGTTCTTGGGCTGCAGGGTGAGGTTCACAACCCCCGGGTGGCGGGCGGCGAATTCCGAAAGAAAGTCGCGGCTCCCATCACGGGAAAAATCGTCCACAATCACAAGCTCGCGTTCACAGGGGAGCGGTGCCGCCATCACTCGGTTCAACAACAACTCCAACGTGCGGATTTCATTGTACACGGGGATCAGGATACTCAAGCGGCGGATGGGCGTGGGGGGGTGAGTCATGGGCGGAACGGCAAGCAAATTCCCGTGGAAGTGGAGAATAAAAGCCAGTTACCGCCGTACTTGGGATTGAACTCAAGGGAAGAATCCGTACACCATGGATCATCTTACCAAGTTCCACATCACACCAGGAATACCCAGCCATGCTTCCCCACGCCTCAGTCCTCAACTCCATGCGCAAAATCAGCGAAGCCACCTCGCTCCACAACTCCTCCGGCATGAGCAAGATGATGATGGAATCCAACCAGCTTTCCCTGGAAGCCCGGTTGGATAAACAAACGCTTCTGCTTCAAACCCTGCTCATGATTCTTCTGGAGAAAAAAGTCATCTTTGAGGACGAGTTTAAGGAGTGGATGGACTACGTGGATGAACTCGATGGCAAACGCGACGGCAAACTGCAAGAAGACAAAGCCCCGCGGGCGTGCCCCAGTTGCGGGAGAAATTCCGCTCGCCACCAAGCCAAATGCCAGTACTGTGGCCACGAACTTCCGGTGGATTTTCTTCACCACCGCCCACAAACCTAAATCCCAAAAAACCAATATCCCCAGAGACCCATGGCCCGACTTCCCCTTCGTTTCTACGGCGATCCCGTGCTCGCCCAAAAAGCCCAGCCCATCACCGCCATCGAGCCCCGTCATCATCAACTCGCCGAGGACATGATTGAAACCATGTACGCGGAAAGCGGAATCGGGCTCGCCGCCAACCAGATTGGGAGTCTGGAACGCATCTTTGTCATCGATCCCGGGATTAAAAACTCCAAGACACGCAACCCACAGGTTTTCCTCAACCCCGAACTCTTGGACTCGAGCGTGGAAGATGAATCCTACACGGAGGGTTGCCTGAGCATCCCCCAAGTGGAGGCTGACGTTTACCGCCCCAAACGCGTGAAGCTCCGCTGGATGGATCTGGACGGAAAAACCCACGAGCAATGGTTTGATGATCTTGCCGCCCGGGTGATTCAACACGAGTACGACCATTTGGAGGGCGTGCTCTTTGTGGATCAAATTCCGGAATCGAAACGCGCCAAACTGGCGGGGAAACTCAACTTGATCAAAACCAAGCGCGAGGAATAAGGGGAGAGAGAGGATTGGAATTTTGATTGCTTATCTTGCGCATAATGCGTAACGTTATTACTAACAATTGATCAATATATCTAAGCGCAAGGTTGTTGTATGGAAGTTATAGCCAAAGTATTGGAAGGTGATTGTAAAGAAAAATTGGCAGAATTGGAATCCAATTCTATTAATTTGATTGTTACTTCACCACCTTACGCTGACCAGCGCAAAAATACATATGGAGGAATCACGCCAGATAACTATGTGGAGTGGTTTCTACCTATCTCAAAAGAACTTCTAAGAGTTCTAAAGCCTGATGGAACATTTATACTTAACATTAAAGAGAAGGTGGTTGAGGGGGAGAGAAGCACCTACGTTATGGAACTCATCTTAGAGATGCGCAAGCAGGGATGGTTCTGGACAGAGGAGTTTATCTGGCATAAAAAAAATTGTTATCCTGGTAAATGGCCCAATCGCTTCCGCGATGCTTGGGAGCGTTTGCTTCAGTTTAATAAGGCAAAAAAATTCCACATGTATCAGGATGAAGTGATGGTACCCATGGGTAACTGGGCGAATTCACGACTTAAAAATTTATCTGAAACTGACAAGCGCAGAGATAACTCTAAAGTTGGAAGTGGATTTGGTAAGAACATCTCCAACTGGCTTACCCGTGATAAAGCATACCCCAGTAATGTCCTGCATCTTGCCACTGAGTGTAGTAACAAAAATCACAGCGCGGCCTTTCCAAAAGAGCTTCCAGAGTGGTTTATTAAACTATTTACAAAAGAATACGACGTTGTGTTGGATCCATTCATGGGATCCGGAACTACACTGATAACGGCTTTAGAGTTAAAACGCCATTCTATAGGTATTGAGATACTCCCTGAGTATTGCAGAATGGTTGAGGAAGAATTGCAGTCACAGCCTTTGTTTCTATTTGAAGAGGAAAAAAAGTATGGAACCTCTTAGTCTATCTTCAGTAAGAGATTATGTAGAAACAAACATTACAGAATTCCATAAAAAGAAACTCGATTCGCTCAATTCGCTTAGCATTGAAAGGATTCTGAAAAAGAAAAACCCTTATCTATATCGATGCAAAAATATCCTAACATCAGAAATTATTGTTCGAACTATTGTTGATGCCTTCCTATCCTCCAGTGAGGAGACCATATTCGGTGATTGGTTAGAGAATCTCGCAATTTTTGTTAATCATTGTGTTTATGGAGGATGGAAATCTACAGCGCAAGGGATTGATTTAGAATTCGATTTAGAAGGAGTACGCCAGCTTGTAGCCATCAAATCAGGACCCAATTGGGGAAATTCTGATCAAATCCGAAAAATGATCCAAAACTTCTCCAGTGCAAAAAGATCTCTCCGAACTAGCAATTCAAAACTTCAGGTAAACTGCGTAAATGGATGCTGTTATGGTAAAGACTCCAAACCTCATAAAAAAGAAGACTATTTCAAGTATTGTGGGCAAGATTTCTGGCACTATTTATCGGGAAATAAATTACTTTACATCGAACTTGTGGAGCCATTAGGACATCAAGCAAAACAACGTACCGAAGAATTTGAAGAGGGATATTCAGCAAAAATAAATTTATTTACCAACCAATTTACGCAGAGTTTCTGTACCAACACCGGCCAAATTGATTGGGAAAAATTTCTTAAATACAACTCAGGAGCTGAGGAATAACTTAGTACAAGTTATCAAGCCTTCCTAATTTGTTACCGGCCCACCCGTTCCAGCAGGGGGCCCATTTTGGCGTGGGCGGAGAGCAGTAGTTCCTCGGTTTGGTCCCAGCTGATGCAGGCATCGGTGATGGAGACACCATATTGGAGGCTTGCCTTGGTGGTGAGCTTCTGGTTGCCGGCGTTGATGTTGCTTTCCAGCATGGCG
>JANRMB010000146.1:0-10230 GCA_033761985.1 Candidatus Sumerlaeia bacterium | reverse complement strand
GGCCCTTGATGGAGCCCATTTTGTTGATCATCTTCATCTGCTTGATGAAGTCGTTGTAGTTGAAACTCCCGGAAGCGAGCTTGTCCTTCAGCTTGTCGGCGTCCTCGCCCCGCATGGCTTCCTCGGCTTTATCGATGAGCGAGCGAACGTCGCCCATCCCCAAAATCCGTTGGGCAGCTCGGTCGGCGTGGAAGGCTTCCAAGTCATCGGGTTTTTCGCCAACCCCAACAAACACAATGGGTCGCCCTGTTACAGCCTTGATGGAAAGGGCGGCACCACCACGGGCATCACCATCGAGTTTGGTCAGGCAAACGCCATCCAAACCGACTTCAGAGTGGAACTTTTGCGCGGAATTCACCGCATCCTGGCCCGTCATGGCGTCGGCCACGAGGAAGGTGAAGTGCGGCTGAATTTTTTGGCGAATTTCCCGCAGCTCTTCCATCTTCACATCGTCGATCGCCAACCGGCCGGCGGTATCGATGATCAACGTGTCGCACCCAAGTTCCTTTCCGCGAACCCGCGCTTGGTTGATGATTTCCACGGGGTTCTTATCTGTTCCCATCTCAAATACGGGGATGTTGAGCGATCCGCCCACCTGCTTGAGTTGTTCAATAGCCGCTGGGCGGTAGATGTCGCACGCCACCAAAAGAGGTTTTCCTCCTTCCTTGGCAATCTTGCGGGCCAGCTTACCGCAAAAGGTGGTTTTACCGGCGCCCTGCAACCCCAGCATCAGGATTTCCTGGTAACGCCCGGGTTTGATTTCAAAGGGTTTGTCGTTCGCAGAGTCCCCCGTCATCATCTTCTCCAACCCCTTGTGAACAATGGCGAAGAACTGATCCGCCGGATTCACACCTGTGATAATTTTCTGCCCCACCGCCTCTTCTTTGACTCCGGCGATGAAGTCCTTCACGATGAGATAGTTGACGTCTGCTTCCAGCAGCGCCATGCGCACCTCGCGCAAGGCTTCTTTCAGGTTATCCTCCGTCAGCGTTTTTTCACGCCGCAACTTGCTGAACAGTTGGTCGAACTTCTCACTCAGACCATCAAACATTGTGGGTCATCCTTTTTGGTTTTCCATCATCGGCAGAAGTGCTTCCAATCGTTCCGCCACTTCCAACGCATTGTAAATCACTCCGCCACTGGCCCGCAATTCCCGGGCAATTCCTTGTATTTCCATCGTGACCGCCTTGGGTGTGGCCGCACTCATTCCCGCTTCCGGCTGTGCCGTAATCTCTGGTGATTCCGCCCCTGCCTCACCGGCATAAAGAACGGGGAAGCGCTCCAGAAAATGCAACTTGGCTTCATACGTCTCCAAGCTTTCCTCAGCGTGCTTTACGGCATCATGAATCGCCTGCCGGGAAATTCCAAACTGCTCGCCAATTTCCCCGAAGGACAAATCCTCCGCGTAGTGCAACTCCATAAACTCCCGCTGCCGCTCCGTCAGGAGTTCCCCATACAAATCCAGCAACTGGTTGAGCCTGTTTCGGCGTTCGATCGTCGAGTTGGACATGGCGGAATCGCTCCTTGATGGTTTCCGAATCTTCGGACACCCCTTGTCACAGGTTGGGGCTTTACACTGGTTTACTGGCAAGCTGTCAAGTGGATGTTCTGGACTCTGCTAGGATAGAAGTCTTGCTACACAAAGGTTCAACCCCGGGCATTAGTTTAGCTCCCCGCGCAAAGGTCGTATCACTCTTTTGGGAGCCTGTGCCGGTGGCAGAACCAACGCCTTGAGCGCTGGGTAGACCAGATTCCGCTTGTTGGAAAGCCGGGCATTCCATTCCACGGCACGAGCCAGCAACGCCAATCGAGCCGAAGGCACACGCTCCGGGAAAACCGTTTCAAAGCTGAACAAATCCCTCAACGCCACCGTTACCACATTTGTGGTGGAGGGTTCTTCTGGTTCGGCCAATAACAAATCCAACTGTAACCCCGGGCGCTCGCCACGGGCCAGGGAGGCCTGATGTTCCAAAGCGCTTTGCTGCAAACGCTCCACCAAACCATCGAACTCCTTCAGCAGCACCACGATTCCTGT
Organism: Candidatus Sumerlaeia bacterium; assembly: GCA_033761985.1. Classification (GTDB taxonomy): domain Bacteria; phylum Sumerlaeota; class Sumerlaeia; order SLMS01; family JAHLLQ01; genus JANRMB01. The sequence continues at coordinate 8,195 of JANRMB010000146.1, read as the reverse complement.
TTCATCCAAATTCACGGAAACAGGAATTTCATGAGCCTGGGCGATCAGCATATTCAAAGCGGCGCCAGCATCTGAAGCCGGTTGGGATGCCCCGCGTGTCATGTATTGTTGATAGGAGTAGCCCAAAAAATCCGGAGCCGTAAAGGCTTCGGCGAAAACCTCAGCCGTGAACTTGTTTCGGCTCAGGCACCAATAGGACTCCATCAACGCCTCCAAATCCGTGATGGAACGCGCAAACTTTAAGGAATCCTCCAAGCCACCCATCTGCAGGATGTTCTGGCTTTGGTGAATCGGGAGAAACAATTTTTCCAGCATGGCAGCCAGTTTTGTTCGGGGCGGTGGGGGAGCCAGAAACACACGCTCCCGGGGTTCGCGCCCCAAAGTGTCCACCAATCGGGCAAGGTGAAGTGTCAAAAAGAACCGCTCCACGTTGCTCTTGCTTTCTCCACTTTTGCTTCCCAACTCCGTGGACCAATAGGTTGTCCACTGAGCCAATTCCAAAGCCGAGCGTCGAAGTGTTTTCCCGTTGGAGTGCCCAAGCCCGAGGGTGCTCAACAGCGGAAAATCAAACTTCGTCAGCAACCGTTCCTCCCATTCCCGCTTACCGGAGGAAAAGGCCATCACGGTTTCTGAATCCACCTCCAGCAGCACCCCATGAGCCTCGCTCATCAGCAGCAGATATCGGGCGTTGGGTACTTGCAATTGGGCTTGATGAAGCAGTCGGCGGTAGAGTGGTGTAAAATCCTCCCAGCGATTGAAAGCGGATTCCAACCCAAGGTTTTCCTCCAGGGAACAAATCAACAACGCCTTGTTGGAAGGAAGCGCCAACACACTGGTGGAAGTTTCGCCCCCCAATTCCTTCAAAAAGCCGGTGCTGCCTTTGCCGGAACCGGTTCGAATTTCCGGCCATTTTCTGGAGCCCCACCCCATGTGTGCCAGAGAGGAATAGAACTGCCGGATGCGCTCACTCGTAAGGGACATTCGAAAACTCTGCAACTCACAATCAATCAACGTTTAAGTAACAAGGCTTGAGACCCAACCGGACTTCAAGGCCTATTTCCGGGGAAGCCTGCCCCATTTCATTCCCCGGGCGAGGGGGGCTCATTTGCACATGGTACTGTATCCGCTGCTTCTCTGGATCGCCATCGCCATTTTTCTTTTTCCACTGCTACTACGCGAGTGGGGCGCTTATGCCCGTGTGGAAGCAGATGACTTGGTGAAAAAACAAAAAGCCCGCCAACGCTTCCACCGCCGGCTTCTGGGTGGGGTGCTTTTGGTATTGCTGCTCCTGCTGTTGCAATTTGGCGATGCGCTGACCCATCACTCCACACTTCAGCAGAAAATGCTCTACTATCTGGGGTGCTTTTTACTGTTGTTTTGGGTGCTCATACTGGCCGCACGGGATTTCCGGGATCTGGCCATGGACTTCGCCACCGCGCAAACCCGCATGACGCTCTCCACGCTTTCCGAAGTTCAGCGAGAAGTAGCGCGAAAAAACACCGGTACAGACAACTCCCCCATCCCACCACTCAACTTCGAGGTGCCAAACTCACAAAAACAATCTCAGGAGGGAAAAGACTAATCGCTGGCGGTAGGAGAGGGATTCGAACCCTCGATAGAGTTTCCCCTATACACGCTTTCCAGGCGTGCGCCTTAAACCACTCGGCCATCCCACCGCGATCAGGGCGCGAAGTGGAACAGCAACAGCGCCCGATGGTCAAGCGCGAAATCACCATCAACTGTTGGAAAAAAATTATTTCAATGTTACCGTTTCCGGATCACTTTCCAACCACTTACGGTGACTCAATGGATAATAGGTAAGCACCGCTTTGCCAATGAGCCGCTCCCGATGAATCGGCCCAAAAAAACGCGAATCCATGCTGTTCTCAACATTATCGCCCAACACATAGTAATGATCAGCAGGTACTTTGAGAAGATAGCTTTGCTGAACGGGGTAGAGCTTTTCCCGGAGAATCTTTGTTTTGTTGGGGCGGTTGTTTACAAACACCCGATCGTTTACGACGTAGATCAAATCCCCCGGCATCCCCACAATCCGTTTGATCAACGGGAGCTCATTTGCTTCCTCCGGCGTGAAGACCACAATGTCCCCGGGGGCGTAATCTGATTGCATGAGCGTGCTCACCAGAATGCGATCACCCACAGCGATGGTTGGGGCCATGGAATCGCTGATGACCTCTTCTGCCCGGATTCTTCCGCTCGCAAGCAATCCGTAAAAAATCGCCACAGTCAGCGCCAACAGGGAGGTCAGGAGGAGCCGAATGGTCCCCACGGGGCGGCGCCGCTTTTTCCGGGCTTCTGTTGCTTCTACCGTCAGTGATTCCGTTTTCCCCATGATCTGTTGTTCCATCCAAGCGAAAAAATCGCAACGTCAAGGCAGAATGAGGAAAAGCCGTGCCAAAACGAAAGCCCGACCTTGAAGGCCGGGCTTTCGGGGTATTCCATTACGCAGCTTGGCGAATTAGGAGGAGGATTTTGCTGCAGCGGCGCGTTCGCCGATGATTTTCTCCGCAACGTGGTTGGGAACGGGCTCATAGTGGCTGAACTTCATGGAGAAGTTTGCACGACCGGAGGAGATGTTACGAAGGTCAGTTGCGTAACCGAACATCTCAGCCAGAGGAACAATCGCTGTTACCAGTGCCATGTGAGCGCGTGTGGAGATCTCTTCGATTTTCGCACGGCGTTGGTTCAAGTTGCCGATGATGTCGCCCTGATAATCAGGAGGACAGGTTACTTCCAAGGCCATTACAGGCTCCAGAATTTGAGCGCCAGCTTTGCGGGCTGCTTCTTTGAAGCCCAAAGAACCGCAAATTTTGAACGCCATTTCAGAGGAGTCAACGTCGTGGTAGGAACCGTCGAACACGGTTACTTTGACGTCCACAACGGGGTAACCAGCCAAAACGCCGGACTTCATGGAGTCCTCGCAACCCGCTTGAATCGCCGGGATGAATTCCTTCGGAATCACACCACCCACGATTTCGTTCACAAACTCGAAGCCTTTGCCGGGCTCGTTCGGGTCCATCTTCAACCAGCAGTGAGCATACTGACCACGACCACCAGATTGGCGAACGAACTTTTGTTCCACTTCGGAGTGCTTGGTAACGGTTTCGCGGTAAGCAACTTGTGGGCGGCCAACGTTGGCTTCCACTTTGTATTCGCGGCGCATACGGTCCACGATGATCTCCAAGTGGAGTTCACCCATCCCGTGGATGATTGTTTGGTTGGTTTCCGGATCATTGTTGACGCGGAAGGTGGGGTCTTCTTCAGCAAGTTTCTGAAGTGCGGTAGCCATTTTTTCCATGTCGCCCTTGGTTTTCGGTTCCACAGCGATGGAGATAACGGGCTCGGGGAAAGTCATGGACTCAAGGATTACGGGTTTGTCGGGGTCGCAGAAGGTGTCCCCGGTACGTACGTTCTTGATACCCACCAAGGCAACAATGTCACCGGTACGGGCTTCATCGAGTGGCTCGCGATCCACGGCTTTCATCAGGTAGATACGGCCAACGCGTTCATTGCGGCCTTGAGTGATGTTTGTAATGTAGGAACCAGCAGTCAAAACACCGGAGTAAACCCGCACGTACACCAAACGGTCCACACCTTTGGGGTCGCGCATGATTTTGAATGCAAGACCTGCGAACGGCTCGTTATCGTCTGCTTTGCGCTCCACAACGATGGATTCGTCATTTGGGTCGATACCCTTCACGGAATCCTTGTCGAGAGGAGAAGGAAGGTACAACAACACGTTGTCCAACAGTTGCTGAACGCCTTTGTTTTTGAAGGAGGACCCGCAAGTGATGGGAGTAATTTTTGAGGTCAGGGTGTGCTTACGAATGGTTTGTTGAATTTCTTCGATGCTGAACTCATAGCCATCAAGGAACTTCTCAGCAAAGTCATCATCCACGTCGGAAAGGGAGGTCATCATGGCCTCGCGCATTTCGGCAGCTTTGGCTTCCAAATCAGCAGGGATGTCCGTAACGACGAAGTTACGACCATAGGGGTCTTCGGAATCGTCCCAAATATAGGCCTTCATGGAAACGAGGTCGACTACGCCTTTGAAGTGTTCCTCAGCACCGATGGGGATTTGAATCGGGCATGCGTTGGCACCCAGGCGTTCAACGATCATGGCTACGCCGGCGTAGAAGTCGGCACCCATGCGGTCCATCTTGTTGATATAGGCAAGGCGGGGAACGCCGTACTTGTCAGCTTGGCGCCAAACGGTTTCGGATTGGGGCTCAACGCCACCCACGGAACAGAAAAGGCCAACGGCACCGTCGAGAACGCGGAGAGAACGCTCCACTTCCACGGTGAAGTCCACGTGGCCGGGGGTATCGATCACGTTGATCACGTGGTCTTTCCAGAAGCAGCGTACGGCGGCGGAAGTAATCGTGATCCCGCGCTCTTGTTCCTGCTCCATCCAGTCGGTGGTGGCAGCACCATCGTGAACCTCACCGATTTTGTGGGTCATACCGGTGTAGAGAAGAATCCGTTCGGTCGTCGTCGTCTTTCCGGCGTCGATGTGCGCCATAATACCGATGTTACGAACTTTCTCGAGCTTGAACTTGCGTGGTGACATGATAGACTTTCCTCTATGAAAACAAAAGGCATCCCTCACTGGCTGGAGGGGGGCTCAAAAACGGCGTGAAAGGGTGATGCTGCAGAGTGGCTGAACAATTCCCCGTGAAGACCGCGGGAATAAGTGCTGGAGCGTGGAAGCAACGGTCAAGGGGGAAAAGCCGGAAGAGCGGTGTCCCCCTCAATTAAATCGTTGCTGCAATCGAACTATTTAAGGAACCGTGAGTGTTTTGTTAGGGGATGGTTATTCCCTGAGTGGATGCCTGCTCCCGGAGAATTTGGATCAACGCAGAGTCCAAGCTCTTTTCACCCGACTGAGATTGCGCTGCCTTTTGTTCTTCGATGTTGGCGAGTCTTTGTTGGTTTAGCTCCAGAATTTCCTTCTGTATTTCTTCCCGCTCCTTGGCTTTTTGCTGGATTAACTTTTCTTGTTCCTCCTTGGTTTTCCCCTTCAGCTCTTCAGGAAGTTCCTCCTCCTTTGTTGCAAGCGCAGCTTCCCGGTTGGTTTGATAAAACTCCACCAAGTCCCCTTTGTTTGTGTACAGTGCGCTGGATTTGGAAACTGCCCGTTCCGCCGCCACAGCGGAGTTTAGGGAGAGGGCGTTGGAATCCTGAGCCGCTTGGTTTGAGGAAAAGTAGCTTTGTGTTTCCAACGTTCCATAGAAATAATAGGTTTTGTTTAGCTTTTCGGAAAGCTCAATTAACCGGGCATCAAAGGGTGTAACATAGGCTACCTGTTGGGAAGGATCGATGCTCGCGTAACGGCCGCCACCGAGCTTGGCCACCTGATTCCAAGTCACGGCATCGTCCGGATTATTGGAGTTACAGAGGATGGGATTCACAAAAATCTTTCGTGCTTTTGCTTCTCCCAACACGCTTTCCAACGTGAACGTGGGGTCCTGATTGGCGGGTTCGTTCCCAGCCACAAATATCAGTCGAAGCACCTTGTCGTCACCTTCTCTCCAGGGTTCCTGCAGTGCAGCCCGAGTCACGCGGGCCACGTATTCGGTCCCTCCGTTGGTTTTCAGGGTGAACAGTTTCTCATACACCTGATCCAACTGGTCCGTAAAATCCAACTCTTTTCTCACCCAGCCGTTTTCCGCAGAAATGGATTCGTTCCCGTAGGAGAACAACGCGATGCGGAGTTTTGGTGCGGGGTCGGCTTTGGCCAGAGTATTAACCACCGTCCAAAGCTGGAGCTTGGCGGATTCAATCAAATCATCCATGGAGTTGGAGGTATCCAGGCAGAGCACAAGATCGATCTGGGAATACCCTTTGGCCTGAGCGGCGAGTTCCGCATCCTTTGGAGCGGGAGAGGTTTCGGGTTGCAGGGCGAACACGGGAGTTTGGGCGGCGAGGAGGAGTATAAAGGCCGCTTGAGCCAGCACGGCTTTTGGATGGAGGTTCTTAAACATCGGAGTCAACTCGCAATCTATTTGGGCAAAGGGTGAACGGTTGAGGTGAATTGCCCATCATGATTGCGGGGCTCAAATACAGGAAAATTCCAACACCAGAAAAGTTCCACAGGAAGAAAGAATTCTTTGTATAGTCTGATGGACAGAGATGGATGAAAGTTAGGTGAAACGAAAACTGCCGACCTTTTCAGGCCGGCAGTGGGGAACGGAAGGGATGGGATGAGGTTTAAATGTTGTCGAACTCCGCCGGGAACTTGCATCGGGAAATGGCATCGTCGAAGGAAATCAACCCCTGCTGGTACAGAGTCTTGAGGGATTTATCCATGGTGATCATCCCCGCTTCCCAGTTGGTCTGCATCATGGTGTAGAGCTGTTCGGTTTTTCCGGTGCGGATAATTTTCCGTACCGCAATCGTTGCAATCAAGATTTCCACCGCCACCACTCGACCCCGATTTCCCGGTACGGGAAGGAGTTGCTGGGCAATGATCGCCTGAAGGGTGTTCGCCACCTGAATGCGCGTTTGTTCCTGTTGGTGCGGAGGGAACACATCGATGATGCGGTCGATTGTTTGGGAAGCATCCGGAGTGTGGAGCGTTGCAAAAACCAAGTGCCCGGTTTCCGCAGCGGTAAGAGCCGTGCTGATGGTTTCCAAGTCGCGCATCTCGCCGACCACGATGACATCGGGATCCTGTCTAAGCACGTGGCGCAACGCCTTGCTAAAGCTCAGCGTATCAGAGAGCAACTCCCGCTGCTTCACAATTGATCGTTTGTTTTTGTGGATGTATTCGATGGGGTCTTCCACCGTGATGATCATGGATTGCCGCTCGGAGTTAATCTGATCCACGATGGAAGCCAGTGTTGTGGTTTTGCCAGAGCCTGTGGGCCCGGTGACCAGGACTAAGCCCATGTGCTTGCGGCCAATCTCCTCCACCACGCTGGGGAGCCCAAGCCGCCGCAGGGGGAGAATTACATCGTTTACCACCCGGAAAGCAGCTTCCACTCCTCCTCGCTGGCGGTGAACGTTTACCCTGAATCGCCCGGCTTCACTCAAATCAACGGAAAGATCCAATTCCCACTCGCGCTCAAATTTTTCCCGCTGCTGTTCCGTCAACACGGAGTACACCAACCGTTGGCAATCCGAGCGACTTAACTTCGGGTAATCGAGCGGCACCAGTGAACCATCCAAGCGTATGGTGGGGGGAACTCCTCGGGAAAGGTGGAGGTCCGAGGCGCCTTGTTCCACGGCTTCCAGCAGGAGTTTTTCCAGAGCCTTGGATTCTTTTGAGACTTCCAACGTAGCGGTGGGGCGATGGGGGGAAAGCCCCGCAGCGACACCTGAGGGGCGCTCCTGTTTGCGGGCATCATCTGATTTGGGTTCTCCAGAATCAGGGAAGACGTCCTCCACAGATAGCTTAGGTCGGGGAGCAGGATCCTCGGGCGGAAGCAATGGTTTGGATGCCGTGGGGTTGCTGCGGATGGGCTCCGTGGGGGGAATGCTTCCCATGGCTCGGGGCGCAGCGCCCGGAGTGGTAGCTTGAGGAAGAAGGCCACCGGGGGGAATGGGTCCGCGCCCGGGAGGTGCAGGGGGAATATACCCTCCGCTCGGCCCTGTGGGAGCCGGAGCAGAATTCTGCGGTGGGGGATAACCCACGATGGAATCCTGATCCTCATCCTCTTTCTTTTTCTTACCCGAGAACAACCCCATGGAGTACTCCTTGAACAACCACCGACTTAAACAAAAAACCGGAAGAATCTGCTGAGATTACGTCTCAGAAAAGTCTTCCGGTCAAGAGTCCAGAACAGCGGGAGAGATGAATCTATTAACCCGGTGCTTGTGTGGGTGCTCCAAGAGAGGTGATTTGCGGGGGAAGCTTTTTCTCCCGAGGGGCTTCCGCTACGGCGGGAGTACCGTTCCCTTTGCCGGAATCCAAATCGTCCGACTTTTTAAACAACGGTGGGAGTGTTTCACCAGCGATGAGTTTTTCAAACTCTGCGGAGTCAATCGTTTCACGTTCCACCAAGGCTTCGGTAAGGCGATCGAGCAGGTCCCGGTGTTCCTCCAGAATTTTGATGGCTTTGGCGTAGGCTTCATCCACCAAAAGTTTTACTTCCTCATCGATGATCTGAGCCATTTCCTCGCTGAAGTCGCGTCCGCTGTTTCCATCACGACCATTGAACGTCAGATCGTTC
>JANRMB010000145.1:0-13369 GCA_033761985.1 Candidatus Sumerlaeia bacterium | reverse complement strand
CATTCCCGTGGCTGAGTTTGCCGATTCAAACAAAGTGGAAATCGGCGAATGGGTTCTGGCTTTGGGGAACCCGCTTGATCTCAATAACAGCGTTTCCCAGGGGATCATCTCCGCAAAAAACCGAAATATCAGTAACGGCGCCCGCATTGAGGAGCTTCTGCAAACCACGGCCGTCATCAACCCCGGGAACTCAGGGGGTCCGCTGGTGAATTTGGAGGGACAGATTGTGGGCATCAACAACGCAATCGCCACTTCCACAGGGCGTTGGGCGGGGATTGGTTTCGCCATTCCGGCGAATCAGGCTGAGCGCGTCAGTGCGATGTTGATTGAGAAGGGTCGCGTAACGCGAGGCTATTTGGGGATTCAGATGGAGGATGCTCCCGATGAAAAGGGTGTGGAAGTCATGTATGTAAACGCCGACACTCCGGCGATGGAGGTTGGGTTGAAAGAGGGCGATATCGTTCGGCGGGTGAATGGGGAACGCATCTACAATCGCCGGGATTTGTTGACCGCGATCGGGAATCGCCTTGCCGGTGAGGAAGTTAAGCTTTCCATCATTCGAATCAACGGCGAGCAAGTGGAGGAAAAAGACCTGAATGTGGTACTTGCGGAAAGACCTTCCGAGGAAACACTTTCCCAGTTGAACATCCCCTCACGCAGAGGTGGTGCGCAGATTTCCCCTTTCTTTCAAGATTCACCAGACTTGGGCATTACGGAAAACTTCTTCGAGAAGTTTGGCTTCAGCATCGATACCGAGGCTGAAGTGGAAGAAGGCATCAAAGTGGGAACAGTGACGGAAGGTAGCGAAGCAGAGAAAGCCGGACTCAAAGCGGGAGATACTCTCGTGCAGATCAATGGCATCACCATCACCGATGAGCAGACCATTCTTGATGGGTTTGCCAATGTGAACCCCGGCGACGAACACTTCGTTCTCTTTCAACGAGATGGCAATAACCAGTTTATTCGAATTCCCCAGTAATTCATTCAACACAAGGGCTTGAACACATGAGTTCCACACTCACCGAACATAAGGACCGAATTATTGCCGCAAGCAGCTTTATCGACGATCTTACCCGCGAAGTGGGGAAGGTTGTTGTGGGGCAGCAGCGTGTGGTGGATCGGCTCATCATCGCGCTTCTCTGCAACGGACACGTTCTGTTGGAGGGGCTTCCCGGGCTTGCCAAAACGCTGACGTGTAAAACGTTGGCTACAGCCATCAGCGCCACCTTCTCACGCATTCAGTTTACTCCCGATCTGCTTCCCTCGGATGTGGTGGGGACACTGATCTACAACATGAAGGAGCAGACGTTTGAGCCGCGCCGTGGGCCGATCTTCGCCAACTTTGTTTTGGCCGATGAAATCAACCGCGCCCCGGCCAAGGTGCAGAGCGCCCTTTTGGAAGCCATGCAGGAACGCCAGGTTACCATCGGCGACTCCAGCTACAAACTCGATAATCCGTTCATCGTTCTGGCAACACAGAACCCCATCGAACAGGAAGGGACGTATCCCCTTCCCGAAGCTCAAGTGGATCGCTTTCTTTTCAAACTGGAAGTGGGCTATCCTACTCGTGAGGAGGAACAGGGAATCCTCGATCGAATGAGTTCAGCATCTGTTCGACCCGGAAGTGCGCAGGACCCATCCTCGCAGGTTAAGCCGGTTGTAACGCCCGCCCAAATTCAAGAAGCCCGCGTTTTGCTCGATGATATCTACGTGGACGAGAAAGTGAAACACTACATTCTCGATCTCGTGGGGGCAACTCGTTCCCCGAATTCCTTCAATATCAAGTTCCACTCTCCGCAAACCAATCAGGTAGTGAACAACGTCATCGAAATTGGCGCAAGCCCAAGGGCAACCCTCGCGCTGGCACTCGCGGCGAAAGCGAATGCCTTCATGCGTCACCGGGCCCACGTCACTCCCGATGATGTGAAAACTATCGGCCCCGATGTTCTTCGTCACCGTGTGCATCTCACATACGAGGCCGAGGCGGAAGAGATTACCCCCAACACCGTGATCCGTCAATTATATGAACAGATCGAGGTTCCTTGATCCCCGATGCCAATTCCTGCCCTTCTGGAAGAAAGTGCCTCAGCCCGAAAAATAGAAATCCTTACCCGCCGCATCGTTTCCGAAGTCATGGCGGGGGAGTATCATTCTGTCTTCAAGGGTCAGGGGATGGACTTCAACGAAGTTCGGGAATACCAACCGGGTGATGACATCCGCACCATTGATTGGAACGTAACGGCGCGTACCTCCGTCCCCCATATCAAACGGTTCAAGGAGGAGCGGGAACTCACGGTGCTCTTCGCCGTGGATCTTTCCGGTTCCACGTTGTTTGGCTCGGGGCTTCGCTCCAAACGGAATTTGGCGGTACTCACCACGGCCGTTTTGGCATTTTCTGCAATTCGCAACAATGATCGCGTCGGGTTGATGTTATTCACCAATCAGGTGGAGCAATACATCCAACCCAGAAAAGGCCGTGGACACACGCTGCGCATTCTCAACGAATTGCTTCATCAGCCCCATCACCGGGGGACGGACATTCGGGAAGCCTTGGAATCGCTGAATCGTTTGCAACGGCGCAAGTGTGTGGTATTTCTTCTCAGCGATTTTATTCAACCGAATTTGGAACCGATTCTCTCCGTCACCAGCAAACGCCATGACCTCATCTGTTTGACAATCACCGACCCGCGTGAACGGCGTATCCCAAATGTGGGAATGATTGAGTTGGAAGATTCGGAGACCGGTGAGCGACGCCTGATTGATACAAGTTCGCGCTTGGTGCGCAGCTCGATTGAAAGCCGATTGAACGCTCGTTCTCAGGAAGTCCGCCGTCTTTTTCAACGGCTCCAGATTGATCACATTCCTCTGACGACGGAAGCAGAAGACTTCACTCGACCCGTGGTGGAGTTCTTCCAGCGTCGTGCTCTTCGCAAGGGGGGACGCTGATAGCCATGCGAACCCTTTTGGTCATTTTATTCCTCCTCATAGCCATTATATTTGTACCCACTTCTCTTACGGCCCAAACCTCCGAAACAGAGCCAGGGACCGATGTGACCATGGAATTGGATTTTCCCCAATCGGCCTACGAAATAGGGGATCGAATTCCCTTTTCTCTTCGATTTGAGGAACCCGTTACAGGTATTACCAAACTTACGGTAAGGCCGCATGAAACCCAGGAAAAGCTGCTTCGGTTTCCTGTGTCCCCCACCACCAAGGATGGAGTGACATGGCAGGGTGAGTTTCAGGTGTTGAGCGATATTGTCGACGTTGTGCAGCCCTTTGACATCTCACTAACACTTACTCCTGCTCTCAAATTATCGGCCGAGAGCACAACCCAGACCCTGGAAATGGTACCGCTTCTTTCTGAGGCAACAAGTCCTCCCGGTTACTTGGACCCCAAAATCATTCCACTGGAATGGCAAGGCGTTCTGCTGCTGTTTGCGATTATCGCAATCGTATCCCTTCTATTGCTCGCTCTACTCATTTGGGCCTGGTTCCGGATTGTGAGGCCCTTCATTACCAAGAAGTTGGATGCTTATGAACAAAGAACAACGCCCATCCAGCTTCTTGAACAAGACTTCGAACGCCTTAAGTCTTTGGAACTACTCCAAACAAAAGGTGTGGAACCACACTATACTCTTCTTTCGTTTGTCCTTCGGAGATACTTGGAATCTACCGGACACATGAAAGCGTTGGAACTAACAGATGATGAGTTGGAGCAATTGATTCAGACCACAGCCTCCGATCAACCTGTAAAATTTCTTAAGGGACTTTTTGTGGAATGTAGCGCTGCAAAGTATGCTCAGTCACAATACTCAGAGGCACTTATCAAAAGTCACCTCGCAATCGTGCAAGAATTTCTTCACGCTGAAAAGCTTCGTCTCATCAAGTTGGAACAGGAACAGAAAGCAAGCGAGCGCGGTGGTAAGCGTTCCAAAGAGGTAGTGGCCTGATGGAATGGCGTTTTCTCCACCCGTGGTTTCTTTTGTTACTTCTTCTCCCACTCCTGATTCTGGTGCGGAATCTCAGAAGTCAGCATCAACGCCGGGCCGTGGTGGTGTACTCCGATCTCTCGGTGCTCGATCACGTCCGTCCCTCTTGGAAAATGCGGTTGATGCCCATCCTTCCATTCCTTCGGTTTCTTGCTCTGTCCCTCTTGGTTGTTGCGTTGGCCCGTCCCCAATATGGGCGCTCTGAACTTCTGCAGTCAGCACTCGGCATCGATATCTCCATGGTGCTCGATATCTCCGAGACGATGGATATCAACGATTACCGCCCCACACGGTTGGAAGTTGCGAAGAACGTGATGCGCGAGTTTGTGGAGGCTCGAACAAATGATCGTATTAATGTGATCATTTTTGGAACGTCACCCTACGTTCTTGTTCCTCCCACGTTCGATAAACCCACGATTGTGAACTTCATCAATATCATCAGCGGAGCCGCCTTTGCCCAACAGGACCGCCGCACGGCCATCGGGATGGGATTAGCGTTGGGAGTTGATCAACTGAAAGATAGTGAAGCCCCAAGTAGGGTGGCTATTGTTCTTACTGACGGTGAAAACAACGCAGGAGACATTACACCCATCCAGGCAGCCGAAGCGGCCAAGGCTTTGGGTGTAAGAGTATATACTATTGGATTATTGGCAAGTTCCTCCACTTCATCTCTCTTCAACCCAAACCCCACAGACATCAACTTCAACCGTGGTGAACTGGAAAAGATGGCCCAAATCACCGGCGGGAAGTTCTTCATGGCTCGCGATTCCGAGGCGCTGCGTCAAATCTACGAAGAAATCGATAAACTGGAAAAAGTGGAGATTGAAGCGCAGGAAGTTGAAAATTATGCGGAGCGTTTTTCCTACTTTTTGATTCCTTCACTCCTTCTTTTTGGACTGGATATCCTCCTGCGGTTTCTCGTCTTTCGGAGGATACCATGACGTTTCTTTACCCCTCCGCCCTTTGGTTATTGCTCCTTCTCCCATTGGTTTACGTGGTATACCGCTGGAGTGCCGCACGTCATCATCAGTTACTGAATACGTTTTTGGAACAACGTCATTGGAAAAACTTGGTACATGGAGTCTCGTGGCGTCGGTATTGGTTGAAGTTTTCTCTTCTTCTCATGGGTGTAGGCTTCGCCATTCTGGCGTTGGCGCGCCCTTCTTGGGGACAGAGGGAACAAATTCTCGTGGAGCGTGGATTGGATATTGTCATCGCACTGGATGTCTCTCGCAGCATGCAGGCTGAGGATGTGTCCCCCAATCGGTTTGAGAATGCCAAGTCGCGAATTCGAGAGTTGATGGCTGCGATTCCGGGTCATCGGATTGGGTTGATGCCCTTCGCAGGTGACGCCTATTTAGTGGCACCGATTACCTCGGATTATAACTTCGTCCGCAAACAGCTGGAATCGTTGAATACACGCTCCAGCATTCGTACACCGGGAAGTAATTTTGTGCGTGTTGTGGATGTAGCCCGCTTTGCGTTTACGCAAGGTGCTGTGGGAAAAAAGGTTTTGATTTTTGTTTCTGATGGTGAGGACCACTCACAGGAATTGGATCGCGTTGTACAGAATGCCCAGCAGGAGGGTATCCTCATCTTTAGTTTGGGAATTGGAACGGAAGAGGGAATTCAACTGCCCTTCCCGAGTATTGATCCTCAAACAGGCACTTCCACAGCAATCACCTCAAAACTTAACACCAGTGCTCTTCAAAAAATGGCTGATGCAACAGGTGGTTCCGCTTATGTTGCCCCGGCGGGTGCACAGTTGGATGTTCGTCCCCTCGCTTTGGAGCTCGAACAGCTTTCCCTTGATGCGAATGAGCGTAATGAGGCAACGCGCCTTATTCGCGAGGATCGATTCCAGATTCCGCTGTTGATCGCCTTTTTGCTTCTTGTGATTGAAACAATAATCTCGTCATCTGCTCGCCAGAAGTCGGCAACACTCAAACGGGAGGTACTACAAACGCCATGATTCAACACTTCCCACCGCTGCGGATTGCTTCTCTGTCACTCTTGGTTTTCATTTCTGCCTCTTCGGTTACGGCACAGCCATTTCAATCCGACTACTATTTTTTGATGAGGGAAGGTAATCAGCATTTTGAAAAGGGCGACTTTGAAAAGGCTCGTGATTCATGGCGGGCAGCCGTTCTTTTGGAGCCTGAAGACCCTCGAGCTCGTCATAATCTTGCATTGGCACTAGCAAAACTGAAGGAATACTCCGAAGCCGAATCCAACTTTGACCAGATTCAGAAGAATACCACCGATCCAACAATCCGTGCCGAACAACTTTATCAGCGGGGTCAAATTTACTCCGAACAAGCAATTGCAAAAGAGGAAGAGAAAGAGCTTCAGCCAGCTTTGGAAAACGCATTGAAAGCCCTGGAGTTTTTCCGTGAGGCAGAAGCCTCTTATACTGAAGTGACTCCCAAGGCACAAATCAATCGGGAGGAAACCACCCGCCAAATCAAGCGTATTGTGGAGCAGTTGCAACAACAGCAGATGCAACAATCTCGAAACAATCCGCAAGAAAATGAAGAGCAGCAGGATCAACAGCAACAACAGAGTGGGCAATCCTCGGAACAAAACTCCGGAGAACAAGGATCGGGGTCCAGTTCCTCAAAGGGTAAGCCACAACAATCCGATTCGGAAAACCAAGAGCCCCAAAAGGGTGACGGAGAAAATCAATCCACTGGCGAAATGACTCCCCAAAATCCGTCACCCGAAGAATCCGAACAAGGGCAGGGAGAGCAAAAACAAGAGATTACAGAGGCTCAGCCGCAAGAAGAGGAACAGCAAAACTCAGATGAAACAGTAGGCTTAAACGCGGGGACAGAGGAAGGAACGGAGGCTACCATGACCTCCGAGCAAGCGAGATCGCTCTTACAGATGCTTGGCCCCATCAAGACTTTGACGCTCAATGCACCCAAATATGATGAAAATCTTCGGAAAGGTCCTGATTGGTGATGTACGGCATTCGATTGCGATGCTTCTCACTTTTCCTGCTTACGCTTCCCTGTGTCACCACTCTCCCGGCGCAGCGGTTTAACTTTTCTGGTGCCACACAGCAAGCGCCTCAAAAAAATGAATATCGGTTGGAGCTTTCCGCCAAGCAAGCCATGGTGGGTCAAACGGTTCAATTGCATGTTATCTCTCCGCTCAACTTCACACTGGAGCCAGACGCTATCCGCATACAAGGCGGTGCGGAGTATATTCCCAATACAATAATGCGCTCCCAGAATACCACGATCCTTAACAACGTAATGAGTAATGAGATTACTTCTTCGTTCAGTTACAGGATAACGGCTCCGGGGCCTGTAACATTTGGCCCTGTCACCATTTATGTGAATGCCCAACCCATCGATATGGGGACGGTGACGTTGGATGTAGTCTCCTTGAGTGATCTGGGTTTGCAGGAGCCAAATCTTCCCGAACTCGGAACCATCGCAAATCCTCGCTCCGATCGAGTGGATGTATTATCCAAGGCGATTGGAAATATCTTTTCCGCAGTGGAGGCACCCACAACTGTTTATGAAGGCGAAGCATTTGTTGTTTCCACATGGCTCTATCAAAAGCCCGACTCGATTTTTGCCACAGCACTTCCTTCGAATGTATTTACAAATGAAAACGACGGCTTTCAACTGATTGAAGCACTTGATACGGGATCGAGTCGATTCCAAACTCGATTCGAGCCTGTCCCCAATCTTCCCTACACCAGAACACCCATTTTAAACATTGTTCATTATCCCATCAAAACGGGGACACTGGAAGTAGCGGGGGTATCACTTGATTTCATCACTTCAACCACCCGGCTACGAAGTGAGCGCCTCTTTGTTCTGGATGCACCAAAGAAAAGTGTGGAGGTACTTCCACTCCCCCCCACGGATGGTCCGGTAAACTTCCGAGTGGTGGGCAATGTGATGATGGCTTCAAAGTTTGATATCACCACAGCAAAAGTTGGCGACATCGTGAAGATCACCCACGTTCTTTCTGGTGAAGCATACCTTAAACCTGTCGTACTGGGCAATCCGCCGATCACCGAAGGTCTTCTTCCGGTGGGAGAGGACTCCCGTTTTGTTCAGGTTAGTCAAAACCGCTTCCCGATGCAAAGCCGTGTCTCTTTTGAATTGGCTTATCAGGTGGTGCATCCCGGTGAAATCACGCTCCCACGGCTAAGATTGGCGACATTCGATCCAATTACAAAAAGCTACACTTACCAAACCTCTGATGAATACAAACTCATGGCAACGGGAGCTCCTTTGCAATCCGTAGCACTGGGTACAAATTCAACCGATTCAGAAAATGCCGTTCAAAACCCCACAGAAATAGAGCCGGAACCACTTGTGGAGTCCGGTCCTTTTCCGACAGAAGATATCCTGAAAACGCCCCAGCCAGTGTTTTCTCTCAATCATTTTTTCTTGTTCAACTTCATCCTGCTGTTGATTGGATTTGTAGGTTATGCTTTTCGAGAATTTGTTGCCACCTCATCGCTCTACCGGTCCCTGCTCAGCGCCAATCAACACAAAGCCAACTTGTCCAAACAGTATGGCGAATGCCAGCAAGCACTGAATGAACTTGATATCGATCGATTCTACTCCTTGGCTCACCAGATTTTACGCCGCGCAGTGTTGCAACAATATCGAGTAAACATTCAGGGACTTTCCATCCGCGAAGTCGCTGATCAACTCCAGTTGAAAAGCAGCGTTTCTGCAGAAACAAGAGAGTCAATTCTCAGCCTCCTCAACAATATGGAGGAGCAAAAATTCCGGAAGGAAAAATCGAAAGACATCGCTGAATCCGATGGGAAAACTCTTCATGCCTTGATGACCGGTTGGGAGAAATCCGCGCAATGAAAGCCTTTTTGCACATCGTTTTCTTTATTTTCCTTCAATCTCTGGTGTTGGCCGGAAATCCTGCTGATGACCTTAAAGCTGCTGAAATCGAAGTGGAAAATCAGAACTATGCCCAAGCTCTCGAACTGATTGCACCCCATCTCTCGCTATACCAATCGAACTCAGCATTTCACCACAATCTTGGATATCTTTATGGGAAAAAGGGCGACGTTGCTTCAGCCGTATTCCATTATCGCAAGGCACTTGAGTTGAATCCAAATCAAACGGAGTCACGCACCAATCTTCTTCTGATTCAGCCCGCCATCAATACCTCAGTGGATGATTCTCTTGGGCGTGCTTCTTTACAACTCCTCTTTCTGGAATCACCCCGATGGTTCTGGATGTTGATTGTGCAAATTTCTGTGCTTCTTCTTTTCGTTCGGTTGTTAAAGCGCCCTGCTCCAGAACCCGACTTATTCGTTCTCCGCGTTCAGTTTATCTCACTGGCGATTTTTGTGTTTGGTTCAAGTGGTGTGCTATACTTTCACGAAACCGCCCGAGACGAAGGAATTGATGCGATTGTGATGAAAGAAAACACTCGAGTGCTTGCTGGTCCGGGAGAACAGTACCTCGAGGTATTGAAAGCTCCTGCAGGCGCAACAGTGACACTCCTTGAGCGCCCCGAAGACGGTTGGACAAAAGTGCGATTTGCCAACGGTTTGGCGGGATTTATTCCGGTTCAAGAATTACGAGGTCTATAAGGGGACGGAGGCAGTTCCTCTGTCCCCTAGTTGTATATCGCTGCTTATTCGAACTTGACGATGCAATACCGCTTCTTGCCAGCGCGTAGAATAGCCATACTGGGGCTGGCCAAATCACTGGGAACCAAGCTTCTTTTTTCTGCCGCGATTGCCTGATTATTCAAGTACACACCCGAAGAGGCCACCAGCTTTCTCGCCTCACCTTTGCTGGTTGCAAAACCCGCCTGCATCACCAAATCCAGCAACGGAAAACCCTCGGCACTTTCCAGAACTTCTCTGGACGCAGAGACAGAGGGTACATCAGGGAAGAGTTCCAGCAACTTCTCGTCACTCAGATTGGAGAGTGAATCGGAGAACAATGCCGTGGCGGCTTCTCGTGCTTTACGGGCTTCCTCGGCGCCGTGAACCAACGTGGTAACTTCTTCTGCGAGTGCTTTTTGTCCGGAACGCGATTCGGGGGCTCGTTGATGCTCCTCCACAATTGCGCGGATTTTCTCCACGGGCAGTAACGTAAACAGCTTCAAGTAGCGATCCACATCACGGTCATCAGCCCGAACCCAGTACTGATAAAACTCGTACGGCGTTGTTTTCTCCTCACTCAGCCACACGGCACCTTCGGCTGTTTTCCCAAGTTTCTCACCGTTCGCCGTGGTAATCAGCGGGAACGTGAAGCCAAAGGCATCTTCCCCGAGAGATTTACGGATCAACTCCGTCCCCGCCACAATATTCCCCCATTGATCCGATCCACCGCACTGCAAACGGCATTTGCGTGTTTTGTACAAATGCAGAAAGTCATAGGATTGCAGAAGCATGTAGCTGAACTCCGTGTAGGAGATCCCCACCTCTGATTGGATACGGTTACGAACGGATTCCTTCCCCAGCATTTCACCGATCCGGAAGAATTTCCCCACATCCCGAAGGAAATCAATCATGGTGATCGTGCCGCACCAATCGTTGTTGTTCACGATTTCGGCGGCATGTGGGCCTTCAAAACGAAGAAACTTTAAAAATTGTCCCCGCTGACCCGCCATATTGCTCGCCACCATCTCCGTGGTTTGCAGATTACGCTCTTTGCTTTTTCCGCTGGGATCGCCGATCATTCCCGTGGCACCGCCCATCAGGATGATTGGTTTATGGCCACTCTCCTGAATGTGACGAAGCGCCATGAGGCAAACCATATTCCCGATGGTCAGGCTGTTCGCCGTGGGATCAAACCCGCAATAAATCGACTGCTCACCGGATTTCAGTAGTTCTTCCACAGCGACTCGGTTGGTGCAGTCGCTCAAAAACCCACGTTCTTCCAATACACTCAATAAGCTCATAAATACAGTTCCTGTGTCCCTATTAGTCTTTACGTTTTCCGGTGCCGAACATTCGATCGCCTGCGTCCCCCAAGCCGGGGACGATGTACTTCTGCGCATTCAACTGGTCATCCAGCGCGGCCACAACTACCTCAACATCCGGGTGTGCAGATTCCACCTTTTGTTTCCCTTCAGGTGCGGCTACCAAACAAATGGCTTTTAAGGATTTGGGCTTATGCTGCTTCACCATGGCAATAGCTTCGCACAGACTGCCCCCGGTGGCGAGCATCGGATCGACCACAATCACGGTGGACTGGGAAAGGTCCTCGGGCATGCTTTGATAGTAGAATTCTGGAAGTGCGGTTTGCTCATCGCGGCGAAGCCCGATATGTGCCACGCGGGCGTTGGGGAAAATCGAGAGCATCCCTTGAACCATCCCCAAGCCTGCCCGAAGAATTGGGCAAATCACAAAGTCCGAGCCCGAAAGCGTCTGGGTTTTCATCATCGCCAACGGTGTTTCCACATTACAGGATTGAACGGGGAGATTCCGAGTGGCCTCATAACTCAGGAGAAGCGTCAACTCATTGACAATTTGTCGAAACTCCTGCGTCCCCGTTGTAACGCTTCTGAGAATGTTCAGTTTGTGTGTCACCACGGGGTGTTGAACAACGTGCACAGCCATTTAGATACCTTTTTAAGAGCAATACATTGGTTTATTCAAGACTTGGTGGCTCATGACGCAAGGAAAATATCGCGAATAAACGACTCGAAGTTTTGCAGGAATAGAGTCTTGATGGAAATAATATGTTTTGAAAAATAATGTCTCTATTGTTGTTTGTGATAAATCAATCTGATTGTGAGTGATTTACTTTATATACTAAGAAAAATATTAATTGAGAGGGAGATTTTGTATAGACTAATAAAATGCCTTGCCTCTTCTGGGCAGTCCAGATATGGTTATTCTCATGCTGTTTACATTTAATTACTTTAGGTATACTAATGAAAATTTCTGATGTGACTAAATTAGTCTTAGGCAAAAAAAGTCCCTATTCTAATTGCATGATAATTGGAATTCCCGTATCATTTTGCATTATTTTCTTTGTATTAGCATCGTTAAGCTATCAACATGTATCCCCTGTCGGCGATACGATGTTGCACTATAGGGTTGGTGAAATGATACTTGGTCGTGAGTGGGTTTCTGGTGATCCATTTGGTTGGGATGGAACAATGCCCATTACCTCTCTGAATGTATTGTCTGATAGAGCCTATCTGTTAATCGATTCTACTCCAGATTACCCGGAGGTTTTTCCACTCGCTACCCTAAATAGACCTTATGCTGCAAGTGTCCCTACGATTTTGATGGGATCGCTAATTATTTTTTTGATCTGGTTGCTAACTTATAGGTATATGGGATTGATTCCTTCTGTGTTTTCCACATTGTTTGCTGTTTTTGAGCCGTCTCTATTGGGTAATTCGCGTTGGATTACAACAGATATTCCAGCAGCTTTGGGTTTCTTGTCAGGATTAGTAGTAATTGTCTTCTATGTTGATTCCAAGTGTCATCAAATGCGATGGTTTTTGTTGTTGTTAGTAGTTATTTCATTAGTTCAACTCACAAAAGTTACTAATCTTTTATTATTGCCGTTTGCAGCACTTGCAATAATACATAAAGAAATTACGATTTCTAATTGTCAGTATGCAGCATTGCTTTTCTTTTCATCTGCAAAAATATTGACATTGATATTGTCTATTATCTTATCTTTACAGATAGGGTATTCAGGAGTTGATTCTAAAATGTATGAAGCTTTGGAATCGGAGGCAGTCTTTTTGAATGAGTATGCTCCTTTATTATGGGGATTGCGTCCGGTAATTCCTCAAATGTACACATATTCTGTAGCTACTGCAATAGCTCATAATGACCAAGGTCATGCCACCTATTTTATGGGAGCTCATAGTTCACATGGATCATTTTTTTATTTTCCTGCACTTTTATTGTATAAAACACCAATCCCAATTCTTGTTCTATGCTTTATAGCTTTCTACAACATAAGGGAGATGCCAAAATCCATCCTACTTGTTTTTATAGCATCTATAATATACTTCTTGTATTTTTCATTGTTTGTTGCGGTACAAATTGGTCATAGGCATTTACTTCCTGTTGTGCCAGTAATGTGTGTATTGGTTGGTTTTGCATCGGCCAAACTATTTAAAAATACATACACTATTCGATTACTTATGGGTTTGGTTTTGTGGCAAATCATGATAGGACTCTTTTCATATCCTCATTATTCAAGCTATTTTAATCCATTGATTGGTGGACCATATAATGCTTGGAAGTATTTTAGTGACTCAAATATTGATTACGATCAGGACCGGAATCAGGTAAAGGAATGGATTGCAAAACAAAATGAACATGTTCACCTAAACCCTGATCGCCCTGTTAAGGGCTTGATTGTGATTAGGGCTCTACTTCTGACCGGCCTTAC